>NZ_NWSW01000014.1:0-185004 GCF_002531805.1 Rhizobium sp. M1 | reverse complement strand
CAGGGGGCGGATTGCCTCGGAATTTGCAGAGAGATGCCGCCGAGCGAACGGCCGATATCGGCGCTCGCGACAACCACATGGCTGAGGCTCGCCCGCGATCCCGCAACCGGCGCGAGTTCGCCCGGTGCGACGGCCGCAGCGCCCTTGTAATGGACAAACCCGCGATCTGAGCGACGAACGAGATTGTGCGGTATGTCGGCGATCAGGCGCAGATCGGCGCGGAGTGCTGCAGCGGCCCGCGCTGCGATCAGCCGCCGGTTCAACGATGCCCAGGCAACGCAGCGGTCATGGCTCGCAAGCCAGGCGGCGCCCGCCTCCGAACCCGGATCGAGACCGGTGGCAAGTCCCGAATGAGCGGCGAGCGTCTGCGAGAAGAGCGCGGCGCCGACGGCGCGTGAGCCGGAATGAACGAGCAGGTAAAGGCCCTGATCGTCGAGACCGGCAGCCTGCCCGCCCTCGGCAACATCTTCCACCGCCTGCAACTCGCAGAAATGGTTGCCGCCGCCGATCGTGCCCAAGGCATCGGGCGCCAGATCGGCCGGCAGCCCGGTTTCGGCCAACCACCCGCGACCCTCGCCGATGGCCTGCGCTTCGAACCGGCGAAGCCGCTCCGCCGCCTTGTCGATCTTCAGCTTGCGCAGCGGCAGATCGAGGCCGAAGAGCGACATGCCGCAGCCGATATCGTTGCCGATCAGCAGCGGGTGCAGCCGGGACGACAACAGGGCCACGCCGGTTGCACCATATTTGCCGGGATGCAGATCCGGAAAGGCGGCGATTTCCGAAACACCCGGCAGTCGCGACATCTCGTCGAGCTGGTCCAAGGCGGCGCCTTCGATCCAGGCAGAACTGGAAAAGAAACGATTGATGACCGCCGGATCCGACGCCGACGTCATCAGGGAGCTTCCGCTCCCGATAGAATTGCCCATGATAATGAACTCTGGATATGAGTGGTCTTCATCACCGGAAACGGCGATGTTCAACCGGCATCATCAGCCTCTTGGCCGACTTAAGCCGAAACCCTCTCGGGGCGTGCGGAGATATTCGTCATCGTGGCGCTCCCTTTCCAGAACAATAGAGAGCGCCCGTTTAGGCGAAGTCAGACGTAATTGCAAGCATGAGGCGCGCTAACCGCAGAATGATTTCCGATAGGCGCTCGGGCTCGTCCCCAGCCTCCGACGAAAATGATGCCGCATCGTCGCCAGCGTGCCGAAGCCGCTTGATATCGCGATGTCGTCGAGCGACACCGCAAGCTCCTTCTCCAGGAGATCGCGCGCATAGCGCAGCCGCTCCTTCAGCAGCCACTCGCCGACACTCTCACCCGTTGCGGCCTCGAAGCGGCGTTGAAAGGTGCGCATGCTCATGCCCGCTCTTTTGGCGAGCAGATTGATCGGCTGCTCCTCGGATAGGCTTTCCCGCATCCATTCGATCAGCGGCCCGAGACGGATGCCCTCTCGCTCTTCCGGCACGGGAGCCGCGATGAACTGCGCCTGCCCGCCCTCACGATGCGGCGGAACGACGAGCCGTCGCGCCACGCTGTTGGCGGCATCCGGGCCGAAATCGCCGCGCACCACATGCAGGCAGAGATCGATGCCGGCCGCACTGCCCGCCGCGGTCAGCAGGCTGCCCTCGTCCATGTAGAGAACATCGGCGTCAAGGGTGATGTCGGGATAGCGCTCGGCGATCGAGGCGACGTAGCGCCAATGCGTGGTCGCCCTGCGATTGGCAAGCAGCCCTGATCCGGCCAGAACCGCAACGCCGGAGCACAGCGACATGATGCGCGCGCCGCGCTGATGGGCTGCTCTAAGTGCTGCGGCGAGCGGCGCGGGCACCGGCGCATCGATCGCCCGCCAGCCCGGCACGACGATCAGGTCCGCCGCCTCAAGCACCTCCAGTCCCTTGTCGACGGCAACCGTCAACCCGCCGGCGGCGCGCAGCGGCCCCGGCTCGATGCCGCAGACGGAGAAGCGATACCAGCTATCGCCCATCTCCGGACGCGGCAGGCCGAAGACCTCGTAGGCGATGCCGAATTCGAAGGTGCAAAGCCCGTCATAGGCAAGGGCTGCTATCGTGAGCGGTAAGAATTGATTCCAATAAGTCATTGAATTTCGGAGATGCCGGAGTGAACGTTGATTCCATTTTACCAACCTGCTCCAGTCGCCTTTTCAGCTTGCCGGCCTTGCGTGATCAAAGGAGCGAGCCTAAATCCATAATAGGCTTCGACGCCCTCTCGCTTGTAAAGAGATGCGCCCCGTACATACTCGCTGCGCATCGATGCCCTGGCAAGTTCAGCCGCGATGGATGAGTTGGAAGCTTCCTCTCCATGTATAGAAAGCCGCCTTCTGACTTCGTTTACCATGATGAATTTCGATCGCAACTCCCAAGCAGAACCCAATGTTCCTGAAGCTAGAAATCCTTTCGCTTTGAGTTGCGTTATGGACGAAATTGCCACTCCTAGATAGGACGCCAATTCATGGAAACACACTGGGACGTCATAGAGTTCTGACCTTGTCACGGCGGACGACAACAATTCCCAGAGAGCCTCGATGTCCTTGACCCAAAGTCTATCGAGGAACCTGACCCCTGCCCCTCCGTACCAATAGGGAATTTTCTTGTCGAGTAACGCTTTAGCCAGGTCCGGCCACGGGTTAACATGACCATTGATCAGTACCAGCACCGATTGTAGTGGTGCCGCCCCTTCAGGTACAGATATCCCGTCGCCGCCGGCTATGAGCCGATCGCGGAAGGAGGTGGTCGGAGGTTCGCAACCCTTGCGAAGGGCCAGACGTTCGACATGCGGATCAACCGCTTCGAGCAAATTCACCTCTACCAGCCCCATGAGAAACGGCAGGGGAATATCAATTTCTTGCGATATACGTCTCATCGCTCTTGCTCCCGAAGCGACGTAGTAGTTTGCGTGGAATGATGGTGCCCCCCCGGCCGGTCCTTGTGGTAGGTATTTCTGGCCCTCGATGATGCGCCGCGCGACCGTTCGTTTGTCTTGCCTGAAAACCGGGGAGAGAGGAGCGGGGAGTGCTCCCGCGGACGTCATCCCTGATTCTGGAAAACCGTTCGCGATAAGGCAGTCGGCACCCCGCTGGTCCTTCGACAAATTTGCGGCGGCTGCAACGACCTTCCAAAGTTCGGTTTCCCCCCTGTGGCAGCCCTGACTAATCGAGTATCTGAGCAGGCCGAACACCTTCTCCTTATGGAGCGCGCTGCTCTCGTGTATATGTTGAGGGTTGTGCAGCGTTCTCTCGAGCCTCAGTCGAAAGGCGACATTCGACAACTCTGTAAGTTTTTCCGGCCATTCCAAGAGTGCCCTTCCAGCTAAAGCGAGGTAACGAGCGGGTACGCCTGCATCGCGCGATTGGTCTGCGAGCGGATCGTATTTAGACAATTGCCTCGCGAGACCCACCGCGAGATCGAACAACGCCCCGGGACCGAATTTTGCTAACTCAAAGGGTACTGGAAGGTCAGTTATCGCCGGTGCTTTAACCTCCGGATTTATAAGGCTGATCACAAACGATAGAGCTTCTTCGTCCTCTACTTTGACAATATCCTGAGGATAACCCCGCAAATCAACAACGTGTCCGCGATTGTAGCAGTGACCGCAGACCTCAACGGCACGAGAACGCACTCGGCACAGTGCATTCCCGCATTTGGGACATCGCCACAGCAGCTCTTCGCGAGTATCCGGATCAAAGCTTAGTCCTCGAACACTCCACGCGGCCTTCTGATGAAGGGATCGCCGGAGGGCCAACGGCGAAACTCGTCGTGCCACGCTGAAGAACCTCCCCGTGCGAACTTCACGTTCGAAAAATAGGAAGTGCGTCGAGCTCTTCTCACTTTGTCGGTCAATGAAAATGTTTAATGGGTCGATCCGAGCGCAGCCGAGGATTTCGCAAACCTTCTGAGGGTCAAACATCCCGATGTTGTTCGCGATTGCTGCCGGGGAAAGACTGCGGTTCGTCGGGGGCATTCCCAGCAGCTCCGCTAATAATTTCACCGTC
Source organism: Rhizobium sp. M1 (assembly GCF_002531805.1). Classification (NCBI taxonomy): domain Bacteria; kingdom Pseudomonadati; phylum Pseudomonadota; class Alphaproteobacteria; order Hyphomicrobiales; family Rhizobiaceae; genus Rhizobium; species Rhizobium sp. M1. The sequence goes on along the minus strand of NZ_NWSW01000014.1, from coordinate 180,994 downwards.
GCGTATCCATTTTCGCAGGCGGCACGAAACAACAGATCGCTCAGCCCCTCCCCAGGAAACGGATCAACTGGAAAAGAAAGCCGCCGCCCGATTGTCTCAACAAGCCGTTCAACGTGATCGAGTTCAAGCGGCATAGGCGGCCACCGAGTTCGATGCGTCAAGTGACTGTCTGAACGGATTCGGTTTTGGTTCCCCCTTTCGTTGCTTCTTAAAACCATTCAAGCCGTCGACCGCCGCCTCGAGATGGCGAACCTCCACTTTCGCCGCACCCTCGTCGAAAACTAGCTTGCACGCTTTCTCCGCAATTCGGGCGACACCACCGAAAAGCCCTAGCGACGCTTGGAACAGGCTCAGGAGTATCTCGTCGTTCTCTCCGATGAAATCGCTCATCTCCCTCGTGATTCCCTTTTCCATGAGACTGATCGCGAAATCCGCACAGAAGTCCTTGAACAGCTCCTTGTGTTTATCGATCGAATAGTCGAGCTTGGGGTAATCAATGTCGTTCATTTCACGTCGTTCGATTTGCTTCTCATTGAAGACCTTTATTCGCGCGTCCTCGATGCCCACGAACAGCACGGGATACCCTTTTCTCAGGAAAGATTTCAGGTGATTGTGTATCCTCATCGCCTGGTCGCCCGCCTTTCGAGGGACAACCAAGTGTCCCACCTCGTCAAAGATCAGCAATTCGACTTTGTGTCGTCGCAGCAGGAGTTCGGCGCGGTAGATCATGTCGTCAACATCGCCCTTTGTCGGATTGGGATCGTTGAGGGCCCGCAGCACTGCAGAAACCAAAGCTTTCACCCGGGTATCCGGCGGTATCTCAATAAAGAGGACGAGTTTTTGGAGCTTGAGAACATGCGCCATCGGCGTGTTAGGCTTAAACATGCCGCGAGCGATGCATTCGGGGTAGATTCTTGTCTCTAAGTACATGCGCATCGTTGTCGATTTTCCGGCGTGACTGTCTGCAAACAACGTTCCTGCCAGTTGCTCTTCACCATCCTCAGACAGCTGTTTACACTCCCGCATCTGATCCATTACGTCGAAAGCGCCTTCGGCAAACGGATGGATGATGCGCATCGAGCGGAACCGAGCCTCGATTTGACCCTTGCTAGTAACCATCTCCATCAGTATCTCCTCGACTTGTCGGCGAGACGTCGTGCCATGTAGGCCTCCATGTTGGTAACGTTGCTTCCGGTATCGGTGGGAACAGCGGAATACGTCTTCGACTGATCTGCGATTTCGATGATAGGTTTGAGTTTCGACTCTGGTTCGTGATCAGCGGTTTCCCGCGCAGCAAGTTCCTCAAGCCGCAGCTTCTCCGCCTTCTTTTTCTCCCGGGTGTTCGCAGCCGCCTTGAGTGCCTTCTGACCGCCTCTGACATCTCCCATTGCGGCCAACCCGTGGTCTCGACGCAGACTTGCTGGTAACGTAGTCGCTATGCCGTTACGTCCACTTGTTGACGGCGCAACCTCCGCCTCGAGCACCGTGTCGCCCGCGGCAAGCGTGAGGGATTCCGCATAGTATTTCTTCGCTGCCCTGTTCGAGGATTTAGGGTTTTCCTTCGCTTTTTTCTCGAAATGCTTGAACATCTCACGGCGCGCATGAGCCCGCTGGACCTCGTCGTGGTAGTCGAGATTTTCCTGTTCCGCGAAGTGTCTGAGTTCCTTAGCCAGCGCCCAAGACAATCCAAGAGTTGACTCGGGAAATACGTTCGGCAAACGGACCATCTCACCGGTCGCTTCGTTCAGAACATTGATAAACGAGCAGTCCATGGGATCGCGGAAGGTACTCACCCAGATGACGGCAGTTTGCCCCCGCGCCCGTTTGTCCCTTTTCTTTTCCAGATAGATCATGTCGGCGATAAGGGCCGTCACTTCGGCACTATCGTGAAATCTCTCGCCCTCCACTCGAATGCCGTTCGTGGTGAGGAGTGCGCGCTTGTACTGACCGACTATGCGATCGAAGGCCGTCACGTCATCAACGGTGGGACGATCGAACTTTCGGATACCAAGCGACCACTTACGTGCCGGGGCCATACCGATCCCAGACGACTTCTCGACATGGTAGCAGGTTACGATGTGCTCTCGGAGCTTTCGCATCGCTTGAGGCAAGGTATACACCGCAGTTGCGCTCGGATCGTCGTCGCCTCTTTTGTTCTTGTTCTTCCCGCCAGGCGCACCGCCAGGAAGCTGATGCCATAGCCCATTCGTTATGCCAAACATTCTCTCGACATGTGCTTTGTGTTCGGGAGTTCTGAGGGCGGCAAAAATAACGTCAGTCCCGACTGCTTCGAGAACGGTCTGAAGCGAGACTCCGATACCTTCGAGACCGTTGTCGATTATGAAGGTTCCCACCTTCCCCCAACCGTCTGTTGCGCCTTTGGCTTCACCGAATTCCTCTTCCCAATCGGTCTTGGGCCGAGACACCTCTTTTATGCACTTCATCAAAGTGTGGACCGTCGGAGCCTCAAAGGTGAGGTAAGCTCCGAGGACCATGTGCGAATAGACGTCGATAGCGTAGACAAGATAAGCACGACGTCGGCCAAGTACGTTTCCCTCGGCGTCCACGATGAGAAGCCACAGGTCCACCTTGGTGTGGTCGATCATCACGTATTCGAGAGGTCGGACAGCCTTAATGCTGTCGACAGTCCCGACGAAGCGCTTGTGCGCCTCTCGTATCGAGAACTTCCGGGCAAAAAGCTCTTTAGTTTCCGATTTATTGATCCAGTCACGGATCGTGCTGTTGCTTGGTCGCTTGACCTTCAGGCCTTTGGCCTCGCACTCGTCCTCAAATCGAGAAATAAAAAAGTCTACTGCGGTGTCGATAAGAACCCGCGGTTGCCAGTAGTAAATAACCGTTTCCTTTTTGAGCTCCTCAATCCAATCGGCCCATCGGGATTCCGTGTGTTTGAAGGAGTTCGCAAAGATATTCCCAACATGGCGGTTACCCGGTGTCCCATGGGTTCGTAACGCGATTCTCATGGTACTATTGGAGGGCATCCAGTCGAAGCCATACTTTGCCGCCTCTTCGCTGGTATCCCTCATGAAGCGAGAGAGTTTCGGGGCGTAGGTCGACGGATACGGCTGATTGTCGAACCTGCGCATGTAGAAGTATAGGGTTCGCGCACGCTTCATCTGCTTACGCATCTGTGCACGTCTTTTGCGTTCTTTTATTCCGACCTTGGGGTCGTCAGCGTCAAGAAAATGGAAGGGGCCGAAGGCATCGGTGTTTGTTGTGACGCCGTTGCGTACCGTCCGCTTCGCTGAGCCACGGCCGCGCATCCTTGCAAACTGCTCGTAACTGACAACCTTCTCGTCTTGTGTTTCGATCTCTTTGAGGACAATCCATCCATTGTTGTTGCGACGCGTAAAGCGGTAATGTCCGTCGAGACCTGGCTCTACGAGCATGTATTCGTCGCCTTCAGCGACGTCTATAATTCTTGGCAAACGTCACCTCTCGGTTGCTCGCGTCATGCCCCTGACGCGAAGTACCCCTGGTAGAGTTATCCGCCTCACACTGCCGAGCAGGAGCGTCGGATGCGGGAAACTGTGGGCGTGAGCCGACCTCGCCGCCTATGATCAGCGGGGCACACATGACATTCTTCGATTTTCCGGAAGACCCGCGGACCGCCGCCGTGCCTACCTTGGGTGCGGAAGGTCGGCTGCGGATCGTCTGAAGTAAGCGTCTAGTTCACGACGAAACTTGATGAGATCAGGTCCCAAAGGCCGGAATCATAGCTTTTAAGCGTCATCGTTACCTCACATAGAGCACATTGGAATCGCCGGTTATGCGTTCGCTAAGATCGATCGATATCCTCCGCCTGATCTGCAGGCCCAGCATCTTGGCCATCCCCGTTGGACCTGGGCAAAGCGCCTCGGACACCTCACCGTAGAACCGAACCTTCCCCCTCGAGTCGAAAACGCGCCGGAGAATGTCGTAGTCGCCATCATCGATTTTCGTGTGCCTATCGAACATAAAAAGGTCGGCGAAAGGCAACGTCCTGTCTGGCGAGAAGTGCTTCGTCCGTTCGATGGTGAGAAAGGGGACGCCAAGCCTCTCGTAGACTTCCTGAGCAAGTCCGATCTTCATGTTGTAAAACGGGTCGTCCAGCCGCGGATCGGTCGGCAGCTTCACCTCGATGATGACGACACGGCACCGGTTGGCCTCCTCCCTTCGCGTTCTCATTTCGGAAGCCACTGTGACGAATGGTTTACCTGCGAGGAGCCCCGCGAGAAACTCGTCGTCGACCATGAGCCGAAGGTCGGGAAAGTAGATCAGTGGCTGTAGCAGCTCCCGAGTGAAGATTTCGAGGCGGTGTGGTTGTGCAAGCAGTTTAGCGGTACCAGTTGATCCCTCCGCGAGTTTGAGTACGGCAAGTTCGCCCTGGTACGACTCCCACGGCATCGCCCGCAGGTCCGCTTTGAACGATATGAACGTTCCGGTTCGGATGTTCCGCCTTCCATTCAGGATGCGGCGTATCGGTCCGCCGTCGTTCGACACGACAACGCGCGCAAACGCACCCTTCAAGTCTATTTGATGCGTGGTGGTCTCATTGACTTTACCCATCTTTGTCCTTTCGCAGCCCGGGTCATAGACAAGCAGCATCGGTCCCCGGATTCGCAGTCGAGGTTCGCAGGTCAGTGTTTTCTAGGAACGAATGCCCGCACATCTCCCGCAGAGGAGCATTGCAGCAGCCAAACGGCTGGGGCCGCGCTTCAAGAGAAGCGTGGGGCGTTCGCTAAAAACCTCCTGTCGTCGTAGTGGCCTACATGGGGAGCAGTCGCTAGCTGCCCGCCGACTCGATGTCGGTAACTGGACGGTAACAAATTACCGGACACATACAAGAAGGATTCACGCACCTATGGGAAACTTGCCGGATATCCACATTCCTTACAACCGGACTTCCGCCACGTGGTCCGCTTCGGGAAGCATTTAGCCTCTCGGCAGCCGTAACAGTCAGTCACTTATCGTGGGGGCAAAACGGGCACCGAAATAGCTCTGCACCTGATCACGATCATATAGCTTTATCAATGAATTACGGACTTTCCTTCCATGCTCCGACACGCCTGCATCGCGGAGCTCTTTCAGGACTGCGCGGATATTGCTGTTTCGGTCGCCTGCAATTTGAAGCAGATGCTGGACCTCGGTCACTGCAATGAACCGCTCCTTTTGTGCCCACACCATATCCATTGTTGGATCGGTGGGCAGTAGGCCGCGGGCTTGCCAGCGTTTCGCGATAGCGACAGAAAGCCCAAGTATGGACGCGACGGTCCGGATGTCCGCCTTCCGGGTCCCTAGATGCGGATCATCCCGAATTCCGCGCAGGACAGCGCTCAGCGATCGAAATTCACGGACCACAATTCGCTTCGATAGCGGGAGGCTCTCGCGAGACCCGAAATAGAATTCTACGGCCCCGCTAGCAAGGCCGGCGAAGACAGCGGGCCACGGGTTCACTCGTGCAATGCACAGCGACGACACCGCATCTGCCAGCGGAAGGCAACCCCGAGGCGGCGCTCCTGACTGCGCCACCTGACGGAGAACCTCCCCTAGAGTTCCGATGGAACCCACATGTGCTGTTGAGCCGAACACAAGTCGTTCTTGGCCTGTGTCGAAGTCGACGACGTCCGGGAGGAAGGGAATAGGTATTCCATAAAGGTTAGACATCGCTCGGAACTGTGGCGATGCCGCTAGCTGCATATAGCTGGCCTGGGTTTCGGAAATCCCTTGATTGGTCGCCAAACAATGATCAACCATCAAACGAAGCGAGCTAGCAGTTACATTTCCTCGCTTTGCGCGCCATTCGCCTGTTGCCTCGAGGTCCGCAATCCCCACGCGCATTTCTGCTGAGGTCCGGTCGTTGACCCTGAGCGTCGCTATATCGCTCGAGAGGCGGGAGTCCCTGGCACGATAGTAAGAAGGAATAACCAGCTGGGCGAGTTCCGGGCTCACCGCAGACGTGGCAGAGCGCAAAGGATTGTGTCCGCAGTGCGCTCGACCGAGGGAGCCTTTCTCATCAATCATGAGCCGCTCGGAAAGCTGGTCAAGCCCCTGCGGCCAATTCATTAGCGCTCGCGAGGCAGCAGCGAGGTACGAGGGAGACGGCGCATCCGCCGTGTCTGACGGACTTTCTTTAGCTTCCAGCTTCTCTGCCAGCCCGACGATTAACTGAAACAGTTCGCCGGGATCAAACTTACGTAGTTCTGACGGCAGATGATGCAAGTCGACCCTGTCGACAGGTACACGAGGATCGATAAGATTGACGGCAAACTCCAGCGCCTGCTCATCATCGACCTTCACGGTGCCTAGTTGTGACTTCCGAAAGTCTACGACGTTCCCTTCTGAAAAACAGGGCGAACAGGCCCAAATCTTATACGCGATGTTGTATCCGAGACGGTTGCCGCACTCAGGGCACTTTGAGAGCAGCCGTTGCCGTGTTTCGGGGTCGAACCCCAATCCCGCGACGCTCCACGCTGCCCTTTGGTAGCAACGCTGTTCCAACGCGACCGGAGCTACCCGGCGGCCCGTTACGAAAAAGCCTTTAGCCCGGACATTTCTTCCAAAGAATACAATTCGAGTGAGGGCTTCGTCTAACCATGGGTAGATAAGGCCCCGCGCGTCGTCTTCGGTCCTCGTCCCAAGTAGGTTTGCAATGGCAAGCGGATCGAGGTTCGCGCGCGCAAGGCTTTCGTGTGTCATCCTTTTGTTGACTGCCATGCCGAGGACTTGGGCGATCAAGGAAACCCTGACATACCCGTTCTCGCAGGCAGCCCTGAATATGACATCGGCCAGACCTTCGTCCGCAAACGGCTGGATGGGCAGCGACATCCTCGTGCCAATCAAACTGACCATTCGCTGGACTGCGGCTAGGTCGTTCGAATTATCCCTGTCTTCCACTAACTTGCCCTCGATCGTGGAAAACATTGTCGAGGAGCGCAGAAGCCCGACTGGGCACTACCCGGGAGCAAGAATGAATGGTACTCATTTGTTGCATCTTACTCCGTCGAGTGTGGCCGAGTGTGCAGGGCGGCTGCATCGCTAGTGCAAGCCGCCCACCTTCTCACAAGCGATCATCTGTTTGCGACCGTTCTGTGGGCAATCAAGTTCGCCCCAGAAAACGGTAGACAAAGGCTTGCTTGACTGTTTGCCGTTCTAAGTTCGTGCTATTCATCTTGTTCATCGGCTTTTTCTGGGGTCACCTCAGGGCCATTGAGAGGTCGCTAGGCTGTACAACTCGGGCGAGCCGACGGGTTCAGGTTAGCACTTTGCTGGATGCGAGCAATACCGGACACAGTAGATGGAACATGAATCCCCAAACTATGTTGAACCCGTCCCTGAACACGGGATGCGCCAGGCGTATCAGCTGGTCGAGGATCAGGTACAGCAGCTCCTGAAAGCTCGGCATGAACTGGATGCCAAGCTAGCGAAGGCTCAAGAGGCTCAGAATTTGTTGCGGCAGTTCCTATCGGGTCCAGAGCCGGCAGCGTCGAAGGCAAAGCCACACAGAATCGTCGGCAAGGCCGCAAAAAAGAAGCGTTTCCGCAAAGGTAGCCAAACCGCAGAGGTTGTTGCGAGATCGAAAGTCATTCTCAAAGAGGCAGGTAAGCCACTCGAGCGGGGCGAACTTCTTGAGCGCATAGCTGCCAGCGGCTTCGAGATCACAACGACCGACCCTTCCCGTTTTATTGGGCGAACATTGTGGGAGAGCGATGATTTTATCCATATCGACAAGGAAGGATACTGGCTCGCCGACGAGGACCAGCCCGGCAAGTCGTAATTCGGTCCATCCCGGGGTCCAGAATTATGTCCAGAAATGATGTTGACGATCGACATGCAGAGACGGAATTCCAGACCCCCCGACGTCTGCAATTTAACCCAGCCTCCCCTCAGCCTCCCTTTCCGAATGCCAGCCTGTATGCGATCGGCGTGGTGGCGAACTGCTGACGGAAGTGGTGCCTGAGGAGCGTCGCCGATCCGAACCCCACGACCTCCGCAACGGTGTCCACAGTAAGGTCTGAGGTCTCGAGCAATTCCCGGGCGTTGGATAAGCGGGTGTCTAGTAGCCAGCGTGCCGGCGTCTTGCCAGTAGCGGCCTCGAACCTTCGGAGAAGTGTTCGTTTGCTCATTCCAGCGAGCCGTGCGAGGGCCTCAAGTGAATGGCGCTCGGCAATGTTTTTCTGCAGATAGTCCAGAAGAAGACCGAGCCGCGCACTTTCGTGGGCTTTTGGGACCGGGGCCTCGATAAATTGGGCTTGGCCGCCGTCTCGATGCGGCGGAATGACCAACCGCCTCGCGACCTTGTTTGCGGCTTCGCTCCCGAAGTCTCTCCTCACAAGATGGAGGCAGAGGTCCAGGCCGGCCGCGCTGCCTGCGGATGTGAGGATATCGCCTTCATCCACGTAAAGGACGTCGGGCGTGACGGTGATGTTAGGGTAACGCAATGCGAGCGTCTCGGTGTACCTCCAGTGCGTTGTAGCCCTCTTGCCGTCCAGAAGCCCTGCCTCGGCAAGGACGAAGACCCCCGAGCAGATGGAGAGGATACGCACGCCGCGACGATTCGCTTCCTGGAGCGCTCTGATGACCTGGTCCGGCACTGGTTCATCAACGCTCTTCCAGCCAGGGATGACAATCGTTTCGGCTTGTGAAAGCAGCTCCAGACTACCGTCAGCGACAACTTTGACGCCGCCCGCCGCGCGGATTGGCCCTGTCTCGGGGGACGCGGCGGCAAACCGATACCATGCCGGCCCCATCTCGGGACGTTCCAGACCGAAGACTTCGACGGCAATGCCGAACTCGAAAGTGCACAATCCCTCGTAGATCAGGGCAACAACTAGGTGCTTTGCGGGAGGCACTTCATTCACTTCGGTCATGTCTAGCTCATACGCTTGAGCGGTCAGTTGCTCAAGACGGCCTTGATCATCGTTGCCGATTGCCACCTGAGCACGGTGGTCGACTTCCGGAGTTGTCGTTGAACGCTGTTTGTGTTCCGGCGTGCAAATTTTAGACGCCGATTGACATTTCACACGGTTATGGCCGGCATCCAGCTAATGACAACTCGCCGTCACGCCCTGTCGTATTGTCCTTCCAAGAAATATCGCGCAGGAATGCTTTGGCGGGTCTGTAGCTCAATTGGTCAGAGCCGTCGGCTCATAACCGCTTGGTTGGGGTTCGAGTCCTTCCGGCCCACCATCTTTTTTCTAGTTCGTCATCAACGATGATTTTTTCGTCAATACGATTGCGCTGGCTCTCATGATTTCATTATCATAATCGTATTCTTGCTGCGAAAACCACCACGGAAATGGCTCTTATCGTGAGGCGGACTTCGAACGTTCTGAAACCCGCATACACTTCCTCATCTTGATGCGCTGGTCGTCAAGATGGCACGATCGCCGTGCCGACCATGTGCAGCTGGAATCGCTCAAAAGGTTTGTCCCCAAGCGCGCTGTATTGTCCCTGATGCTTCAATAGATTTGTCCCTGCGCGGAACCTTCTGATGATTATAGCGACTACGCCGTTCTCGGACTGGAGTCGAGGATGGCCACGAATGTCTTTGTCAGTCGGAAATCATGAACCGCATCTACGAACAACTCATCCCACGCGTGGGTTAGCGCCCATCGAGCCAGGCTGTCAAAGCATCTATATGGACCGCGAAGTCCCTGCCTTCTTCTGGGCCGCCCTTGTGAATGACACCAGCTACCTTGTCTTCTTCATCAAGAACTGGCCCTCCCGACATCCCCTGGGTTAGCTTTTGCGTGACCTCGATAAGCGGAACCGCACTCTTTACCGAGAAGCTGCTGATGTGGCCCGAACGAACATTCAAACTGTCCCCGGGTCCATAGCCGGGATATCCGGCCGCCATCAGCGCATCTCCGAGTGACGGCGCTCTAGTCGCCATTTCGAACTCGAAGAATTCGTGAGCAGGAATGTCATGGTCCAGGATCGCGAGGTCGCGGACGGTGTGATGCTGTCTTACCTTTGCCTTGAAACCGTTCGATGGCTTCGAGGGGTGATAGACATCAATCTCCGCTCCAAGCGCTTCCTCGACACAATGCGCGGCAGTAACCAGGCCGACGTCTTTCAAAAAGAAAGCACTTCCCTGGGCAAATTTGCCCTCAAAGTGCTCGATCACCCATACGGCTCGGCTCCTGATTTGCGCGCGGGTCGGTGAAATCTTGATGGGCTGCGTCGGAAACGAGGAATTGTAGCGGGCGGCTGTTGCCCGGAAGATTGGATCGGATTGCCCTTTCACGCTCCCCAGCCATGAAATCTTGCCCTTCAGGTGTTGAGCAAGGTCGCACTTGCCTCCGTACTCGTCTTCGAACTTCTTCTGCGCAGGCCCTATGCCTATGGTCTCGATCGAGTACAGGGTGCTTCTGATGTTCCTAACAAAACGCCTGTCGACGTTCAAACCGGAATTGATCTTGAGTCCGGTCACGATTCGGCGACTGTACTTATCCCCGTAGTGGGACTTGGCTGGATTGAGCTTGAACCCGTTATTCGTGAATGCCTCGACCAGCCTCGGCGCTAGCAAATCTGAGGCGAAGTTGCCTGTCGGCGGAACGCCTTCGGCGAACAAGCCTCCTGGCGGTTGGTAGCTCGAAAAGGTGATGTCGTCGGCATACCGTGTGTAGATGCAATGTGCCGCCTTGGCGATCATCTGAAGTTCCTTGTCGAGTTTGAAGCAAACCATGTTCGACAAGATCGGGCTGGTCGGCGCACCTTGCGGCAGAACTCCTTGGTTTGTGCAAAGGCGGGCAATGACAGCAGCCACGGTTTCGTCAACACCGACAGCCTTGAGAAGACCGGCAACACGGTTTTCCGAAATGGACGGAAAGAAGCGTTCGACGTCGAGGTTTACGACAAACTTGCTTTTCAGGTGTGAGGTTGCATTAGTCCTGACGGATCGATCCGCGACAAATCCATGGACTGGATTTCTGGGCGAGTAGATTTGATCGAGAAGTGGCGCGATTGTCCTCTGTAGCATTTTCAGCCGCCGATCGGGCGCACTGATAATTCTGGGCTTCCCGGATTTCGAAGGAACGGGGAAGTCTTTGTACATCCGTCCTCGAAACCACCAAATCTTGCGCAATTCGGCCTCGGAGAGGCAAAGGTGGCCGAGTAAGGTGCGTATGTCCGTCATCTCCGTCGGGATACTGACGCGGAAGCTGACGCCACCGAAAACGCGTAATGGATGCGGCACGAGGTCTCCCTCCAATCACGCCATGTGCATTCCGGCATATGTGGCGCGCACGATATTGTAGATACATTCGCTCTTACGCCGCAGTTACTACAGCGCGTATGCGAGGGGAGACCTCGTGCCGAAATCAATACCAATTGATCAGACCGGTAGATAGCGCCAGAACGACCTTCCGGATTGTTTCAACAGGGTTTTCGATCGAAAGTAGAACCCCCCGGTCGCGTTACGTCGTGGTCAGGGCGGTTTGTCGGATCGGTAAAATGCGAGGCATCGTCAAAATCTACAGAGAAGCCAAGGATGACTGCCTATTTGCTTGCGCGAACGCAACGCGCATGGCCTTCAGGTATCGAGTGGACGAGACCTGTGGTAATCTGAAATCAGTGTTCCGCCGGTGGCTTCCCCAGACAAAAATGGGGAACGCTATCGGAGACAAAGATGTACGGACTACCAGAACTACTTGCAGACGAGTTCAGTGCGAACACGTTGCAGCATCGGCAACCTGGGGCCGTCGGTCGACGTCTATGCTGCACACCTGACAACTTTTCGCAAGCACCGCCTTTCCATCTTGTGCGTCCACGGCAGCGAGCTGATCGGATGCAAGTTGGCCGAAATTTGCCAAAGTAAAAGTATTTGCATCCATGAGGCCACCGCGATTGTGGATCAATCATTTACATTGACGCGCGATGATTGCATTCCAGACCAAATACTAATCTATTGGCACGGACTGTATTTGCGATCAAATCGGGTTCTTTGGCATTCGCTCGGGGGAAAAGCTTGAACCAGAAAGTTCATCACCAACCCTTTGAAGGCGGGCCTTTTGACCAAACGTATCAAAGAAATTGGGACGGTAAGTCGTGGCAACGCCGCGCGCACCTTCTAGTCCAACTGCGTCATGGCGCACAGAACGTGCAAATTGTGCCGGACAGGGTCGGAGGAGACGCGGGCTTAGAATTTTTTACGACAGATGGTTGTCTCTATCAGTGCTACGCACCGGAAGAGCCGGGGAATACGGCGAAAGCCAGCAGTGCGATGAAGCAGAAGGCGACCCGCGACCTTCCCAAACTTCGCGACAAGCAGCAAGTCATCGGCGCTATCCTGGCAGGCCTGAAGTGCAACAGGTGGATATTGTTCTGCCCATTCCTCGATGACAAAGCAGTAATTGCGCATGTACGTGCTAAAGGGACTGAGATGCGTAAGCTTGGCTTGCCATTCCTGTCGAACGATTTCGAGGCCCTCGTTCAATCGCAAGAGGATTTCGCAAACGAGATCGCGCAACTCCGAAGGCTGCCTATCGGACCCGAGTTGATCATCTTACCGACGACCGACGAAGCGGTCGATTCCAAAGACAAAGAGTTGGTTCAAACGCTGGATGAGAAGCTTGGCCGAGCATTCCCCAAAGCCTCCGAGGCACGACGGATTGGATTTCGAGAAACTTACATCAGAAACCACATAAGGCGAGAGAACACGCTCGAAACACTGAAGACCGATCACCCTGTCTTATGGGAGCGAGCGTGGCAGACCATCAACGCCGAAGAGAATCGTCTCGAGCTTTTGGGCGCGGCCGGAACAACCTCTCCAAGCGAGCATCTGCGTGAAAGCCTTGCGAGAATTGAAGTGGGATTAGCCAAGGATTTGCCGTCGGTGGCCCATGCGACCATATCTGACCTTTCCGCAGGGACACTGAGTGATTGGCTCATGCGATGCCCATTGGATTTTGATAGCGGACCGTAATGGCAATTCTTCAACCACACACACCATTCACTTTTCGAGAACGACCGTCGCCCGTTCCGGGTGACCTTCGGATTGCTTGGCGCTTCGCCTTGAACCTCGTGATCCTCAACAAGAGCCGAGCAAAACGTTCGTCCCTGGCCAGGCTCTATATTATCAACGACGCTGCTCGATCATTTAACGATGCCGATCTGCTCGGAGATATTTTGGTAGGCGCTGCGGATTCCAGCCGTTGGCGTATCAAGGTTGAACCGGCGCTCGGCCGAGCACTAGACCTAATGGTTGGCGAGACCCTGTTGCATTGGACAACGGTCAGCAATCGCGTTGGGGTCGAGCTTTCCGCGATAGGCTTATCGCTGGCGGAGGAGATCGACAGCGACGACGAAATCATGGTCCAGGAAAAGGCTCGCGTTCGCTCCCTTTCGTCGAAGCTCACTGAAGCCCGCGTCACGGAATTCCTTACAGTCAAGGCGGATCATGAAGTTCTCGATTTCTAAAGCACTCATCCACGCTACGACTGCTTCAGGCCCATTCGGCACCGAACTTGAACTGCAGGTCGGCCTCAACGTTGTGAAAGCGCCGAATACCTCCGGCAAATCCACCAGTCTGCAGGCTGTCCTCTATGGGCTGGGCCTTGAGCGAATGCTCGGCCCACGGGTTGAGACGCCCTTTGGTCACGTATTGACGGAATACCTTAGAGAGGTTGCTGACGGACCTTCCTTTCCGGTACTGAAGTCTTCCGTCGAAATCGAACTGAAGAACAATCGGAAAGAAATTCTGGCGGTCCATCGTGTGGTACGGGGCGACACCGACACTCGTTTGGTTCGCGCGAAAATTACCGACGCCAACGGCTCGGAATCCCGGCGTGATTTCTTTCTTCACGATCCAGGATCGGTGCAACGCGAAGATGGTTTTCATAACTATCTGGCTCGTTTCATCGGGTGGGATTTGCCGGAAGTCAGCACGTTCGATGGTCGGGAAATACCACTGTATCTCGCTGCGATTTTTCCCATGCTTTTCGTCGAACAGAAGCGGGGATGGTCGGCGATCCAAGGTCCGTTTCCGACATTTCTTAGAATTCAGGACACGGCTCGGAGAGTCATGGAATTCCTGCTGGACCTTGACGTCGGCAATAGACGACGGCGGAGGCTTGAACTCGAGAAGCAAATTGCCAGGTTGGAGTCGGACTGGTCGCAGGCTCGGCAACACCTGACGTCAAGACTCGGCAATCTCAGCCGCCTTCAAAATATACCGTCGCGACCCGTCGAAGGGTTCTCTTCCGCGCCTTCAATAGGCGTGGAGGTGTACCTGGAAGAGGAATGGCTCGCACTCGACGAAGCCGTCGATTACACTAAGTCACAGGTTGACGAGCTGGAGGCGGCTGAACTCCAGACGATCGAGGATTCGGTGCCTTCCCTACGGGCTGAGCTTGCCGAGGCGCAGAATGATGTTGCCAATCTGGAAACACGCGTCGACGAACTAAGACGCGATATGGCGATAACCCGTAGCGAAATTCAGGGCTTTCAAAATCGCATCGCCGCCCTGAAGACAGACCTCGCGCGCAACCAAGACGCCCAAAAGCTGGAGAAATTTGGTTCTCGGCTCGGGAGAGCTGTATCCGAACACACCTGTCCAACCTGTCACCAAGAACTCGATGCAGAGCTCTTGCCTGTCGTCCAAGTCAAAGGCATGGCGATTGAGGAGAACATCCGTTTCATTCGATCTCAGATTGATCTCTACAAAGCCAGCGCCAACGCCTCGGAGGTCGAGGCTAATAACCTTCGCTTGATGTACGACTCCGTCGCAACGGAGCTCTCGGAGAAATTAACCCGAATCCGCCAGCTTGGTGAAGCACTTCGACGGCCGTCGGGCGCGACTGCCCGGTCATCGATTGAGCAGCTCGTGCGCCTTCAGGCTCGCCTGAAAAGATTTGAATCAATGCGAAGTGAAGCCGATGGGATGGTGGATAGATTTTCGTCCATCGCGGACGCCCTCGACAAATTGCGACCGGAGTTGTTAGCGGTCAAAAGCGACGACTTCAGCGAAACTGACATCGGTAAGATTGAATTCTTTGAAGAGCGGCTTCAGAAGCGCCTGGTGAATTTCAGCTTCAAGACATTCCGCGCCTCCGAGATACATATCTCCCGTGAGGATTTCAGGCCGTTCGGAACCATTCTCGACAAATCAGGCGAGCATGTTAGCCGAGAGCTTGGTTTCGAAATGTCCGCGAGCGATGCGATCCGAATGAAATGGAGCTACTACCTCGCCCTCCTCGACGTTGCTTTGAAATTCGAGACCAATCATCCTGGCTTCATCGCCTTCGATGAACCTGACCAGCAGGCAATCGAAAGCAAAGACGTCAAATCATTCCTCCTCGAGGCCGCCGCTTTCGGATCGCGCGCCCAAATTTTGGTCGCCGCGACAGCGGAGAAAATCGCCGGATTTGATGCCGAGCTGGCCAAGGCTGGAGCGAAGATTCTCGGATTTACGGGGTACACGGTGCAGCGGCACGGTTAGCGGCGAATGGCCGGCTGCATGGCACGGTGATTGAAAGGTCGTTCGAATGGATCGAGTCGGAGTGAGATTGTGACGGATCATCTTGATTTTCGCCAGACCTGGCTTTGGCGACAGGCTTTCGAAACCCCTCGTCAAGATACCAGCACGGCGGAGCAAGAATTCTTCCGTAACCAGTATACCGCAATGCGCGAAAAGGCGACGCAGCTCGTGTCGCGTATATCGACCGATCTGCCCGGAATGACTGTCCACGACATATCGCATCTTGATGCGCTCTGGGGCACGGCGTCTCTCGTTTCCGAAGGCGCAATAAGCCTAAACCCAGCCGAAGCATTCGTTTTCGGCGCAAGCATCCTCCTACACGATGCGGGTATGAGCCTGGCTGCTTTCCCGAATGGCCTCGAAGACGTCAAACTGACGACTACCTGGTTGGATACGGTTGCCCGCCACATCTCTGAAAGAAAGAGGGATGGCGAAACTCCGGTCGAGCCTGAAAACCTGCCCCTGGAAACGGTCAACCAGATTTTGCCCGACGTCCTTCGTAGACTCCACGCTGAACAAGCAGAACGCCTCGCCGAACAGAGCTGGGAGGTGGACGGCACCCGTTTTCAAAACCAAGAATCCGTGCGCCCGAAATATATCGCCTATTAAAATTTCGAACCGTCCAACGGTCCTGATTGCCGCATCTATTCATCACTCCTGTCACAGAATGGCTACACGTATTGCTAGAAAACGTTCAATAACTGTTTACGTGAAGACGTTCGGCGGCATCGGAACGGGTAAAGGAGCTAAATCCCGCACTTCGCGGTATCCGCCAGCTGTGCTCAACCGTCTCGGTAACTCTGAACCACGCCCGCAAAATACAGATATCCAGTGCCCGCGGAGCATTGGCAGTGCTGGTGTTCAGCACGCACGGAGAAAACGCCCGCGCCATCCGTATCGCTCCGCGCCGCCTTGCCAATTCCCTTCCCTACCGCGAACGGCATCAATCCAAAGGTGATTCCGTTGCGTCTGCCGCGCATTACGTCAGGTTGACATCAAGGCTCGAAGACCCGTCTCCCAATGTACACGTAGGGTTCAATGGAGAAGGCCTTACGAAAAGCCTTGTCAGTGTAGACCCTGACAACGGGTGTGCCGAGTGCGTCCGTCACCATAGCAAGTCGCCATTGCGGAGTGCCGCTCACACTGTGTTCGTTTCTGGTCAGGAAGAGACGTTCGATCGGACCCGCAGTCCCCTTTACCTCGACGTTGAGCACAGTCCGGTCTTTTTGAAAAACGAAGTCGAAACCATTGTTCAAGTGGGCCACCCGAGTCCAGGCGTAACCCTGTGCTGCGTAATGGGCTTTCACCGCCTCCTCCGCCGCCATCTCCACCCGTTTTCGATGCTCGGGTGTCCCGAAGCCAGACAATGGATCGCCGACATCGAGTTCGGGATTCGGCGCGGTCTCACCTGTCGGGTTGTGAATCGCAATTCCTCGCAGGTCCGCGATCTTCGATTTCAGCAACGCGAGAATTCGCCGCTTTGTCGCGGTCGTCTCGACATTTGGCCCGGTCAGAAACGAGTACTTTCCCTGCCGGACTGAAGTGTCCGAAAAGGGACTGGTTCTCAGTTCTGGCGGGACGAAGAATGCGGATTTGCTTTCGATGCAGTACGACCAGTCGTACGGCGAAGCGGTTGCACTTCCGTCGGGCGTCGTGTGACCGGGCAGATCGAGCCACGTGCCCATCAACCTCGCGTTTTCGTACCAGCCAACGACATGAACGCCCTTGTGTCGCGGGTTTTTGGCTAGGCATATGACGGTCCAGCCCTCATTGTCCTCGTTGTAGGGAGCGTAGCCGTGAGTCTGCGGCGGCACATAGCAATAATATCTGCCGTCTGCAGAAGGCATGAAGTTGAAGGCCTCGTGGCCCCGCGCCTCCTTGTCTGTACCACGATGAGCGTTCAGCCAACCAAAGTTCCCGTCGACCGGGCCGCCTCGATAGAAGTCGGACCAGCCTGTTTTAATCCAAAGTATTTTTTCCACAATTATGACCTCTCCTGGCAACTCGCCCAGAATTAGTTTGAGTCGTGAAAATCCAATAGCCCTTTAGCCAATATTGATGCACTAGAGGTTGCATTGATCTCGCCGCGGTATTTATTGTCTACCGTCGCAAGTACGAACACAGCATGATTCTTTCGCGAAGCCGGCCAATCGGCAGGAGCGAGGAAAAATGACTTCGAAGCATTCCTGGGCCTCCGGACTTACGATTCAACAGTTCATTCGTGAGGGAGAGTCGGCGTGATCAGTTTCCATGAGGTTGGGCTTTGGACCCGCGACGAAATACTGTTCGTCGCGTCCATGCTAAAAGAGCCTCAGGCTCCGGGGCTTTTTTGCGTCACTCTCCTCGCCATCCTCTGCCTTCTCGTTCTTCGATTTCTCCTGATCGTTCGAGTTCGGAGATCGGTGCTTCTCAAAGCGACCAAGCTGATACGACGATCCACCGGCGCTGAAAAATTCCGGGACGAGTTCTCTGCCATAAAACAGGAACTGGAGACCTGGAAGGGCGCAGAAGCCAGGCATCTGTCAGATACCTGGAACGAGTTCAGCGAGACTACCATCGAGCCCAAGCCAGGCAATGCGTATGGCATTCGAAACTCGATACGACCGTCGGCCTTCTTCAATCTGGAAGACATGGGCTTCAGCGTCTCTGGATGGCGTTTCGTGCCAGGCTTTCTTGTATCGATCGGACTTGCCGCGACGTTTCTGGGTCTGATTGCCGCCCTCCAGCAAACGGGGGAAAGCCTTCAGGCCGGAGGAGATCAGGCGCAGGTCGAGCTCGCGCTGACACAGCTTCTGACAGTGGCCTCGGCGAAGTTCATCATGTCGCTGACGGGTCTCGTTTGCTCGATCATCTTCACGGTGGTGCTTCGCAGTGGAGGGCATAGGCTCGAGCGTGCAATGCGTGAACTGACGCACGAGATCGAGATCAGGATGAACTTCGTTAGCCTCGAGGACCTGGCGGAACGGCAGCTGAATGCGATCGTGGAACAGCGTGACCATATGCAGAAGCTCAATCACGACCTGATTGCCGCGATCTCGAAACCGCTCGAAAACGTGGTGAACTCGAATGCGAGCCACGTTGGCCAGATGGTCCAGGATATCGCCAGCTCTCTTTCCACCGGGCTCGCAGCAGCAATGGAGACGTCGAGCCAAAGACTGGACGACGCATCATCCAAACTGGCCGAACTGGCTGTCGGAATCAGTGGCGCGGCCGAACAGTTCACCAGCGCAGCCGAAAAGACCGCAGTTGGTTTGGACGGAGCGGCGCGCAGACTTGAGATCGTATCCGAGAACCTGTCCAAGGCGGGTACCGGGCTGGCGAATGCCGCAGAGCCCATAGTCCGTGCGGTCGACAAGACCGCTGCCGCAACCCAGCAGATCGCCAACGTCAGCGTCGAAATGGTCGAATCCGCACGAAAGACAATGTCTTCGGAGCGCGACCTTGTCGTCGCCGCATCGACCTCAATCAGGGATCACATCAAGAGCTTCGAAGCGCGTGCGGTGGCCTACGACGGCCAATTGGAAAAGGCATTCAAAACCTTCATCGACGAGATCACTCGATCAATCAGCGAAGTCGAGGCTCACTCGAACTCAGTCCACACTCAGTATGCTGATGCATTGGGCACACTTCAGGCGGTAATAGAGAACGCTAAGGCGTTTCGTCCTGAAAGCGAGAGGCCCGCCGTATGAGGGGATTAGGCAGGGCGCGCCCTCATGAAGAAGAAGAGGAGTCGGTCTTCATATCCATGGCCGACATGACGATCAGCTTCCTGTTTATCATAATGATCCTCCTCGCATTCTTCGCCAGCCAGTTCACGGTTTCCGACACGGTACCGCGAGGGCAATACGAAAGACTTCAGGAAGAAAAGCGAAACCTCGAGCATCAGCTCGACAGGCTGAAGAACATCGAGTCCGAGAAGCTGGCACTCGAAACCGAGTTGAAGAAGGTGCAAAAAATCGTTGAGACGCCGGACCTCAAGGTCGCCGAAGCAGTCCAGCAGTTGAAGGACCAGCTTGAACAGCTGAAAAGGCTTGAGTCCGCGCCGGATGCTCCCAATCAGATGGAAATCTACAACAACAGAGTCGCCGAAACCCGCCGTGCGCTGCTGACCAATCTCAAGAAAGAGATCGACGGAGAAATCCCCGGCGTTAACGTTCAGGTTTCGGCGAATTACGACGCCTTACAATTTTCGGGAGATGGGCTGTTCGATTTTGGGCAGGATGTGCCGACGCAGGCAGGTCAGTCCCGGATGAGACGCATCGCGGAAATCCTCGATCGCAACCTCGGCTGCTATTCACTGGGTCCACGGAAATCCTTTACCGCATCGTGCAATCCCGGCTACGCACTGATCGACGCATTGCAGGTCGAGGGCCACACCGATGGCCGAGGCAACGACACCCTGAACATGGATTTGAGCGCGCGACGGGCCTCGTCCATATATTCGTTGATGACCCAGCAGAAACCCGATCTGGTCGCGTTCTACAACAGAAACAGCCAGCCCGTCCTTTCGGTCTCGGGTTTCGGAAAAGGCAGGCCGATCCAATCGAACGACACCGAGAAGGGACAGGACGCAAACCGCCGTATCGATTTGCGTTTTATAATGGTTGTGCCGTCGAAAGAAGCCGATATCGCGACCATCAAGCGCGAGTTGGGTTCCCAATGAGCCTTCTCGAAAAAATAAGGACTCGCCCTCGACTACAGATCGGTGAGAAGCCTAATCTTGATGGTCTTCGAAGCTCTGTACGAGCTGTGGAGGAAGCGTTTCCAGGGCTGTCGAAAACTCCCGCTATTTCGGTACAGCAAGCGATAACCAAAGTGTCGTCCGCACTCGCGGATTGGCAATGGGACGGTGTCACAACCGGAATGGTCTCGATGGTTTGCCGCGCCTTTCTTCGCGGCGAGGTTCAAGAGCGCCGCGTCCAGGAATTCACGATGCGCGAGATGGAGGCTACAACCAGCCGATCCGTTCTCGACGCGGCTTGCGAGGCTTACTTCGACGGCTGGGAACGCGGGAGCGCCCGCACACGGTGGCTTGCCGGCCTGATCCAGGACAAATCCCCAAGCCTGCCGGCACGTTGGACCCGTGTATTCCTGGCGCTCCCCGATTTGCTAGATACGGACCAAGGAACACGACGCGTTGCTGAACGAATGCTCCAGCAGCCCGACGCTTTTCAATGGTTGCAAGGTTGTGGGATTGCGTCGCCTCATAGCGGACCGCTGATGCGCCAAATCCACCTCGTTTGGCTTGCGACAATGTCCCCCGTAACAACCCGGGAAAGCCGGGACCGTATATTCACATGGATAAGGCCTGAGGGGCATCCGCCGATCAGCGACGAAATGGCTGCGTGGGCGATCGACAAGCTGGTTGAGCCCTGGCATCAGGCAATGCCCGAGGCGTCATATCGCCAGGAGTTGCTTGATAGATTGCTGAACGACTACGGCGACCCCCGAAACGCGAGACGCGAGTTCTGGCCACTAACCTCGGATGCCTCCAGGCAGGTACTAAGAAGGTGGCTCGCTGGAAAGAGCATGGATGCGTTGTTACGCGTGATAACTCAAGCGACAGAAGCAACGACGTCCATGTGGCCGCCCAGACATCATTTCTGGAAAGGACTTCACGAACGCGGCGTCGTCACGGAGGCGTGGGTAGTCCTCTCTCCAAACGCGGCCAAGATCGCTGACTATCTCCATGCCCAAACCGGCGAAGAAACCTACAAGATGGCAGGGCGGCAGACCGCGAAGTCGCGCAAGGATACCTGCCTGCTCATCATGCGCGTCGGGCGCTATATCGTGGTCGAGGGATCGCATGATTACCGTGTGCACTTGTTCGAGGCCAACGATCCGAGAGCACCACAGCTCTATAAGGACTATTACGACGCCGAAGCCATCACATTTCCCGCGGACGATCCCATGGCCCGCCGGCACGATCCGCAGGGTAACTGGATGCGTTGGGTACAGGAGCGCGTGCTGAAATGAAGTTCGATTTCGCTCTCGAGGATGAATTCGTCCGTCTGACGGTCCAACCGGAGAAGCGCGGATGGCTATCAGGCTTCAAAAAGGGTCGTCCGGCCGATCTTCGGTCATTGCCAAAGGAAGAACTTCCCGCAGCGTTGGCACTGATTAAAATTCGTCAGCTCGACCCAGTCGGAAACTCTCACACGATTTCGAAAGGGCAGTTGACAATCCGGCATGCTCTCGTCGCGGCCGTTGACGCCAATAGCGCGGCGGCACTAGGATTGCCGCGCACTTTGCAAGGGCTGAACTTTCGTGCTCGCCTCAAGGGCACTGTTGGAAGCCGTGATTTCGCAATCGAATGGTGGTGGGAACAAGGCGGACGCAACGTCTATCGCCCACTGAAGGGAGCTTTCGTCGGACCGCCCACGGACTTGATGCGCCTGCCGCATCAAATTTACGAAGCGATCAAAATAGCGGATGAAATTGGAAACCCAGGCTCGATCACCGAACACTGGCTGCTGCTTGGAAGGTTTCGCCGCTTGTTCGAAGCTGATCCGAAAACAGACGACAAGGCTTCGCTTGAAGGGTTTCTCAAAGACATCTCAGTCGTCACCTGCAGCTCAATTGGCATTAAGTTCGAGGATGACGACGACACTCGGTTCTTCCCGCTTCCCTACTCGTCCGACGTTCCGGATTCCGACCCAAATAATGAGAACGCTGAGGAGGCGCTGAGTGGACAGGAACTCGCGGAGTTTCGTGAGTCCGTCCTCCGTCGCGGCTCACAACCCGCTTTCCGTGTGGCAGATGGCAAGTTCCTGATCGTCGAGCCGTCGGCAGCTCCGATCGTCCAGACGATCGTCGACCATGCTCTCAAAAGCGAAGAAGGCAGAAACGAGTTCATCGCGAATGCCGGCCGCATCATCGCCGAAGCCGTCGAGCTGCAGATGATGCGTGACGGGCGTCTCACGGAACTAATGAGTCCGGAAGCGCGTGCCGAAAAGCTCGAAGAGGAAACCAGTCGTGTCTGGGTTGAAACGCCCGAGTGGATATCACGGGTAGTCGGTGTCGGAAAATGGCAGAAGCTCGAGATCGATGGAATTCACGGGTCGGGTACACGCTGGCTGCCGGAATCTGAGACCGAACTCGCGGACCTCCTTGCGCTGATTCAAGATGAAGACCTTGAACGCGTCCTCGAAGAACTGAAAGAAGCGCAGTCTGCGGGTTATACTTCGATAAATCTGGAGATAGGCGCGGTCCCCGTTACACCGGTTGTCATCGAGGTCTTGTCCAGGAGGCTTGCCGAATTCCTGCGTGCGAAAGGCCCCGAGGAGTCGTCGGTTTCGCTTGATGCCTATCTTCCAGTCACCCACGACAATTTCTGGGAATTGGACTTTTCGGCCGCGCTGCGCGACCGCGACGCGGGTCTCTCAGAGGACCTGCCGCCTGCGATCGAAACCCCGCTGCAGCCACACCAGGTGAAATCGTTCGAATGGCAGGTCAAAGCCTGGAAGGCGGGACTTCCTGGAATTTTGAATGCGGACGAACAAGGTCTTGGGAAAACTCTCCAGACGCTTTCCCTTCTGGCGTGGCTGAAAACGCATATGGTAGCCGGAGCGCTCCCCAATCGACCATTTCTCATAGTCGCGCCGACGTCGCTTTTGTTGAACTGGGAAGCGGAAATAGAGCGGCATCTCGAGAGCGGCTTCCTGGGAAAGCCAATCAGGTTTTACGGTGATCACCTCAACGCCTTTAAGCGCGAAGATGCCTCCGGTCAGGACATCCGGACAGGTGCGTCTCAGGTCGGCCTCGAGAAGTTGACCGCATCCGAGAACGGGTCGCCGGTTGTTATCACGACGTACCAGACGCTAGCCAACTACGCGATCAGCCTGATGGACGTCCGCTGGGCTGCGGTGGTCTTCGACGAAATCCAGAATCTCAAGAACCCCGTCACCATGCGGGCAAAAGCCGCCAAATCAATCACCGCCGACCTCAGAATTGGACTGACAGGGACGCCGCTCGAAAACGCCACCAAGGACATCTGGGCAATCATGGACCAGTTGTTCCCCGGCGCGCTCGGAGTTCTTGCCCAATTCCGCCGCATCTTCGACAAGCCGACAGAGGACGGAATGACAGCGCTCCACAGTGCGCTGTTCAAGAGCCAACACGGTCGGCCCGCGCTTGCGCTTCGTCGATTGAAAACCGACGCCGCCCCCGGCCTGCCATCCAAGGTACGTGTATTCCATCCACGAGAAATGCCCGCGACACAGGCGCTTCGTTACGAGGAGGCGCGCCACAAGGGCGGGATAATGCTGGCCGTCCTCCAGCACATCAGAAGGCTGTCGTTGCATCCCGGACTGCTCGAAGGAGAGACCATCGAGGAGTTCAACGCCTCGTCCGCGCGGCTTTCCGCAGCCATCGATATCCTTCGTCACATCAAAGCGAAAAACGAACGCGCGCTGGTTTTTATCGAAAACCGAGACGTGCAGGCATGGTTCGCAGAGGTGGTGAGGATCGAATTTGGGCTTGAGCGTGTGATGATCATCAATGGTGACAACACAGTCGATTCCCGGAAAGACATCACCGACCGCTTCCAGAGACATCTCGTGGATGACAAGGGATTTGACGTTCTTGTACTAGGGCCGCGTGCTGCGGGCACAGGCCTGACCCTTACTGCGGCCAACCACGTTATCCATCTCACTCGCTGGTGGAACCCGGCCGTCGAAGAGCAATGCAACGACAGGACCCATAGAATTGGCCAGACGAAGCCTGTAACCGTCCATATTCCCCTCGCCGTTCACCCTAGACTTGGGGCGGGCTCTTTCGATTGCCTTCTGCAGCGGTTGATGAAGAGAAAGCGATCGCTTGCCGAACGTATCCTCTGGCCAGCGGAGGCCACCGAAAACGAGACGAAGTTGCTTTACGATGCGGTCGTGTCCGCGGAGAAGATGCCCGAAGAGAAATTCGGGGGTTTGAAGGAACTTTTCGAAGGTCGCGACGATCTCGAAACCGAAATGATCTCCTCCGAATGCATTCGTGTCCGCCTGCGGCAGGGTGGTGCTTCTGTCGTTGTTTCGGCCGAAGACATTCAGCCGCAGTTGAGGCCGGAAGCGAACGGTGATGCGGTCTTCATTTCAATGAAGGATTTAGCGAAGCGAGGCTCGAATGACATCGTCCCGCATTCGCGCCTATCATCTACGGCACTTTGGCCGGATTACATTCTGCCCCAGTAAAAATGGAGCCGAACCGCGCTGATTCCGGCGGTTCCGTTTCACTGCCGCCGAAGAATTCGACAATGCGTCCCCCAACCCTTACAGTTGAATCATGCAGCGAATCGGTACCCAACTCATCCTCAGCGCGCATGACTTGGCCGGGCATCTGAGTTGTCACCATTTGACGGCGCTCGATCTCAAGGTTGCGGAAGGA
Organism: Rhizobium sp. M1; assembly: GCF_002531805.1. Lineage (NCBI taxonomy): Bacteria > Pseudomonadati > Pseudomonadota > Alphaproteobacteria > Hyphomicrobiales > Rhizobiaceae > Rhizobium > Rhizobium sp. M1. Next base: position 156,138 of record NZ_NWSW01000014.1, on the reverse strand, counting down.
GCGCTCACAAAACCAGCGCGCTGGGACCCCCTGCTCGAGGTTCTGAGGGAACGAGGGCTGAAGCATGAACAGGAATTCCTCAATCACTTGAGAGCGCAAGGCCTCGATGCGACCGTGATAGAGGGCGTCGAAGTCACCGATGGCACCGTCGGCGCGACCATGGACGCGATGCGTTCAGGGCAGCAGTTCGTGGTGCAGGCGGCGCTTCGCGACGGCCGATGGATCGGGAGGGCGGACGTTCTGCGGAGGGTGGAACGAACCAGTGACTTGGGTCCGTGGTCGTACGAGATCATCGATACTAAGCTCTCCCGAGAGACCAAAGGCGGTACGGTGCTTCAGCTAAGCCTCTACGCCGAGCTTCTCCATACTATGCAGGGTATTGCGCCGGAGTTTGTGCATGTCGTTGTGCCTTGGTCCAACTTCGAGCCGCAGACCTTCCGCGTCTCTGACTTTGCCGCTTTTTTCAGGAAAGTGCGGACGGCCACCGAAGAGGCTACGGCTGCCGGACGGGGCGATCGTTACCCGGAGCCGACGGAACATTGCGACATTTGCAGATGGGCCGAGCAGTGCGATGCCCGGAGACGCGACGACGACCATCTGTGCCTTGTCGCCAATATTTCGAAAACCCAGATTGCGGAGTTGCGGGCGCACTCTGTTAGGACGACAAAGGCGTTCGCTGACCTCCCCTCGCCGATGCCGTGGAAGCCCGAACGCGGTTCTCCTGCGAGCTTCGAAAAAGCGAGAGCCCAGGCCCACATCCAGGTGCGCGCCCGGGAGGCTGCCGAGCGGCAATTCGAAATGCTAGAAGTGATATCGGCCACCGGGCTCTGCCGGCTGCCCGAACCATCGCCCGGCGACATCTTCTTCGATATCGAAGGCGATCCCTTCATCGGCGAGCACGGGCTCGAGTACCTATTCGGATATCATTATCGTGACGAAGCGGGCAATTTGGTTCGCATTGCCGATTGGGCGTTTGACCGAAACTCCGAGAAGGTTGTTTTCGAGCGGTTCATGGGCTTCGTCACGGAACGCCGCACGCAATTCCCGGACCTCCACATCTATCACTATGCTCCATATGAGCCGGCCACATTGAAGCGGCTCATGGGGCGTTATGCCACGCGCGAAAGCGAGGTAGACAATCTCCTGCGCGGCTACGTACTCGTCGATCTCTACAGCGTCGTGCGCAATGCCATACGGGCAAGCGTCGAGAGCTACTCGATCAAGAAGTTGGAGCCGTTTTACGGATTCGAGCGCTCGACACCGTTGAGAGATGCGAACGTCGCGCTCTCCGCGCTTCAGGCGGCTTTGGAACTCGATGACGGCCGCTCGATATCTGACGACACAAAAACGGTGGTTGCCGCCTACAACGACGACGATTGCCGATCAACGGAAGCATTGCGGGGCTGGCTCGAACGGCTCCGCACCGATGCCATCGCTTCAGGCACCGTTATCGACCGCCCTTCCCCCGAGAACGAAGAACCAAGCGAAAGCGTCTCAGAGCGCGACGCGCGCGTCGCGGAACTCATCGAGCGGCTGACACGGGATGTGCCGGTCGACGCCGCGGAAAGAACACCCGCCGAGCACGGGAGGTGGATTCTCGCCCACAGCCTCGGCTGGCACCGCCGGGAGGCGAAGGCAGCCTGGTGGGAGTACTTCCGGCTTTGCGACCTGAACGCGGAGGAACTGCTGGACGAAAAGGCGGCATTGGGCGGGCTGCGGTTCGTAGGCACGGTCGAGCGGACAAAGGGCGGTATCCCGACCGACCGCTATGAATTCGATATGCAGGATACGGAAATCCGTGAGGACGACGAGCTTCGCGCCGCCGGCGGAGAGACCTTTGGCAAAGTGGTGGCGACTTCGCAGGATGCTCGAACGCTTGATGTCAGGAAGAGCAAGAAGTCGGCTGCTCTCCATCCTGACGGGGCCTTTGCTCACACGCTCATCCGCACCCCCGAGCAAGAAAACTCCCTCTTGCGGCTCGGCGAGTATGTTGCCGACCATGGCATAGAGGGAAGCGGGCCCAATCAAGCTGCCCGCGATCTGCTTCTGCGCCAACCGCCTCGGGTCGCAGAGCCGCTACATAGGGATGGGGAAGACACCCTGACCTGCGCGGTCCGCATCGCGCCGCAGCTTCAGGGTGGCGTGCTTCCAATCCAGGGGCCACCGGGGACCGGGAAGTCATTCACGGCCGCGCATATGATCTTCACCCTACTGAAACTGGGTAAGCGGGTCGGAATCACGGCCAACAGCCACAAGGTCATCCGCCATCTGATCGACAAAACGATCGAGGTCGCCAAGGAAGAAGGCACCAAGGTGCAAGCGGGCCAGAAACTCTCTTCGAATGTGGAGGATACTGACGACGTCCGGTTCTACGTGGACAATGGAGCGGCGGTAATAGCGATCGCCTCCGGCGACGTGCATTTGATGGGCGGAACATCCTTCTTTTGGGCTCGCGAGGACGCCGCAGGCAGCGTTGACGTGCTGTTCGTGGACGAAGCCGCGCAGATGTCGCTCGCGAACGTGCTGGCGGTCTCGCAGGCGGGGTCAACACTCGTCCTCCTTGGCGATCCTCAACAGTTGGAGCAACCAACACAAGGCTCGCATCCTGATGGGACCGGAGTATCCGCACTTGACCATCTTCTGCGGGGACAGAAGACCATAGCACCTGAGCAGGGTCTTTTCCTCGAGAAGACTTGGCGGCTCCACCCCGACGTTACGGCCTTCAACTCCGAGATGTTCTACGAAGGCAAACTCGACTCCAAGAAGGCATGCGGCGTCCAGGGGACAGCTTCGGCAGGCCCGTTCAAGGGCACTGGCTTGCGCTATGTCCCCGTTCGCCATTCCAGCAACCAGTCGCATTCCATCGAAGAAGCAGAGGCCGTTGCTCAGATCGTCGAAACTATGCTGGGTTCACAAATGCATTGGACCGACCGCAAGGGCGTAACCAGACCTCTGGTGCTCGGAGACATCATCATCATCGCACCCTACAACGCTCACGTATTCGAGATTCAGAAACGCATCCCTGGCGCGCACGTCGGGACGGTCGACAAGTTTCAGGGGCAAGAAGCCCCGATCGCGATCTACTCGACTGCCACGTCCAGCTACGCAGAGGCACCTCGGGGAATGGAATTTCTCTACAGTTCGAACCGATTGAACGTGGCCATCAGCCGGGCGATATGCATGGCCATCCTGATCGCGTCGCCAGAGCTGTTCGAGGTAGAGTGCAAGACGCCTCGCCAAATGCAGCTCGCAAATGCCTTCTGTAGGTACCTCGAGATGGCTGAGGTCGTGGAGCTTTAGAGATTTGGCCTGTGGAGAATAATGACCCCAACTCAGGAACTTCTCACTCAGCCAAGTGCGGCCAATGTGGATAAAGCCGAGCGGCAACAGCCTTCCTCATCGCAATGGCAAGGGGATCATTGAAAATCTCCAGCGCGCGCTTTGCTTCACTCCGCGATAGCCAGCCGTCGCCGAGACGCCAGAATTTGTAGAACAGCTCGTCGAAGTCATATCGCCTTATCCACCGTATGGTTTCTCTCACCTGCTCCGGCGTTTTCGGCGGCAGTCTCATTACCGATTGGGAATCTCCCTCGTCCGGATCGACGCCTCGGTCGCTGTGCACCGCGATATCTTCGTCCGTGATCCGAGCGATGCGATCGACTTCGGCCCGGATGCTGTCCGGCATGTGCTCGCATGCATCGTCCAACGCATGAATGAAACGTAACCGGTGTTCTCCCCCCACATTGTCCTTCGCCGCCTAGTCTGTGATCGAGATTTCCATGGATGAAGAACGGGAGTTTCTCCATGGAGACCTCATTGGAGTTTCTCACAACCAGGAAGACCGGGCGTGAGGCTCACCGACATTGGCCTGACGAGATCAAGGCGAAGATCGTTTCGGAAAGCTTGAGGCCTGGCACGACGGTCAATGAAGTTGCGCAGCGCTATGGATTGCGAGCCAACAGCCTTTCCACCTGGCGGACGATGGCGCGGCAGGGCAAGCTGATCCTGCCAGCACCGGAGGATGCGATAGAGTTCGCGGCGGTGATTGTCGATCCGCCTGTTTCGGAACTCCCGCCTAAAATGCTCAGTCGTCCCGAGATCGTCCTCGGTCCCGTCACCATCCGTCTTGAGGAAGGTGCGTCTGCTGCCCGGATCGCCGCAATCGCGCGTGCCTTGGCGGCGGCGACATGATCTTTCCGTCGAACCGGGTGCGGATCATGGTCGCGACCAAGCCCGTGGACTTCCGCAAGGGCCACGACGGATTGGCGGCGCTGGTGAAGAATGAGCTGCACAAGGACCCGTTCACCGGAACGGTCTTCGTTTTCCGGTCGCGCAAGGCAGATCGGCTGAAGCTGATCTACTGGGATGGCTCCGGTATCGTCATGGCCTACAAAAGGCTGGAAGAGCACAGCTTCACCTGGCCCGGCATCAAGGATGGACTGATGACGCTTACCCACGCCCAGTTCGAAGCCCTGTTCGCAGGCCTCGATTGGCGGCGGGTTCATGCCGTCCAGACGAGACCGCCGCAGGCCATCGAATAGCTGCGGCACGATGACTCAGCACGGCAAATTCAGAAGGCAAAACCGCCTTCGATTTGGTAGCTTCCAGCCATGCTTGATGCCGCCGACCTTCCCGATGATGTTGCCGCCCTGAAGGCGATGCTGATCGCGGCGCAGGCACGCGAGGCGGCACAGGACTCGGCAATAGCCAGCAAGGACGAACATATCGCCCGCAAGAATGAGCGGATCGAACGGCTTGAGAAGCTGGTCGCAGCGTTCAAGCAGGCAGCCTTCGGACGCAAATCCGAGAAGATTGATCCCGATCAGTTCGACCTGGCACTGGAAGACCTGGAAACGGCGATGGCCGTCATCCATGCCGAGGATGAGGCGGACACTCCTGCGGCATACAGGATTACCAAGCCACGCGCGATCAATCGCGGCTCCCTTCCAAAGCATCTGCCGCGTATCGAAGAGGTGATCGAGCCGGAAAGCCTGATCTGCGCCTGCGGCGGTTGCCTGCATTGCATTGGCGAGGATGTCTCCGAGCGGCTGGACGTGATCCCGGCACAGTTCCGCGTGATCGTCACCCGTCGCCCCAAATATGCTTGCCGCGCCTGCACCGACGGTATCGTCCAGGCCGCAGCGCCAGCACGGTTAATCCAGGCAGGGCTGCCGACGGAAGCGACCGTCGCCCATGTGCTGGTCTCCAAGTATGCCGATCACCTTCCGCTCTATCGGCAGGCCCAGATCATGAGCCGCCAGGGCATCGATCTCGACCGATCAACGCTGGCCGATTGGGTCGGTCGGGCTGCCTATGAACTCCGGCCCGTCTTTGATGCACTGATTGCCGACCTGAAGCGCTCGTCCAAGCTGTTCATGGACGAGACCCGTGCTCCGGTTCTCGATCCCGGTTCCCGCAAAACCAAGACCGGATACTTCTGGGCGTTGGCGCGGGATGATCGTCCTTGGGGCGGCGGTGCGCCGCCAGGTGTCGCCTTCACCTACGCTCCCGGTCGCGGTGGCATCCATGCCGAACGGATATTGCAGGGTTTCTCCGGCGTCCTGCAGGTGGATGGATATGCCGGATACAACAGGCTGATCGCACCTGAGCGTGTCGGTCCAGACATTCAGCTCGCCTATTGCTGGGCCCACGCGCGGCGCAAGCTGGTGGAGATCACTCGCAATGGCTCAGCACCGATTGCCGAGGAAGGAGTGAAGCGGATCGGAGAGCTGTATCGCATCGAGGCCGAACTGCGCGGCCTTGATCCGCAGGCTCGTCTCGCTGGACGGCAAGAGCGGTCAGCGCCGCGTGTGGCAGAACTGCAGACCTGGCTTGTCCATCACCGCGCCCGCGTCGCAACGAAGTCGCCGCTCGGCGAGGCATTGGCCTACATCGCCAAATACTGGGATGGTCTGAAGCTCTTCCTGACCGATGGACGCATCGAGATCGACAACAACAGTATCGAGCGAACCATCAGACCTATAGCCCTCAATCGCAAGAATGCACTCTTTGCCGGGCACGATGCCGGGGCAGAGAACTGGGCCACCATCGCCTCGCTCATCGAGACGTGCAAGCTCAATTCGGTTGATCCTCTGGCCTATCTGACCGCTACACTCACCGCCATCGTGAACGGACACCGGCAGAGCCGTATAGCTGAGCTTTTGCCTTGGAATCATTCGATCTTGGAGCAGACCAAGAGGCAACAGTAGCGGGGCAGATGGCTGCGCGCGAATGTACGCAGCCACGTTGTTCAGTGCAGTGAGGCGCTTGCCGCAAGCCGCTCATCCTTGTCGTGCAGCGCGAAGCGGTCAATCATGTCGGCACTCGCTTCGTTGAAGCCGAGGACCTCGACCTCGTCGCCCGCCTGACGGAATTTTAATACGATCTTGTCCAACGCGCCAATTGCGGTGATGTCCCAGAGATGGGCCTTTGTCAGATCGATGATGATCCGCTTACCCTTATCCGTGAAGTCGAACGCATGGATAAAGGCTTCCGCCGACGCAAAGAAGACCTGCCCCACCACTGCATAGGTGACACTGTTTTGTTCGGCATCCTCCACGCGCGTGACCCTGAACAGACGGGCTACCTTACCAGCAAAAAAGATGCCGGACAGCAAGACGCCGACGATCACGCCTTTCGCCAAATCATGCGTTGCGACGACGGTGATGACCGTTGCCAACATGACGACGGAGGACGGAAGCGGATGGCGTCTCAGGTCGAGGATCGACCGCCAAGAGAAAGTGCCAATGGAAACCATAATCATAACCGCAACAAGCGCGGCCATGGGGATGATCTGGACGAGGTCGTTAAGGACGACAATCAGGAACAACAGAAAAGCACCCGCGACGAACGTTGAAAGCCGTCCTCGACCACCAGATGTTACGTTGATGACCGATTGTCCGATCATGGCGCATCCACCCATGCCGCCGATCAGTGCCGAGGCGATATTCCCCGCGCCCTGTCCAACGCATTCCTGACTCTTGTTGCTGGGCGTGTCTGTCATGTCGTCGACGATCTGCGCGGTAAGCAGCGATTCCAGCAGGCCGACGGCAGCGAGCGTCACTGAATATGGGAAGATGATCTGCAGCGTCTCCCAGGTCAACGGAACTTGCGGAAGCATCAGGAATGGGATCGAAGACGGAAGTTCGCCGAGGTCGCCGACGGTGCGCAGGTCCATGCCAAACCACCACGCCATGGCCGTGAGGACCGCGATGGCCACGAGCGGCGATGGAATAGCCTTGGTCACGTATGGAAAGAGATAGATGATGGCGAGGCCGCCTGCGATCATCACGTAGGTGGGCGTCGGGACCCCTATGAGTTCGGGCAACTGGGCCATGAAGATCAGGATCGCAAGGGCGTTGACGAAGCCCGTGATGACAGAGCGGGAGACGAAGCGCATCACGCGGCCGAGCCTCAGCCATCCCGCGACGATCTGGATGACGCCCATCAAGATGGTGGCGGCGAACAGATACTGAAGACCGTGCTCTTTGACCAACGAGATCATGACGACAGCGGTCGCAGCCGTGGCGGCAGAGATCATGCCCGGCCGACCGCCCACAAATGCCGCCACGCAGGCGATTGCGAAGGAGGCGTACAGGCCGACCTTGGGATCGACACCCGCAATCACCGAGAAGCCTATCGCTTCCGGGATAAGCGCGAGAGCGACGACGATACCCGAAAGCACGTCGCCACGGATGTTGGAGAACCACTCCTGACGGTAGTTTGAAAGAGTTCGCATGGGAGATTTTTCACAGTTGAGGCAACGGGCCGAGCGAAACTCGGTCCTCGAAAATGGAATAGGTTGCGTTGCTGTGTTGTCTGGCGGATCGGCGGCCAGAAGAGCCACCCGGAGTTTCACCGGGTCCTTGTGGATGACGCTAAGTAGCTCACGCAGTCCAATTTTGCAATTACGTCTCAGTCTGAACCTGCTCGCCACAACAAATAGGCTGCGGCGTCAAGGTGCGGGTGTGACACCGGTTACAATGAAACGTGGATCGTTCTTGAAATCGATACGCCATTCCACCGGGTTTTCTCGCCACAATATGGTTTCGGAGGCCGCGGCCCACTCGTTTCCATCGAGCAAACCCAGCGAACGGAACACCGACGTGACCTCGGGGTGGGAGCGCGCGGCCCACATTTCGCGGGTTGTCTGATGAAGATTCCGGCTTCGTTTGCCGCGCGGTTGCGATGCGCCATCGTCTGAGGCGAGAAAGGATATCAATCCGTTCTGAGCGGCGAGGTAAATAACCGCCACCGCCACATCGTCCCAGCGGGGCAGCACGGCGGGTAATACCGGATTGTCGCGAGGCACTGCTCCGTGCGTGGTCTCGTCCGCCTGACCCAGCGCAACAAGGGTCTCGCAACCAATCTGGTACGCGGTGATAAAGTCATGCTGAAAACCAGATTCGCGGTCGCCGGGAAGGTTGTTTGACAAGAATTCAATTGCGGGCCTGACCCAAACGGCGGGCGGAGGCTCCTTCATCGCCCCTGGCCTTCCGCCCGGGTTTTGCGTCACCTCCGAAGCCGCAGCCTCAAAGACTCCCTCCATCAGCAGCCCGATTTCGTGCCTGAGGTCCAGAGTTTCCCAATGCAGGGCTGATCCGTCCAGTAACTCGACTTTCGCGATTTCCCAACCGGACGCGTTTGCCAGCCCTCCCAGGGAACGGGCCGGAACTACGAACGCGGAGCCGTTGTGGAATTCGACGACGATTGCGTCGGACCGTCTGTCGTAGCGGACGTGGCTGGTCGGTGGATGCGACATATGACCTCCTACACATCGGTCTGGTTTGGCCCGATCATGTTTCTTCGTCTGAAGCGGATCATGAGTTCTGCTTGCCCCCGTTTTGCGGAAGCTGGTCGCCGGGATCGGCGTCGATGTTGGGAGCCCGGTCGAGGAGGGCCAACGCTGACCCTACCAGCTCGCCCTTCGATCCGTCGCTCGGAGAAATCTCGATGGTGAAAGCAGGATCGAATCCGGTCGTCTCGTGTGGATAACCGCGGGCGTTCGAGACAACCCGCGTATTGCCGACCACGTAATCGCATCGGTGATGGACGTGACCGTGCACCCACAATGTCGGCCCGACCTCGTACATCAGGTCTTCCAAATCCGACCCGTAACAAGCAGACAAGGGATCATGCCGAAAACCGAGGTCGATCGCCTTAGGGGACGGAGCGTGGTGCGTAACCACAATAGTCTTCGATCTCGTTGGTTTGCGAAGCTCCGTCGCAATGAAATCCCGTGTTTCGACATGCTTCCGATAGGCGTGGATCGGCTTGAATTTTGCGAACGGCGACTTTGAGAATTTGATCTTCTTGAAGTCGTTCATTCCGCTTGCGGCGTACGACATGCTGACATCGGGATTTCGACCGAACAGGCGAAAATCGGTCCAAAGCGTTCCGCCGATGAACCTGACCCCGCCGATCTCGACCGCCTCGTTTTCCAGAAAGTGTATGTTCGGAACGCCCGCGGCGAATTCTCGGGCATCACGAATGCTCTCCTCGAGAGACGTCGAGTAGAACTCGTGATTGCCCGGCACGAAGACGACTTGAATGGTATGGGCGTAGGTGTCGGCGAGCCAGCGAAGACTCGGGACAACGCCTTTGGTTCCGACGTCGCCCGCGCAAACCAGGACATCGGTGCCTTCAGGCGGGGTGTGCAAAAAGGGTTGCCCGAACTCGCGATGGATGTCGGAAGCGATCCAGAGTTTCATGTTGGTGTCCTATTGCGGGCCAAGAGGTGCCAATCAGAGAGCGAAAAGCGGCGAGCTTGGATAGAGCCGCGACATCACGGCCTTTCTCATCGAAATCGCCAGCTCATCGTAGTGAATCTCGAGAGCGGACTGCCCCTCGGTATCGGACAGCCAACCGCTGAGACGCCACCGGCGAAAAAAACAGGACGTCGAGACGATGTCGTAGCGAATCCTCGAGCATTTCGCGTGAAGCGGATGGTGTTCCCGGCGGCACCGTTTCGGCATCGGCATTCTCGACATGTGGTGTCTGCTCCAGCCGCATCTCCACATTTGCAGACTCGACTATCGCGTCAATCTGCGAGCGGATGTCGTCCGGCACATTCGCGGCGGCGTCGGACGCCGCCCTGATGAACCTGGCGTCGCTCGTGAAATCGAGGTTCCACTCAGTCGGATTGTCCCGCCAGAGAACTGTTTCGGCAACTTCCGTCCATCGCCCTGCTCGCACGAGTCCGAGAGCCTCCAGAACCGAGTAAACCTCAGATGTCGTATAGGCCGGCCCGGCTCCGTTGGCAGCCACGATGTTGGCCACCGACCTGCCCTCACTTGCCTTCCACGATCGGACAGGAGTGTCGAAGGACCAAAATCGCAGCTGCTCGTTCTGCGCGGCGACGTAGATAACAACGGTCGAAATATCGTCCCACCTCGGCGGCGTGCTGGGGCGTTCCGGAAGTCGGCGGGGCTTTGCTCCACCAACGGTCCGCTGTGCCTGTCCCAGAGCGACCATCGCCTCACACCCGACCTCGTATGCGGTCATGTGGTAATGTTCCCAACCCAGCAGATCATCATAGGGAATGTTGTAGGAGAGAAATTCGTCTACCGGCCGAGCCCAAGCAGAAAACTCACCGGCATGCACGTCCTCGTGCTGTTCCACAGAGCGTGTCGCAATTTCCGCCATAAAGCTCGGAGTGCCGAGAACCCCGCTCATCAGCAGCGCGATCTCGTGGTCGCGATCGAGCGTTTCCCAATGGAGGCCCGTATCGCCAAGAACTTCGACCCCGGCGATGTCGTTCTCGGACGCGTGGACCAGCCCTTCGAGCGATCGAGCCGGAACCATGAAAGCCGCGCCGTTTTCGAACTCGACCACGATCCGGCCCGACGAGTAATCGTAGTAGGCATCGCTCGGAGCCGGGTGTCTCAATGGGAAATCCCCATCACGCTCCGTTTTAACCACAATGCTCCGTCCAAGCGGCTGAAAGCCGATTTCGTCGAGACCGGACCCAAACGATTTTTCTTCGTCTTGGCCTGTCTTGTCGCGGCGATGGGCCCGCCTTCGTCGACGTCCCCGCACCATCTAGCCTCCTCCCATGCGGCGCGGCAGCTTCGCCAAGCTGAGGGTGGGCATCCAGCGTCGCTGCACGATCTCGGCGACTTCGTCGTCGGACAACATTCTCGTTTGCATAAGACGTTTGACGATAGCCTCGAGGGCGGTTCGACGGGATCGAATGATGGCTTTCACGCGGTCGAATTCGCTCTGCAGGAGGTCGTAAACACGCCTCCGAAACTCGGGGTTGTAAGCTCGCAATCGCTGGCGTTGATCGACGGGGCCTTCGACGAGGAGAGTGTGTCCCATCCCGCGAGAAATTTCTAACGCGGTCGCGAGGTCCGTCGCCTCGCCCAGCGAGCCAGGCTGGGCTTTTTTCACGACCAAAGGTTTGCTCGGCTTCGATCGCTTGGCTATCACATACCCCCCCTTCGCGATGGTTTTGCGAGGCTGACGATGGAACGGCGATGGTGGCCGATGATCTCGCGCACCTCCTCGCCCGCCAACTCCCCCGCTTCGAGCAGTCGGTCGGCAACCGCGTCCAACGCTGGCCGTTGTGCGCGAATAGTTGCCCTCGCGCGCGCAAGCTGCGTTTCGAGGATGTCGTGTACCTCACGCCTCAGTTCGGGCAGGTAAAGGCGTAAATTGGAGGACTCGCTCTGTTCGAACCTTCCCGTGACCAGCGTATGCCCCATGCCGAGCGACCCTTCGAGAGCGGTGGCAAGATCAGTGGCGCGATTGAGGTCGGCCCCGTCGGCTCCGCCAGCCCCGTCGGCGAACGACCCAAACACCTCCAACTCGGCGGCTATCCCGCCCAAGAAAGTTGCGATGGCGTTCTCAAAGAACTGTCTCGTCCTTCGCTGAGGTACAGGAAGCTGGTACTCGACGTAGCCAAGTTCTCGAATTTCTCCGTCGACCTTGTGGCGCGATATTCTCATGCACGACACCTGCGAATGTCCCACCTCATAGCTGACGACAGCATGGCCAGCCTCATGGATAGCCAATGCGCGTAAATAGGCCTCCGGTAGTTTGATAAGCGGGCGAAGATTGCTGACGATATGCTCGCTGTTCAGCCTCTGCGATTGCCGTCGCGCTGAGCGCTTGGCATCGCGGACCAAACGCTCGATATCCGCGCCGGTCAGACCTTCGGTGGCGAGATCGAACAGCTCGTAGTCGGCGGTGCACATGGTGACGCCGCTGTGAAACTTGAGAATAGACCTGCGCGCCCCTGCGTCGGGCAACGGCACAGCGATATGACGGTCAAGTCGCCCTGGCCTTTTGATCGCCGAATCAAGGATGTCCGGATGGTTGCATGCTCCCAGGACGACCACCCCCTCACGGCGTTCAAACCCGTCAAGTAGCTGGAGCAATGCTGTGATCACTGCACGCATATAGGCGCTGTTTCGGTCGGTCTCAACGCGGTTGCCGATGACATCGATTTCATCGATGAAAAGGATCGACGGCGCTTGCTCCATGGCCTCGGCAAACGACTTTCTCATCGCCGTGAGATGCGCGTCGAGCGCTCCGGCTTCTTGCCATCGCGATGCCGACCCATAAATGAGAGGGATCGCACAACTGTTGGCCAAGGCACTGGCGAACATAGTTTTTCCCACGCCCGGCGGCCCGGAAATCAAGACCCCGGTTTCGACGTCACGCCATGGAATGATCCCTGCCCTGAAATCTGCGATATCCTTCGCGAGGTCGTAACCCCATTCAATGAGGTCGCCGAAACCGTGCATATGCGAAAGCGTCGGTCCGATGCTCGACGGCGTTCGCTCGGCCACCCCGTCGGCCACTGGCGCAGGTGCCGGCTTTGGAAGACTTCGCAATCGTTCGAGTGCCTGCAGCGGACTGCGGCGATCTTGGAAAGCTCTGCTCAGGCGAGACCACGGCTCGGTTAGCAGGAGGGAAACATTCTCGCTAGTGACGGGAAGTCCCGCCCGCCGCAGCGCGGCCTCAGCATGTCGCGCAGAACGAGGGCCAAGGGGCACCACCGCGTCCGAGAGCAGCCGATCGTCTTCTTGAATTTCGTACAACGGCGAGGCGAATAGTATGGCCCTCTCGTCACGCAGCGCCTCCGCCTCATGACGAAAATTCTTATCGCTCCATTGCAGAACATTCCCGTGAAACCTCAGGGAATGCCAGATTTGCGATGCAAAGAACCGAGCGGCTTCGGCGAAAACCGGATAATAGAAGTCATCGCTTGCGACCAGCGTCACGATGCTCTTGGTGCCGAGCCTATTCCATGACCGAAGTGAACCGGCCACGGCGCAGTACGCCATGAACACGGGCAAGGTAACGGGCAAGTCGTTCTCGCCGAGCTTTTTCCGCCAAGGCACACGAAGTCGTTTGCCGGATTGTTTGGTCGGCATCGAAGTCTCCTATTCCACTGGGTAGCGTTGGCTATCGGTTTTTGACCGGCACGATATCGGTGCCGTGCTCCGGCGGATCGTAAGTGCCGAGTTGGTACCAGCGTGAGAGCGTCCGCGCTAATCGACGACTGGGATCGACGTAGTAGACTTCGCTTGTGAGAGCGCGTCGTCCGTCATCGATGCTCGGATGGCCAAACGCGTGGCCCACAAGACAGGGGGCTGCACGGGTTGCGAAAGCCCACGAAGTCATCAGAGCAGTGGACCGCTCGGGGAGCCACCCGTCCGCCAGCGCCTCAAGGTCGTCGGCAAGACTGCGAAGTCGTCCAATTGTTCGGGAAGCAGTGGACCACCTCCATCGCGCCTCAAGTAAATCGAACTGACTCATCAATGCCGCCCCTATTCTTGTTTGCCATGCGGTATCGTGCTCCTCGCGCATCCGTGAAACCAAGGTGCCCCAAGGGAATCACGACAGAGCCACGCGGTTAACGATGTCCTCAATTACATCTTTTATGACTCGTTTCAATCCCAATTTGACGTAATTTACGTCTTATTTGACTTAGCTGTTTGTAGGCGCTTTTCATTGCCGCCAATGAGTACCTTACTAACCGGTGATTTGATTAGAGCCGCGAGAGCGCTCATTGGACTGAGTCAAGTAGAGCTGGCAAAGAAAGCTGGCATTACCCAGAAAGCTTTGGGTGAATTCGAACTTGGAAAAAGACCGATCACGGCAAGAGCGAATGAGAAGCTCCGGCGTGTGTTTGACGAAGGTCAAGTCCAATTCATCGCTGCGAATATTGAGGCGAGCCATCTCGAAGGAGCTGGCGTCCGATGGAAACCGCAGCAGCCGAACTCAGGCATAAAAACCATCTAGCCGGCGTTCACGAGCAGGCATCACGCAGATGGCCTTGACGAGTTCGAGCTCGGCATAAATTTGATAGCCACCTTGCGGGTAACGTTTTGCGGGGGAGGCTTCAGCACCCCAACGCCGGCATTATTGCTAGCTAGTAATCCAGGCTCACCGGCAATCATCCCTCTCACATTTCGAGCGGCAACCAATTTGCGAGGTCGACAGATAAAGTGTCGGCAGGCTCTCTCGATGCCACTCGCCGCCTTTCGGAATAGGTGCCGCAAGCATTTAATCACTGCGTCGTCCCGCTTCAGCCGCTCGCTTACGGATTACGTCCTGACCGAAGAAATACGCCTCGCCCAAACGGAAAACAAAGAACTTTTAGTTCGCATAGAGGAATTGAGTCATAACAAGTAGTTGGCAGCAGATTCTGCGGGTAAAAAACGATTCTGGAATTAGTTTTACCCCATATTCGAACCGTTTTTTCCTCGATTTGGAGTTAATTCCTGCCGCTCACGATAGCTGCGACCAGCGGTCCTTTCGTCTGGTGCGGCGACGTGTTTGGCATGATTTTTACGCTGTCAGTCATGATGGCCAATTTCGCAAAGCTCTACCATCGGCGATACCAAACTGCAATTCCAACACGGAAAGGAAAGACAGATGCCAAGCCCCGTCGCCGAAATACCAGCCGCCGAGCCAGATCTCGCCGCCACCCACTATGCCGCCAAGCTCGCTTTCGAAACCGATTGCTCGGATGTCCATGCCGCCTTTGCCGGCGCCAAGGTCGATTTCGTTCTCCTCGACGTGCGCTCGCCGGCCCTGTTTGCGCAATCCCACGTGCCGGGTGCGATCAACCTGCCGCACGGCAAGATGACCGCGCACCGCATGTCGGAATGGGCAAGGGACACGCTGTTCGTCGTCTATTGCGCCGGCCCCCACTGCAACGGCGCAGATAAGGCCGCTCTCCGCCTCGCCAAGCTCGGCCTGAGGGCGAAGCTCATGATCGGCGGCATGACCGGCTGGGCCGATGAAGATTTCGCCTTCGAAAGCGAGGCCGTCGCTGCCGAATAGCTGCAAGCTCCCCTCCACGACGCGAGGGGAGCGCGTGTTTCAAAACTCGATGACGACCTTGCCGAACGGGCCGCGATAGAGGTGATCGAACGCCTGCGGCAGTTCCTCGAAGGCATAGCGCTTGTCGATAACAGGCTTCAGCCCGGTCCGGTCGACGGCGCACACCAGATCTTCCAGCGCCCGGCGGTGACCGACCGAAATTCCCTGTACGGTGGGCGCCTTCAGAAGCAAGGGTGCCGCAGCCCCCGAGACGTCGAACCCCTCGAACACGCCGATCACCGAGATGCGGCCGTTGACCGCCACGGCCTTCAGCGCCTGGCCGAGATGCGGCCCGCCGACGATTTCCAACACGTGATCGGCGCCGTAATCACCGGTCAAGTGATAGAGTTGCTCCACCCAGTCGCCGTCGTGCCGGTTGATCAGATGATCGGCGCCGAGGGCGGACGCACGCTCGAGCTTTTCGGTGCTGCCTGACGTAATAAAGACCTCGGCGCCATGCGCCTTGGCAATCTGCAGGCCGAAGAGCGCGACGCCGCCGGTTCCCTGCACCAACACCTTGTCGCCGGCCTTGAGCCTGCCGCATTCAATGAGGGCGAACCAGGCGGTCAGGCCGGCGCAGGGCAACGTGCTTGCTTCGGCGGCATCGAGCGTTGCAGGCGCAAGCGTGAACCACTGCTCGGAAAGCACGGTATGTTCAGACAGCACGCCCGGATAGAAGCCGCCCCGTGTCCGGTAGTGCGGAGTGCGGGCCGTGCCCGGCCCCCGGCCCTCGATCCAGTCCGGGGAAAAGGTGGAGATCACCCGGTCGCCGGGTTTGAAGCGCGTGACCTCAGGCCCGACGGCCTCGACCACACCCGCCATGTCCGAGGCCGGCACGAAGGGAAACTGTAGCGGCAGCCCCATGCCGCTCTCCAGGACCAGCCTGTCGCGGAAATTGAGAGAAACCGCCTGCGTCCGCACCCGGACCATCGTGTCTGACACCTCGGGGATTCGGGCTTCACCAATCCTCAGATCGGCTTCCGGTCCGATTGCCTCGGTCTGCCACTGCCTTGTCGTCTGCATCTTTCTGCTCCTTCTCGATTGAGGAGCAGCAGGTATATCGTTGAAAATTGGTCCGCTGTTGTGATAATAAATCGACAGAATGGTGCCGTTATGGAAACAAATATGGAGCAGCTAAAGGGGATTTCGATTTTCGTCCAGACGGCAGAGGCGGGCGGCTTCTCAGCCGCTGCCGAACGGCTCCATCTTACCCGTTCGGCAGTCAGCAAGACGATCGCAAGGCTCGAACAGCGGCTCGGCGTCCGGCTCTTCAACCGCACGACCCGGACCCAGAGCCTGACTGACGAAGGCCGGTTCTTCTATGAGCGCTGCCTGAGAGCCATCGAGGAAATCCGGATCGGTGAGGCCCAGCTCGAATCTGGCAGGCGCGAGGTCCGCGGCAGGCTGCGGGTATCGATGCCGGTGCTGTTCGGACGCCATTGCGCCGCCCCGATCCTGACCCGCCTGCTCGACGATCACCCGGATCTCGAACTCGACTTCTCCTTCAGCGATCGCGTCGTCGACCTCCTGGAGAGCGGCTTCGATCTTGCCGTCCGCAACGGCCCGCTGAAGGATAATCCCGACCTGATGGCGCGGGCGATCGCCCGGCAGTCCATGACGGTCTGCGCCTCGCCTGCCTATCTGGAAAAATACGGCGTGCCGCAAACGCTCGACGAGCTCGCCCACCATCAGGGTATCGTCTATCGCAGGGGCGACAACGACAGACCCTGGATCTTCCCGGCGGCGGTCGGTCCCCCGCGCGAAGTTCTGCCGAAATCGCGGCTGCGGCTCGACGATCTCGCCTCGATAGCCGACGCCGCCGTCGAAGGCCGGGGGCTTGCCTGGCTGACCTGCTGGCTGGTGCGGGACAGGGTCCTGTCAGGTGAACTCGTGCGGGTTCTGACCGATATGCCGTCCACCATCTTCGAAGCCTATGCCGTCTGGCCGAGATCGCCGGTGATGCTGCCGAAGGTGCGCCTCGCCATCAATATGCTGGCGGCAAATCTGCCTCGCCTGATGGATTGAAAAGCGCTCGCGCCGCAAGGAGAGCCTGCGCTTAGGCCGAGCAGTGGACCGAGCGGCAAAGGAAGCCCATGTTTTTCTATGGGTTTCTCTGGAAATACTGCGATGCTGCAATATATCGCTAGTTCGTCGTTCTCCTATAAACGGCATCATCTGCCATATCACCCAGAATACGGTCCGCATGTCACTTCGCAGCGTGCTCCGCGCACAAACAGCAGATTGCCACGCCGAGGTCGACAAGCTTTTCGGCACGTTCGACCTCTCCGATAGACAGCAGTACGGAACATTCCTGCGCGCGCATGCCCGGGTCGTCCCTGCGGCCGAAAATGCGCTCGAGGAAGCCGGTATAGACCGCCTGCTGCCCGACTGGCCGGAGCGCAGGCGCACGCGAATGCTGTTGGCCGATATCCACGCGCTCGGCGATCCGTTGCCCCCGCCCCTGGCGCCACCGGCATTGCATGGCGAGGCAGCGCTCTGGGGAGCCCTTTACGTGTTCGAGGGCTCCAAGCTCGGGGGCGCCCTGCTTGCCAAAGCCGTGCCTGACTACCTGCCCAGCAGCTACCTGACGCCACAAGGTCCAAAGAGCGCCATGAGGATCTTCATGGACCGTCTCGATGCCAGCAATCTGGACGACTTCGACGCTGCCGTCGTCGCCGCCCGCGATGTTTTCGGCCTCTTTCTCCAAGCGGGGCAACTCGAACTGGAAGCCGTCCCATGAGCGGCACATTTGAACCCGTCGATCTCACCAATTGCGACCGCGAGCCGATCCACCAACTTGGCGCAGTTCAGCCTTTCGGCTTTCTGCTGGCGGTATCGTCGGACTGGATTGCCGTCCGCGCCTCGGCAAATCTGGTGGAGTTCCTCGGCATTGCACAGGCCGACGCACTCGGCCGCCCTGTTGCCTCCCTGATCACGCCCGAAGCGCTCCACACAATCCGCAACAAGCTGACGACGCTGCGGGGTCCCGACGTCGAGCGGATTTTCGGCGTCGTCCTGACACCCGGCCAAGACAGGTTCGACCTTGCCGTGCACATGAACGAGGACCTGGTCATCATCGAAGGCGAGCGCTGCCAGGACGCCAGACGCGACACCTCTTCTCTCTCCATGCGCAGCATGATGTCTCGCCTTGACCACACGGAAACGATGGAAGCTTTCTTCCGCGAGGGTGCAAGGCAGGCGCGCGCCCTGACCGGTTTCGACCGGGTGATGGTCTATCGTTTCGACGAAGATGGATCCGGCGAAGTGGTGGCGGAAGCCGCCCGCGCCGGCATCGGCTCGTTCCTGGGGCTGCACTATCCGGCTTCCGACATTCCGGTACAGGCCCGCGCGCTCTATCTGCGCAACCTGTTCCGCATCATTGCCGATGTCGACGCCGTCCCGGTCCCGATACTGCCGCACCTCGACGAGCACGGTCAGCCGCTCGACCTCTCCATGTCGGTATTGCGCTCGGTCTCGCCGATCCACATCGAATATCTCAAAAACATGGGCGTCGGGGCGTCGCTCTCAATTTCGATCGTGGTGGATGACAAGCTCTGGGGCCTGTTTGCCTGTCATCACTACGGTCCGCGCCTGCCGTCGGCCCAAAGCCGCTCCACCGCCGAACTCTTCGGTCAGATGTTCGCTTCGCGCCTCGAAAGCCGTGAACGCCGGCTGGCGCTGGACTATGAGACCAAGGCGCGCCGCATCGCCGACCGGCTTCTGACGGCCGTGGCAGACAATGCCAGCCTGCTCGACGATCCCGCCTGGCTGGTCGAAGCGCTGGCCGAAGCCATTCCTGCCGATGGCATCGGTGTCTGGATCAACGGCCGGCTGGCGCTGGCCGGCATCGGACCGGATGAGAAAAGCTTCGCAGCGCTTGTCCGCCACCTCAACCGCACTGCCGCCGGCCGCATCTATGCCGTCGACAGGCTGGGGGACACCTACCCGGATCTTGAGGTCGACGGTGCAGTGGCAGGCATGCTCGCCATCCCGATCTCGCGTTCACCGCGCGATTATGTCGTGCTCTTCCGCCAGGAGCTGGTGCGGACCGTCCGTTGGGGCGGCGATCCGCACAAGCCGGTGGAATACGGACCCAACGGCCCGAGGTTGACGCCGCGCAAGAGTTTCGAGGCATGGTCGGAACTGGTGCGCGGCCGCTCCCTGCCCTTTAGCGAAGCCGAGCGTCGTGTCGCCGAAACGATCCGGGTCACGCTGATCGAGGTGGTTCTGCGCCTCACCGACGAGGCCAGCATGGCGCGCCAGACGGCAAACGAGCGGCAGGAACTGCTGATCGCCGAGCTCAACCACCGCGTCCGCAACATATTGAGCCTCATCACCGGCATCATCCGCCAGTCGCAGGCGACCTCCGTGAGCCTCGGTGACTACGTCCGCCAGATCGAGGGCCGCGTCCAGTCACTCGCCCGTGCCCATGACCAGATTACTAGGGATCACTGGGCGCCGGCTTCGCTTCGGCAATTGCTGCTGGCCGAGACCGCCGCCTATCTTGGCAAAAATGCGCAACGCATTCAGATGCACGGCGAGGACGTGCTGCTGGAGCCGCAGGCCTTTTCCACCGCTGCCCTTGTTTTCCACGAGCTGATGACCAACAGCGCCAAATATGGCAGCCTTTCCGGCACCGGCCGCGGCATCGTCGAACTCGGCTGGTCCCGCGATGATGAAGGCAATCTGCGCATTGGCTGGCGGGAAAAAGGTGGTCCGCCCGTCACCGAACCGACGCGCCACGGCTTCGGCTCGACGATCATTCGGCGCTCGATTCCGTATGACCTCGGCGGCAAGGCCGAGTTGCGCTACAACAAGGGCGGGCTCGAAGCGGATTTCTTCATTCCCGGGCGATATGTCGTCGGCCCGACGAGCGATCGATCAGATTCAGCGCCGAACGGAGCAGCGGCACCCGAGGTGATTGCAGGAGGACAGCCGCTTTCCGGCCTGAACGTGCTGCTGGTGGAAAACAACCTGATTATTGCCATGGACGGCGAAGATATCCTGCGCCGTCTAGGCGCCGAAGTAGCAACCGCACCGACCGTTGCCGAGGCGATGGAAATCCTGGCCGGCCGGTCCTTCGATCTGGCGCTTCTCGATGTCAATCTCGGCGATGAGACCAGTTTCGGGATTGCCGACCGATTGGCAGCTGACGGCGTGCCCTTCGTTTTTGCCACGGGTTATGGGGAAGGCATCGCCCAGGCAAACAGCCATTCGGACGCGCCCGTGTTGCAAAAGCCCTATACGATGGAAGGCGTAACGGACATTCTCGCCCGCATACCGCTGCCGAAAAGGCAATAAACGTCAACTCTCGGAGCGATCCGGCCGCAGCCCGCCAATAAAGAGCTGTTCCAGAAACTGCGCCGCATCCTCGAAGCGGCCTTCGCCGGCATGCTCCTGTCCGAGCACCGCGCGCACCTGCACGTCGAAATCCGCATAATGCTGGGTCGTCGACCAGATGGAGAAGATCAGATGGTAGGGGTCGCATTTGACGATCTTGCCCGATTTCGTCCAGGCGCGGATGACCTCCGCCTTCTCGTCGACCAGTTCCTTCAGCGGACCCTTCAGCTCGTCCTCGATATGCGGCGCGCCCTGCAGCACCTCATTGGCAAAGAGCCGGCTTTCACGCGGAAAGTCGCGCGCCATCTCCAGCTTGCGTCTGATATAGCTGCGGATTTCCTCTTCCGGATTGCCGTCGGCATCGAAGGCGCGCAGCGGCTCCAGCCAGGTGTAAAGCACCCGGTCGATCAGCGCCCGATGCATGGCTTCCTTCGTGCGGAAATAATAGAGCAGGTTGGGTTTCGACATGCCGGCCACTTCGGCGATCTGGTCGATGGTCGAGCCGCGGAAGCCGCTTGCCGAAAACACGTCGAGCGCCGCTTCCAGGATCTGCTCTTCCTTCTCCTCCTGGATTCGCGTCCGCCTCAGGGTTTTCGCTGCTCTCGGTATGGTCACAGGCTGTCGTTTCCCCTTGAAATTCAACTTCTTCGCTCAAGTTTTGGCTGGAAGCACACCGGCCTCTTTCTTGAGCAACTGCCCGTTTTTTTATCGGCAATTTTCGTGATTTTCGTCTTGAGCCCGGCGGTGGAAGTTGTAATGTTTACCAATCGGTCAAATTATCCGCCAGATGAAAAACAAAGGCAACTGGCGATTTTCCGGCGCTCGACAAAACCAATAAGAGGCGCAGGAATAGACCACGGGAACAGGCGGGCATGTCACTTCACATGACTGCCGCAAACAGGTGAGGGCATAAAAATGGTGGCAGCACCAGGCGAGAACATGCGCGTCAATGGCGACCGTCTCTGGGACAGCCTCATGGACATGGCGAAGATCGGCCCCGGTATCGCGGGCGGCAACAATCGCCAGACCCTGACGGATTCGGATGCCGAGGGCCGCGGCCTCTTCAAGACATGGTGCGACGAAGCGGGCCTGACCATGGGCGTCGACCAGATGGGCACGATGTTCGCCACGCGCCCCGGCACCGATCCCGATGCCCTGCCCGTCTATGTCGGCTCGCATCTCGACACCCAGCCGACCGGCGGCAAATATGACGGCGTGCTCGGGGTGCTCGCGGCCCTCGAAGTCGTGCGCACCATGAATGATCTCGGCATCAAGACCAAACATCCGATCGTTGTGACCAATTGGACGAACGAGGAAGGCGCACGCTTTGCCCCGGCCATGCTGGCCTCGGGCGTCTTCGCCGGCGTGCACAGCCTCGATTTTGCCTATAATCGCCGCGATCCCGAGGGCAATCTGTTCGGCGACGAGCTGAAGCGCATCGGCTGGGTCGGCGACGAAGAAGTCGGCGCCCGCAAGATGCACGCCTATTTCGAATATCACATCGAACAGGGCCCGATCCTCGAGGCCGAAGACAAGCAGATCGGCGTCGTCACCCACTGTCAGGGCCTGTGGTGGCTGGAATTCACCCTGACCGGCAAAGAGGCCCATACCGGCTCGACGCCGATGAACATGCGCGTCAACGCCGGCCTTGCCATGTCGCGCATCCTGGAAATGGTGCAAAGTGTGGCGATGGGTGAACAGCCGGGCGCCGTCGGCGGCGTCGGCCAGGTCTTCTTCTCGCCGAACTCCCGCAACGTGCTGCCGGGCAAGGTGGTCTTCACCGTCGATATCCGTTCGCCCGATAAGGCCAAGCTCGACCGCATGCGGGCAAAGATCGAGGCGGAAGCGCCAGGCATCTGCGACGCGCTCGGTGTCGGCTGTTCCGTCGAGGCGATCGGCCATTTCGCACCTGTTACCTTCGACGAAAAGCTTGTTGCCTCGGTCCGCTCCGCCGCCGAACGCCTCGGCTACACCCACATGAACCTCATCTCCGGCGCCGGCCACGACGCCTGCTGGGCCGCCAAGGTCGCGCCTGCGACCATGGTCATGTGTCCGTGTGTGGGTGGCCTCAGCCACAACGAGGCGGAGGAGATTTCCAAGGAATGGGCGACGGCCGGCGCCGATGTGCTGTTCCATGCGGTGGTGGAGACGGCGGAGATTGTGGTGTGATGTCTCATGTCGCGCCCGGAGCCCCCTCATCCGACCCTGCGGGCCACCTTCTCCCCGCTGGGGAGAAGGGAACGGCTGGCGTTGCGGCTTCCCCCTTCTCCCCTCGGGGAGAAGGTGCCCGAAGGGCGGATGAGCGGGCTCCGGGCGAGACGAAAATTATCAGACAGGATATCCGTAAACATCGTCCCGCAAAAACCGGGCAAGCCCGCCAGCTTCGCCGCAACGAAACCGAAGAGGAATACCACCTCTGGAGCGACTTACGCGCACGACGCCTGAACGGCTACAAATTCGCGCGACAAGTTCCGCTCGGCCCCTTCATCGTCGATTTCCTCTGTCGCGAAGAGCGACTGATTGTAGAAGTCGATGGCTTCCAGCATGCCGAGAGCGCGACCGATCAACGCCGAACCGAATGGCTCAATGCCAATGGCTATTCGGTCCTGCGCTTCTGGAATCAGGAAATCTCGCGCGAGCGGCGCTCCGTACTCGAAACGATCCTTGCGGCCTTGCAGGGCCGGCTCGAATTCAGCTCCGAATTGCCGAGCTTTTATGCGCCTGCCGAACAACGATAGAGAATAGGGAACAGCAGCCATGACCACAGTCATCAAGAACGGCACCATCGTCACGGCCGACCTCACCTACAAGGCTGACGTCAAGATCGACGGCGGCAAGATCGTCGAGATCGGTCCGGACCTCTCTGGCGACGAGACGCTCGACGCCTCCGGCTGTTATGTCATGCCGGGTGGCATCGACCCGCACACCCATCTGGAAATGCCCTTCATGGGCACCTATTCCTCCGACGATTTCGAGAGCGGCACGCGCGCGGCGCTTTCCGGCGGCACGACCATGGTGGTCGATTTCGCTCTTCCCGCCCCCGGCCAGTCGCTGCTCGAAGCGCTGACCATGTGGGACAACAAATCGACCCGCGCCAATTGCGACTATTCCTTCCACATGGCGGTTACCTGGTGGAGCGAGCAGGTCTTCAAGGAGATGGAGACCATCGTTCGCGACAAGGGCATCAACACCTTCAAGCATTTCATGGCCTACAAAGGCGCGCTGATGGTTGATGATGACGAGATGTTCGCCTCCTTCCAGCGCTGCGCTGAACTCGGCGCCCTACCGCTGGTGCACGCCGAAAACGGCGACGTCGTTGCCTCGATGTCGGCCAAGCTGCTCGCCGAAGGCAATAACGGCCCCGAGGCGCATGCCTATTCCCGCCCCGCCGAAGTCGAGGGCGAGGCCACCAACCGCGCCATCATGATCGCCGACATGGCCGGCTGCCCTGTTTATATCGTCCATACCTCCTGCGAACAGGCGCACGAAGCGATCCGCCGGGCCCGCGCCAAGGGCATGCGCGTCTACGGCGAGCCGCTGATCCAGCATCTGACGCTCGACGAGAGCGAATATTCCAACCCCGACTGGGATCACGCCGCCCGCCGCGTCATGTCGCCGCCGTTCCGCAGCAAGCAGCATCAGGACAGTCTCTGGGCCGGCCTTGCCTCCGGCTCGCTGCAGGTGGTCGCCACCGACCATTGCGCCTTCACCACGGCGCAGAAGCGGTTCGGCGTCGGCGACTTCACCAAGATCCCGAACGGCACCGGCGGCCTGGAAGACCGCTTGCCGATGCTCTGGACGCACGGCGTCAACACCGGCCGGCTGACGATGAACGAATTCGTCGCCGTCACCTCGACCAACATCGCCAAGATCCTCAACATCTACCCGAAGAAGGGCGCGATCCTCGTCGGCGCCGATGCCGATATCGTCGTCTGGGATCCGAAGCGGTCCAAGGTCATCTCGTCCAAGAGCCAGCAATCGGCGATCGACTACAATGTCTTCGAGGGCAAGGAAGTGACCGGCCTGCCGCGCTACACGCTGACGCGCGGCGTCGTCGCGATCGAGGAAGGCACCATCAAGACCCAGGAAGGCCATGGCGAGTTCGTCCGGCGCGAACCAGTGACGGCCGTCAGCAAGGCACTCTCCACCTGGAAGGAGATCACCTCTCCGCGCAAGGTTGAGCGCAGCGGCATTCCGGCAACGGGCGTGTGACATGGTGCACCACGATACGGCCATCAACCGGGGAACGACGCCTCCATGCGGATGACCTCACGCCGGCACCAGCGCGTCCAGTTCCGGCAGAAGCACGACGCTTTCCTGCTCGTTCGGGTCGGTGCGGGCGATGACCGCCGTGCATGGCGTGCTGCTGAGGTTTGCCGGCATGTGCGGCACGCCGGCCGGGATATAGAAAAGGTCGCCGGCATGGACGACGATGTGGTGCTCGAGCCGGTCGCCGTACCAGGTATGGGCCTCGCCGGAGAGCATGTAGATCGCCGTCTCGTGCGCCTCGTGCAGATGCGCCTTGGCGCGCACGCCGGGCGGGATCGTCAGCAGATGCATGCAGATCCCTTTGGCGCCGACCGTCTCGGCCGCGATCCCTTCAAAATAGCTCAGCCCCTGCTTGCCGTCATAGGCATGTTTGGGGCGAACGATGTGGCAGGTGGGTTGTGATGTCGCGTCCATTCTCTTCCTCCATGAAATGTGCCGCCGGCAGGGCCTGTGGCGATGGTAACATGCAAACCGCCTCCCCGCGGCGAAAACAAGAATGGTCGCATTGATGCAAGCACCCTCCGTCGTATCCGCCAAGGATCTCTGTCTCACCTACCAGGCGAATGACGGCCCGGTGCAGGCCCTCAGCGATGTCAATCTCGATGTCCGCAAGGGCGACTTCGTCTCTTTCATCGGCCCGTCGGGCTGCGGCAAGACGACCTTCCTGCGCGTCATCGCCGATCTCGAAAAGAGCACGTCGGGCGAGATCTCGATCAACGGCATGACGCCGGAAGAAGCCCGCAAGGCCCGCGCGTACGGCTATGTCTTCCAGGCGCCGGCGCTCCTGCCCTGGCGCACCATCGAAAACAACATCGCCCTGCCGCTGGAGATCATGGGATATTCCGGTGCCGACCGCACGCGGCGCATCGCCGAAGCGCTCGACCTCGTCAGCCTGTCCGGCTTCGAGAAGAAATTCCCCTGGCAGCTTTCCGGCGGCATGCAGCAGCGCGCCTCGATCGCCCGCGCGCTCGCCTTCGACGCCGACCTGCTGCTGATGGACGAGCCCTTCGGCGCGCTCGACGAGATCGTCCGCGACCATCTGAACGAAGAACTGCTGAAACTCTGGGCCCGCACCAACAAGACGATCTGCTTCGTCACCCATTCCATTCCCGAGGCCGTCTACCTCTCCACCAAGATCGTGGTGATGTCGCCGCGCCCGGGTCGTGTGACCGACGTGATCGACTCGCCGCTGCCGGCCGAACGCCCGCTCGACATCCGCGACACCCCTGAGTTTCTGAAGATCGCCCATCGCGTCCGCGAGGGGTTGAGGACGGGGCATAGCCATGAGGTGTAGCCGCGTGTCGTTGGAAAAGACCCCTCCCCAACCCCTCCCCACAAGGGGGAGGGGCTTTAGCGTCGAGCTCGCCGCCGGCCTTGATACTCTTTCGCGCCGGTCGCTGGAGAACTCGGCGAGCGCCCCAGGTTTGCCCCTCCCCCGTGTGGGGAGGGGTTGGGGAGGGGTCTAGATGCCACATTCGAACATCACCCCAAAAACCCGCGAAACCGCAAAACGCCTCCGCCGTGAACTCACAAAGGCAGAGGCAGCCATGTGGGATATGCTTCGAGATCTCAGGCCGTATGGCGCCCGGTTCAGGCGCGAAACGCCGATCGGCCCGTATATCGCCGATTTCGCCTGGCTTTCAGCAAGACTAATCGTCGAAGTCGACGGTGATAGCCACGAAACAATTGCTGGCCGCCGACATGATCTTGTCCGGGACGCGTTCCTGCGCAATCAAGGTTTCAACGTGCTGCGCTTCGACAACGCTCAAGTGTTGGACGGCCCCGACTACGTGTTTTTGACTGTCGAAAAACACGCCGCTCCCTTTTTGAAGGAGCGCGTAGCGTGAAACCCGACACCCTCAAAAACAAGATCGTCCCCGTCACCACCATCCTGCTCGTCCTCATCGCCATCTGGTATGCCGCCGCGGTCCTGATGAACGCGCCGTTCCAACGCGACATGGACGGTCGCGCCGGCGCCACCCCGACGACGCTCGAATTCATCGGCAAGACGCTGGCGCAGCCGAAGCCGATTCTGCCCGCGCCGCATCAGGTGGCGCAAAATGTCTACGAGAACACCGTGCTACGCAGCCTTTCGAGCAACCGCAGCCTTGTCTATCACAGCTGGGTGACACTCTCCTCCACCCTCCTCGGTTTCGGTTTCGGCATGCTGCTCGGCATTCTCCTTGCCGTGCTGATCGTGCACAACCGCGCCATGGACCGCTCGCTGATGCCGTGGCTGGTGGCGAGCCAGACCATACCGATCCTCGCCATCGCACCGATGATCGTTATCATTTCCTACAATGTACTGACCGGTGACAATGCGCTCGCCCATCTCCTGAACCTCGATTCCGACGCCTCCCGCCTCGTCTCCAAGGCGCTGATCTCCACCTATCTCTCCTTCTTCCCCGTCGCCGTCGGCATGGTGAAGGGATTACGGTCGCCTGAGATTATGCATCTCGACCTGATGCGCACCTATTATGCCAGCCCGATGCAGACCTTCTGGAAGCTGCGCGTTCCGGCCTCGATTCCTTTCCTCTTCACCTCGATGAAGGTCGCAATCGCCGCAAGCCTCGTCGGCGCCATCGTCGGCGAACTGCCGACGGGGGCAGTCGCCGGCATCGGCTCGAAACTGCTTGCCGGCTCCTATTACAGCCAGACCATCGATATCTGGGCGGCCCTCGTCGCCGGATCGCTGCTGGCCGGCATTCTGGTTGCGATCGTCGGCCTTGCCGCCAAGATCGTCGACCGCGCCATGGGCGGGAGGCCGGCATGAGACATCTGACCTTCTCCTGGCAGGGCGTGACCGCCCTCCTCCTCTGCCTTGCAGCGCTGATCAGCCTGCCGCTGCTGGCCGACGGCGCGGCGCAGC
Source organism: Rhizobium sp. M1 (assembly GCF_002531805.1). Classification (NCBI taxonomy): domain Bacteria; kingdom Pseudomonadati; phylum Pseudomonadota; class Alphaproteobacteria; order Hyphomicrobiales; family Rhizobiaceae; genus Rhizobium; species Rhizobium sp. M1. Next base: position 128,321 of record NZ_NWSW01000014.1, on the reverse strand, counting down.
CCTTCACCGACGGCACCGCAAGCCTCGTCTTCACCATCGTCATCGCCGCCGCCCTGCTGTCCTTCGCGCCGCAACCGCCGGCCTACCGCGCCACCGTGCTGTTTATCGGCGCCCATGGCGCCGCCTGGATGCTGCTTTCCGCGCTCTCCGGCAACGAGGGCATGGCGACGCGGGCATTCTTCCTGCTGCTCTTTTCCTGCTGGCTGCTGGCTTGGCGATGCGTCACCGAGCTGTCGAAACAGCAACCCGTCACCGCCTTCGGCAAATCGACACTCCAGCTGCTGATCCCGGCGATCTTCGGTGCCTGGATCCTTATCCTTTGGGAGGCGGCAACGCGCGGCGCCGGCATTCCTTTCATCATCCTGCCGCCGCCGAGCGCCATCGGCGCCCGCATCATGACCTCCCTGCCGATCCTCGGCGATGACGTCAGGCAGACGATCTTCAAGGCTGTCCTGATCGGTTATGCCGTCGGCTGCCTCAGCGGTTTCGCCGTCGCCGTACTGGCTGACCGCATCACCTTCCTGCGCCGCGGCCTTCTGCCGATCGGCAACATGGTGTCGGCCCTGCCGATCATCGGCGTCGCTCCGGTCATGGTCATGTGGTTCGGCTTCGATTGGCCTTCGAAGGCCGCCGTCGTCATCATCATGACCTTCTTCCCGATGCTGGTGAACACCGTCGCCGGCCTTGCCGCCTCCGGCAGCATGGAGCGCGACCTGATGCGCACCTATGCATCGAGCGATTGGCAGACGCTGCTCAAGCTCAAGCTTCCGGCAGCCATGCCGTTCATTTTTAACGCACTGAAGATCAACTCGACGCTGGCGCTGATTGGTGCCATCGTTGCCGAATTCTTCGGGACGCCGATCGTCGGCATGGGCTTCCGCATCTCCACCGAGATCGGCCGCATGAATGTCGATATGGTCTGGGCGGAAATCGCCGTTGCGGCGCTGGCCGGCTCGATCTTCTATGGCGTCATCGCCCTGACGGAACGGGCGGTGACATTCTGGCATCCGTCTATCCGTGGTGGCTAGACGCGCACGGGCTTCGCAAACGGGGTTCGGGCATAACTTCAGAGGGTAAGGATAAAAAAATGAGAAAGTTGATGGTTGCAATGATGGCGAGCGCGATGACGCTGGCCGCCGCACACGCGATGGCCGCCGACAAGGTGGTGCTGCAGCTGAAATGGGTCACGCAGGGCCAGTTCGGCGGCTATTACGTCGCCAAGGACAAAGGCTTTTACAAAGAGGAAGGCCTCGACGTCGACATCAAGCCGGGCGGCCCGGACATTGCTCCCGAACAGGTGATCGCCGGCGGCGGCGCCGATGTCATCGTCGACTGGATGGGCGGCGCTCTCGTTGCCCGCGAAAAGGGCGTACCGCTCGTCAATATCGCCCAGCCCTACCAGAAGTCAGGCCTGGAAATGATCTGCCGCAAGGACGGCCCTGTTAAGACCGAGGCCGATTTCAAAGGCCACACGCTCGGTGTCTGGTTCTTCGGCAACGAATATCCTTTCTTCGCCTGGATGAACAAGCTGGGCCTGTCCACCGACGGCGGCCCGAACGGTGTCACTGTGCTGAAGCAGAGCTTCGACGTGCAGCCGCTTGTTCAGAAGCAGGCCGACTGCATCTCGGTCATGACCTATAATGAATACTGGCAGGCGATCGATGCCGGCTTCAAGCCGGAGGAACTGACGGTCTTCAACTATACCGAGATGGGCAACGACCTCTTGGAAGACGGCCTCTACGTGATGGAGGACAAGCTGAAGGATCCGGCCTTCAAGGAGAAGATGGTCAAGTTCGTCCGCGCCTCGATGAAAGGCTGGAAATATGCGACCGAAAACCCCGATGAAGCCGCCGAGATCGTCATGGACAATGGCGGTCAGGACGAAAACCACCAGAAGCGCATGATGGGCGAAGTCGCCAAGCTCGTCGGTGACGGCTCCGGCAAGCTGGACGAGGCGCTCTATGCCCGCACAGCAAAGGCGCTGCTTGATCAGAAGATCATCAGCAAGGAGCCCTCGGGCGCCTGGACGCACGACATTACCGACGCTGCGTCCAAGTAATCGCGGCAACATTGCGAGGGAAACGCGCGGGGAAGATCTCCGCGCGTTTCGTATTTTTCCTGCTTGCACGAAAAATCACCCTGCAACTGTCGCATTTGTCCGGCGTCAAACGTCATTGCGGTAGAGGCGGGATCAATCATCGTCATGCTCGCATAACCCTTCGGTGATTGATTCAGGTTCTGATGGTAATTATTATCGGCTCATGGGGAATTGTTTTCTGCCGGGCTTGCATATCGAGCAAATCGATACCAATTAGAAGCCGATTTGCCGACGAGGGATGAAGACGGCAAATGATGTGCGGATACCCTTGAGAATGCAGGAAAGGCAGTGGCCTGGTCGCGAGCTGAAGGACAGACGCGCGAGTTCGGCCAACCTTGTTACAGGATTGGACGACGACGCATGGCACGCAGGCCGATTGGAATTTTAGGCGTATCCACCCTTTTTGCGGCGGCACTGGCTGCATCCACCGCATGTTCGCAGGAAGCGCCAGTCGCAAAACCGCAGCAGAACCTGCCGGCGATCGTCGTTACCACGGCGACAAACCGCACTCTCGTCGACCGAGTCATCGGCACGGGAACGGTCAAACCCGTCGAGGAAGTCTATATCCAGCCGCAGGTCGAGGGCCTGTCGATCCGCACGCTGAAAGCCGACGTCGGCGACAAGGTTCAGGCCGACAGCACATTGGCGACGCTCAACGATGACGCGCTGGTGCTGGAGAAGAGCCAGATGATGGCGACGAAGGCCAAGGGCGAGGCAAGCCTCGCCCAGTTGCGCGCGCAGCTCATCGAGGCCCAGGCCAACGCCGAACAGGCCAGGCAGCAGCAGGCCCGCTCCCAGGAAATGGGCAAGAAGGGCACGGTTTCCACTGCCCAGGTCGAACAGGCCGATGCAACCGCCGCCGCCGCCAATGCCCGCGTCGTCTCCGCCGAACAGGCGATCGAGGTCGCCGAAGCCGATCTGAAGGTCTTCGACAGCCAGATCGCCGATGCCGATCTGAAGCTCGCCCGCACCGATGTGAAGACGCCGGTCGCCGGCACGATCGCCGCAAAGAACGCCAAGGTCGGCGCCATTGCCGCCGGCACCGGTGACCCGCTGTTCACCCTGATCCGCGACGGTGATATCGAGCTCGTCGCAGAAGTCGCCGAAAGCGACATCGTCAGGATCATGGCCGGCCAGAAGGCGACGATTTCGCTTTCCGGCAGCCGCGAGAAGCTTTCCGGCGCAGTGCGGCTGGTGTCGCCGACCGTCGATCCGACCACCCGCCTCGGCCTCGTCCATATCTCCATCGACGATGACAGCAAGGCGCGCTCCGGCATGTATGGCAGTGCCGAGATCATCGTGCGCGAGACCCAAGGCGTATCGCTTCCCCTGACCGCGGTCTTGACGGGCAATGAAGGCTCGTCGGCCCGCAAGGTCGAGGATGGTGTGGTAAAATTCGCCAAGATCGAGACCGGCATCCAGGACGGCGCCTATGTCGAGATCGTCAATGGATTGAAGAGCGGCGATGAGGTCGTGGCCAAGGCGGGCGCCTATGTCCGCGACGGCGATCACATCACGCCGGTGCGTGAACAGCCCTCGGCTTCCAACTAAAGAGACCATCCGATGAATTTTTCAGCCTGGTCCATTCGAAATCCGATCGCGCCGCTGCTGGCCTTCTGCCTGTTGATATTCATCGGCATCCAGTCCTTCAACACGCTGCCGATCACGCGCTTCCCGAACATCGACGTGCCGCTGGTTTCGATCAGCGTGACGCAGAGCGGCGCTTCGCCGGCCGAACTCGAAATGCAGGTAACGAAGGAGATCGAAGACGCGATCGCCTCGATCACCGGCATCGACGAGATCCAGTCGACGGTGACCGACGGCAGCTCGCAGACCAATGTCATGTTCCGCATGGAAGTGCCGACGGAACAGGCTGTGCAGGACGTCAAGGACGCGATCGATCGCATCCGCAGCGATCTGCCGGCGACGGCCGAAACGCCGATCGTCACCAAGGTCGACGTCGAGGGCCAGGCGATCCAGACCTTCGCCGTTTCCTCGCCCGACATGTCGCTCGAAGAACTCTCCTGGTTCGTCGACGATACGGTCAAGCGCGCCCTGCAGGGCCAGGCCGGTATCGGCCGCGTCGACCGTTACGGCGGCGCGGAGCGCGAAGTGCGCATCGAACTCACCCCCGCCAAGCTCGATGCCCATGGCATCACCGCGGCAAGCGTCAACCAGCAGCTGCGCGGCACCAACGTCGACCTCGGCTCCGGCCGCGGCCAGGTGGCCGGTAGCGAACAGGCGATCCGCGTCCTCGGCGATGCTCGCAATGTCGCCGAACTCGCCGACACGACAATCGCGCTGCCGAACGGCCGTTTCGTCAAGCTGTCCGACCTCGGCGTCATCAAGGACACTTATGAAGAGCCGAAATCCTTCTCGCGCTTCAACGATACGCCTGTTGTCACCTTCGGCGTCTTCCGTTCGAAGGGCGCCAGCGAGGTCAGCGTCGCCGAAACCGTAGCGCAGAGCCTCGAGAAGGTCAGAAGCGAAAACCCGAATGTGAAGATCGAGATGATCGACGATTCGGTGTATTTCACCTACGGCAACTACGAAGCCGCCATCCACACGCTGCTCGAAGGCGCGCTGCTCGCCGTCATCGTCGTCCTGCTCTTTCTCCGGAACTGGCGCGCGACCCTGATTTCGGCGATCGCTCTCCCCCTCTCCGCGATCCCGACCTTCTGGGTCATGGACATGATGGGCTTCTCGCTGAACCTCGTCAGCTTCCTCGCCCTGACGCTTGCGACCGGTATCCTTGTCGACGACGCGATCGTCGAAATCGAAAACATCGCCCGCCATATCAAGATGGGCAAGACGCCCTATCGGGCGGCGATCGAGGCGGCGGATGAAATCGGCCTTGCCGTCATCGCCACCACCTTCACCATCATCGCCGTCTTCGTGCCGGTTTCCTTCATGCCGGGCATTCCGGGCCAGTACTTCATCCAGTTCGGCCTGACAGTCGCCTTCTCGGTCTTCTTCTCGCTAATGGTGGCGCGCCTGATCACGCCGATGATGGCCGCCTATCTCATGCGCGCCGAAGACGGCGTTGACGACCATCACGACAATGACAGCCTGCTGATGAAGGGCTATACGCGCCTTGTCAGCGGCACGACCCGCAGGTGGTATTGGCGTTATACGACGCTGATTGTGGCCCTCCTCTTCACGGTTGGTTCGGTCATCGCGCTGGTCATGTTCGTGCCCGGCAGCTTCCTGCCGCCGGAAGACGCTTCGCGTATCGTTCTCTCCGTCGAACTGCCGCCGAATGCGCGGCTTGACGATACCGAGAAGACGACGGACGCGATCTATGACAGGGTCAAGGACATCAACGGCGTCGAAAGTGTCTTCGTCCTCGGCGGCGCATCGCCGAAGGGCGATCTCGAACTGCGCCGTGCGACCATCACGCTGGCACTCGACAAGCTTGACCAGTCGCTGGTCAAGAAGGTGGTCAACGATGTGCTCGGTGACATCCCGGTCATCGGCCCGATGCTGCCGAAGGTGGAAGTCCATGGCCGTGAACGCCCGCAATGGGATATCGAAAAGGAAGTCTTCGCGAAGGTGCGCGACATTCCCGACGTCCATATCCTCAAACTCAACGACCGCGGCGAACGCGACCTCTCCTTCAACTTCCTCTCCAAGAACGAGAAGGATCTGAACGACGCCGTCGGCATCCTGGAATCCAAGCTCCGAGCCGACCCGCTGCTCGCCAATGTCAGCGCCGACGGCGCCCTGCCCCGTCCGGAACTGCAGGTCTACCCGCGTAAGGATGAGGCCGCCCGCCTCGGCATCACGCCGCAGCAGATCTCCGAGACGATCCGCGTCGCCACTATCGGCGATGTCGATGCGGCGCTTGCCAAGATCTCGCTCGACGATCGCCAGATCCCGATCCGGGTGCAGGCGGCACTCGACATGCGCCGCGATCTTGCGGCCCTCCGGGCATTGAAGATCCAGACCGCCAGCGGCGGCACCGTTCCGCTCTCGAGCGTCGCCAATATCGACTATTCGGAAGGCGTAAGCTCGATCAAGCGCAACAACCGCAACCGTGTCGTCTCTATCGGCTCCGATCTGCCGCAGGGCGTGGCGCTCGACACGGCTTCGGCCCGCTTCCGCGAGATCGTCGAGGCGGCCAACATCCCGGCCTCCGTACGCCTTGCCGAAAGCGGCGATACCAAGGTGCAGACAGAGATGCAGCAGAGCTTCGTCAACGCCATGTTGATGGGCCTGTTGCTGGTGCTGACGGTGCTGATCCTGCTCTTCAAGGACGTGATCCAGCCCTTCACCATCCTGTTCTCGCTGCCGCTGGCCATCGGCGGCGTCGCGGCGGCTCTGATCATCACCAGCAATCCGCTGTCCATGCCCGTCATGATCGGCATTCTGATGCTGATGGGTATCGTCACCAAGAACGCCATCCTGCTCGTCGATTTCGCGATCGAGATGCGCCATCAGGGCATGGCCCGTGTCGAAGCCATGGTCGAAGCCGGCCGCAAGCGCGCCCGGCCGATCATCATGACCTCGATCGCCATGTCGGCAGGCATGTTGCCTTCCGCGCTCGGCGTCGGCGAAGGCGGCTCCTTCCGCGCGCCGATGGCAATCGCGGTGATCGGCGGCATCATCGTCTCGACGGTCCTCTCGCTCGTCGTCGTGCCCTCCTTCTTCCTGATCATGGACGATCTCTCCCGCCTGCTCGGATGGATGTTCGGCCGCATGGTCGGCAGGAAGGACGAGGAGGAACTGCCTCTGTCGCCCGAGGATCTCACCCGCGTGACCCGCGAGAACCGCAGCGATATCGATGCGCTGGACGAGCGCCTGACGGCGATCGAAAAGCCGGAAGGCAAGCGCAAGAGTGCCAAAGGCAACGACACCAACGTTCTACGGCTGCCGCCTTTCGCAGCCGAATAAGCAAGATCCAGACAATGAAACGGGCCGGGAGATTACTCCCGGCCCGTTCGTTTTGCCGTTTTCGCTGCTGCGGCAGGTCCGACCGCTCAGAGCCCGCCCTGCTCCCTGAGGAAATTGACGATCGAACTGATGCCGTCGCCGCGCTTCATGTCCGAGAAGACGAACGGGCGGCTCGCGCGCATACGCGTCGCATCCCGGTCCATCACCTCGAGATCGGCGCCGACATAGGGCGCCAGATCCTTTTTGTTGATGACAAGCAGGTCGGACCGGGTGATGCCGGGCCCGCCCTTGCGCGGGATTTCCTCGCCCTGGCAGACGGAGATCACGTAGATGGTAATATCGGCAAGATCCGGCGAAAAGGTCGCCGCCAGATTGTCTCCGCCGGATTCGATGAAGACGACGTCGAGATCGGGTATGCGCTCGTTGAGGCCGGCGATCGCCTGCAGATTGATCGTCGCATCCTCGCGGATGGCGGTATGCGGGCAGCCGCCGGTTTCGACGCCGACGATCCGCTCCGAGGGCAAGGCCTGCATGCGCACAAGCGCCTCGGCATCCTCGGTCGTATAGATGTCGTTGGTGACGACGGCGACGGAATAGTCGTCGCGCATCGCTTTGCAGAGCTTTTCCGTCAGCGCCGTCTTGCCCGAGCCGACCGGCCCGCCGATGCCGACGCGCAGAGGTCCGTTCCTTGATTTCATGTGTTTCACTCCAATCGAACCGGATGATAACGACGGCGGCGGCGCGCGCCACCGTCAAATGACGCAGTTTCTGCGGATAACTTTATATCCTCACGAGCGGAACAACCGCGTCGCCTGCGTCTCGTGGCGCAGGCTGGCGATATCGGCCTGCACGGTCGCCGACCCGAGATCGTCGAGCGACGACGCCGCCGCCCGTCGGGCAACCTCCGCAATGGGCTCTTCAAGGCCGGCCAACACGGCAACACCGTCCCTCTGCCCGGCAACGCCGAGGCGGATACCGGACGAAACCGCTTGCGAGGCATAGGCGTGCAGGAAGACTGCGAGCACCTGCTCGGACCTTATGCCATGCGCACCGGCAACCGCGCCCACCGCGACGGGATAAGCGGTCTTGCCGGGCAGCCTCTCGAACACTTCGTCCGGCCAAGCCCGCGCCGCCGCGAGGAAGGCGTCACCGAGCAGCATGGTTTCCTGATGGCGCTCACGCGATCCGGCAAGAGCCTCGGCGAGGGCGGCGGTTTCAGCAAGGCGCGCGGCATCTGCCTGTTGCCTGTGGCTCTCGGCCAGAAGCACCGCATCGTTCCAGACGGCACCATGGCCGATCAGCGTGCCGATCCAGTTTGCAAGCGAAGCCGCATCGACGACGAGCCCATCGGCCACCGCCCGCTCCAGCCCACCCGAATAGGCGAAGCTACCGATGGGAAAGGCCGGCGAGAGCCACGCCGTCAGGCGCAGCAATGCCTGCAGTTGGCGGTCCCCTGTCATCGCGCCTCAATCGTGCTTGTGGCCGTGATGATGCCCGTGATCGTGGTCGTGATCGCAGCTGTGATCATGCTGATGGTCGTGGCCATGCGCGTGACCGTGTTCATGTCCATGATCATGGCTGTGAGCGGCATGGCCGTGATCATGCGCATGGCCGCCATGGGAATGATAGGCTCCGCGCGCGGGTTGAAAGGGTTCGTCGATCTCAAGCACGGTGGCGCCGAGGCCCTGCAGCATCGAGCGGATGACATGGTCGCGCAGGATGACGATGCGGTCTTCCTCGATCTGGGCGGCAAGATGGCGGTTGCCGAGATGCCAGGCGAGCTCGACGAGATGCGTGCGGTCGCGTCCGCGAATTTCGAAGAGTTTCTCGTCGGCAGCCAGAATCTCGATCAGCTCCCCATCCTCGCGCACCAGCAGATCGCCATTGGCGAAGAGCACCGGGTCCTTGAGATCGAGCATGACCATCTCGCCATTTTCCAGATGCAGCAGCTTGCGGCGCAGATGGCGCAGATCGTGCGGCAGCTTGACCTGGGCGGTCGGATGGGAGGACGGGGTACCGGCGGGAAGATAGGAAGTGACGCGCTGCATGATATGTCCGTTTTGCTGAGACGAACATGCAAAATAGTCTTTCCTGATGCAATCACCAATGGCCTTTTGCTCAGACCGGGGCGTTTATATCCCGTAGGCCTGCATCACGTTGTCGCTCTCAGCTCCCCTGCCCTTGGCATCGAGGCCATTTTCAACGAGCCCGTGCCAGGCATGATGCAGGCCTTCCCGTTCGTGCACGACGCGATTGCGCCCGAGCGCCTTGGCGAGGTAGAGCGCCCGGTCCGCCGAGGCATACACCGCTTGCTTGCTGCGCCCGGCGGCGAGATCGGCAACGCCGCCGGAAACGGTGATGCGGATATCGTGCCCCTCGGCCGCGATGGCGCCGCTTGCGATCCGGGCTCGCACCTCTTCGATGCGTTCCATCCGCGCCTCCAGCGGTTCGCCGGAGACGATGACGCCAAACTCCTCCCCACCCAGCCGTGCAATGACGGACATTTCGTCGAAGGCGGATATGAGCATGGCCGAGACCGCGGTGATGACGGCATCGCCGCAGGCATGGCCGAAACGGTCGTTGATCGCCTTGAAGCGGTCGACGTCGAAAATGACAAGCGAGGCATTGCCCTCGGTTTTGTCGAGCGCCTCCGTGAAGGCGCGGCGGTTCAAGAGGCCGGAGAGCGTATCCGTGCGGCTGAGCTTTTCGAACTCCGCCCGCGAAACTGTCAACTCATGCATGGTAAACCCTGCGGTCAGCGACAGCATGCCGCAAACCGTGCCGCCGACAAGCCAGGAAAAAACGGCACCGAAGCCGATCGCATGCGAAAGGTTCACCGGCAGCAGTCCGAAAAAACCGAGTGGCGGTATCGTCAGCGCGAGGATGACGCCTGAAAGAATGACGGCAAGAAAGCTCATCCTCAGCGCAAAGAGATAGACGTTCCTGCGATATTGAAAATCGCCGAAACCGGCCTGCAGCGACATCCAGCTTCTCATGAGAATCGACCTTCCTGCCCGGGCGTTTCACGGCATTGATAAGAGCCCAATTGCTGCGGGTGTCTTAATCGGCTCGTTAAAATTCGAATGGTTTTGGACGATTTGACGGACAGATTTTTTCTAGCAGGGGATGCAAACATCCGATCCCTGAATCGGACAGGGCGGAAGGACGTCGAGATAATTGATATTAAACGCTTTTTTCCAGTTGGAAAGCCTGCCTGTTCCAGAATGGTTTACCTGTGGAAAACGCACGGCTTCCCAGCGATTTTTACAACCAAATGGGGAGTCCCGTTCACAATTCCGTTTACACCGGGACCGATCCCCAGCTGCGTCAATTGTAGACACCAGCGGATAATCGCAATGATTGCGGAAGCGGATTCCATAAGCCGGTTCGAAGCCCGGCCGAACGGAGTGCTGCGGCAGTCCAGGTGTTGCAGCCGAATAGGGCGTTGAAATATCCCTTGGCCTCGAAGAACCTGTCGATCTCGCCGTAACCTGCGTTTGAGATCAGCTTCACCTCGCCGGCATCGCGGACAAAACTATCGGAGATGAAGCTGCGCAGCCGCGCCAATTGTTCGTCACCGATATCGAAGGCCGTAACGGCCGGCTGCGGCTCGGTGATATGACCGGCGAGATCCACGTGCAGCACCGAACGGTCGATCGTCAGAGCCCGCAGCACCGGCAGCGGCTTCAGCTCCGACCAGGTCGGCGTTTCCAGATAGAAGGCGCGGCCGCCCCAGCCGATGACGAGCCATTCCGCGTTCGGATGGCCGAGCGGAAAACCAGGATCGTCGAGGAAGGAAAAGGCGGCCCGCGTCTCCTCGTCGAGCGGAATGGCAATATCGGTATGGATCGGTCCCGACAGAAGCAAGATCCGGTGGGCCGCCGGCGCGGACGATGCTTCGACCGGCGCAATCAGCGGCCGGGGAATGAAGGTTCCGGCCGTCGCCAGAGCAACGACCAGCAATACGATCCGCAACAGCCAGCGGATGCCTGTTTTCATCGGAACCGTCCGGCGCGCACGGAACGAGCGGGCCTAGAACAGGAAATAGCGCTGCGCCATCGGCAGCACCGTCGCCGGCTCGCATGTCAGCAATTCGCCGTTCGCCCTGACTTCATAGGTCTCCGGATCGACCTCGATCTCCGGCGTCAGGTCATTGTGGATCATCGATGCCTTGGAGATGCCGCCGCGGGTATTCTTCACCGCCACCAGCTCCTTCGCAACGCCAAGCCTGCCCTTCAGGCCGGCATCGAGCGAAGCCTGGCTGACGAAGGTGACGGAGGAATTCGTGAGGCTCTTGCCGTAAGAGGCAAACATCGGACGGTAATGCACCGGCTGCGGCGTCGGGATCGAAGCGTTCGGATCGCCCATCGGTGCTGCCGCGATCGAGCCGCCGAGCAGCACCATATCGGGTTTCACGCCGAAAAAGGCGGGGTTCCATAGCACCAGATCGGCGCGCTTGCCGACCTCGACCGAGCCGATCTCATGACTGAGGCCATGGGCGATCGCCGGATTGATCGTGTATTTGGCGATATAGCGGCGAACGCGGAAATTGTCGTTGTCGCCTTTTTCTTCCTTCAGCCGGCCGCGCTGACGCTTCATCTTGTCGGCCGTCTGCCAGGTGCGGATCGCCACTTCGCCGACGCGGCCCATGGCCTGGCTGTCGGACGAGATGATCGAGAAGGCACCGATATCGTGCAATATGTCTTCGGCCGCGATCGTCTCCTTGCGGATGCGGCTTTCGGCAAAGGCGATATCCTCGGGGATCGACGGCGACAGGTGATGGCAGACCATCAGCATGTCGAGATGCTCCGCAATCGTATTGACTGTATAGGGTCGCGTCGGATTAGTGGACGACGGGATGACGTTCGGCTGACCGCAGATCTTGATGATGTCGGGTGCGTGCCCTCCGCCTGCCCCTTCCGTGTGGAAGGCGTGGATGGTGCGGCCCTTGATGGCGCCGATCGTATCCTCGACGAAGCCGCTTTCGTTCAGCGTATCGGTGTGGATCATCACCTGCACGTCATAGTCGTCGGCGACCGACAGGCAGCAGTCGATCGCGCCCGGCGTCGTCCCCCAGTCCTCGTGCAGCTTCAGCGAAGTGGCGCCGGCCAGCACCATCTCGGTCAGCGCGCCGGGCAGCGAGGCATTGCCTTTGCCGGCAAAGGCGAGGTTCATCGGGAAGGCGTCGGCCGCTTCGATCATCCGCGCGATATGCCATGGGCCGGGCGTGCAGGTGGTGGCGAGCGTGCCGTGCGCCGGTCCCGTGCCGCCGCCGAGCATGCAGGTCATGCCCGACATCAGCGCTTCCTCGATCTGCTGCGGCGCGATGAAGTGGATGTGGCTGTCCATGCCGCCAGCCGTGACGATCTTGCCTTCGCCGGCGATCGCCTCCGTGCCCGGGCCGACGATGATATTGACGCCGGGCTGCATATCCGGATTGCCGGCCTTGCCGATCGCAGCGATGCGCCCGTTCTTGAGGCCGATATCGGCCTTGTAGATGCCCGTGTGATCGACAATCACCGCATTGGTGATGACGGTATCGACCGCGCCGTCCGCCCGCGTCACCTGGCTCTGGCCCATGCCGTCACGGATCACCTTGCCGCCACCGAATTTCACCTCCTCGCCATAGGTGGTGAAATCCTTCTCGATCTCGATGAAGAGCTCCGTATCGGCAAGGCGCACCTTGTCGCCGGTCGTCGGTCCGAACATGCCGGCATAGGCGGCGCGCGAGATCTTATAGGGCATTCATCAAGCTCCGTGGGAGGAAGAGATAAGCATTTTTCCGCCGAGCCGCCTGAGGCGGCCCGCGGCAATATAACTATCGACAAGCTGCCGTTCGGCCGCAAACGGGTGCCATTCCCAGCCGACGTGGCCGAAGCCGGCGAGCATCACCTCGGCATCGGCGTATGTGTTCAGCACCTCGGCAATGACGATCATGCCGCTGCTCGGCACGACATAGGGCGCGGGCGCAAAGACCGAGAGCGAGGCATCGACGGCCTCGTGGATCGACGTGTCGATGACGACATGTGTCTTGCCGGTCTCCGCGCAGAAGACGCTGAACGCGTCGGTATAGTCGTCGCAGAAATCGTCGAGATCGGGATGCGAGACCGCAAGCGGCGCCCGCATGGCGGCGAATTTCTTCGGGTCGCGCACGCTCCAGATTTCCCGCGCCGAAACGACGCCAGGATGGGTCCGCCACTCACGCGAACCGAGCATCGCCTTGGCCGGCCGGCCGGTATTGCAGACCGCGACGGCATCCGTCCGGCTGCCGCCGGCGCCATAGGAACGACAATCGTTGAAGCGGATGACGAAATCGGCGGCATCGATGATGCCCGCCTCTCCCTCACCAACCTCGCCATTGCCGACGATCACGATCTTCCTGATCACCTTAGTTGCTCATCGTGTCTTCGAGCTCTTTCAGCTCTTGCGTGCGTTTGTCAGTGATGTTGGCGAGACATCCGGCGACCAGCATCGGCTCCATCGTGCCGCCACGGGCCTGGAAACCGAAGGCGTCGCACTCGGCGTCGCGATAATCGATCCAGGCGCGTTGTGCCTTGACCAGCGCCTGCTCGGCGCCCTTCATGTCGCCATCGAGATCCTTGTCGATCGCCGCAAGAGCCGCCCGGGTCTTCTTATATTGCGCATTCAAAGCTTTGTCCGCGGTCTCGTGGCGCGCCGCCTCGCAGGAGGTCATGTCCGATTGCGTCTTGGGATTCTGGCAATCGATGTCCTGAGCAGAGGCACCACCCGCGGCCAGCAGCATCGCCGCCCCGATGAGGCAGATGTTCAAACGCATGCATCCCTCCCGTTAAAGCTTGCCCATCACCAGCTGACGGAAACCATAGACCTCGCGCTTGCCGGCAAGCGGGATCAGCGTCACGGATCGCGTCTGTCCCGGCTCGAAGCGCACGGCCGTTCCGGCTGGAATATCCAGCCGCTTGCCATGCGCCGCCGCCCGGTCGAAAGAAAGGCCGGCATTGGTCTCGGCGAAATGATAGTGGCTGCCGACCTGCACCGGCCGATCGCCCGTATTGGAAACTTCCAGCGTCACCGTCGGTGCGCCGGCGTTGAGTTCGATGTCGCCGCTTGCGGCAATGATCTCGCCTGGAATCATCTTGCTCCCCTCAAGCTGCCCTGGGCGCGCAGCCCTCGGCCTTCAGCACGCGTTTCGTCGATGCCGGATGTTTGGCGAGCATGGCCGCCGGCCGGATGGGCCTCGCAACGAGATTGCCGCCGCAATTCGGGCAGGCACCCTTCAGCACATCGTCTGCGCAATCGGCGCAGAAGGTGCATTCATAGGTGCAGATCCGCGCCTCGGCGCTCTCCGGCGGCAAATCCTTGTCGCAGCACTCGCAATTGGGTCTGAGCTCCAGCATTCTACTTCCTCACCGGATCGGTTCGTGGACGGTGACGAGCTTGGTGCCATCGGGGAACGTCGCCTCCACCTGCACGTCATGGATCATCTCGGCAATGCCCTCCATCACCTGGTCGCGGCCGATCACATGGGCGCCGGCTTCCATCAGCTCGGCGACCGGACGGCCATCGCGGGCGCCCTCGACGACGAAGTCGCTGATCAGCGCGATTGCCTCGGGATAGTTCAGCTTGACGCCGCGCTCGAGCCGCCGCCGCGCCACCATCGCCGCCATTGAAATCAGCAGCTTGTCTTTTTCTCTCGGAGTGAGGTTCATTGCTTGCCCATCTGCTTGATGCTTAGCTTTAGAGATTCCAGACTTTCGGCACAGGCGCACCGTTGCGCAAGACGGAAATGACAGGGATCAGGATTTTTCTCAGCGTGAAGCCGTCGGCCGCCGCAAGGCGAACGACCAGCTTGTCGCTCCAGGCGCTTGCACCGCCCATCATTCCCTCGACGAGCGGACGGACCCTGCCGAGATAGGCCTCGGCCAGCGGCCCGGCATAAAGCAGCGTCGCAAAGGCAACCTGCCCGCCGAGCACCGCCTGGCGCGCCGCCAGCGCCGCAACACCTTCGGAAAGCCTGAGCTCCTCGGCATGGATCAGCCGGCCCGCGCGGCGGATGCGCCAGCGGTCGCGAAAGAGACCCGTGTCCACCGTCTCGCCCATCGCCTTGCGGCCGAGCAGCACCGCTTCGACGGCCAGGAATTCGGCGCTCTCGTCGAGATTCACATCGAGCCGGCGGAAGAGTGCTGCCCGGTCGAAAAGGATCGTTTCCTGCGGCAGCCAGTCGACGCGCGCCCCCGCCCCCACCTCGATACGGGTCACCACCTCTGCGACGCCGGCCGATGCCTTGTAGATCTTTTCGCAGGCCTGGGTGGTGACGTCGATCTTCGTGCCGGCGCCGGCAACGACGCTCCAGTCCATCCGGTCGCCGCCGGTCAGCCCGCCGGCGGTGTTGATGATGACGGCTTCCATCGAGGCATCGAACGTATCCGGCAGGCGGATTTTCGCCGCGCCCTCCTGATAGAGTTCGCGGAGACGCGTGCGGTCGCCGAGCAGCTTTGCCGCCAGATGTCCGCGCCCCTCCGCTCTTTGCGGTCTCGTGCCTGCCGCCGCAATCATCATAACGTCCCTTTCGGTCGCGCTACCGGTTCATTCGATCGCGCGGGTGGCGGATGCAAAGCAATTCCCATGCCGTCCCGAACAGACCTTTTGGCGGCGGGCGAAGGTCTCGAAGCGTCGTGCCCGCTGCTGCAAAATACGGCATCTGCCGGTCAAACGGTCAGATGACGGCGAGCCTCCGGCGTATCCAGCGTCTCGGCAAGTCCTTCATGCACGATCTCGCCGCGATCCATGATGTAGACGTAGTCGGCAAGCTCCCGGCAGAAATCGAGATATTGTTCGACGAGCAGGATCGCCATGCCGGTGGAATCGCGCAGGTAACGGATCGCCCGGCCGATATCCTTGATGATCGACGGCTGAATGCCCTCGGTCGGCTCGTCGAGCACGAGGATCCTCGGCCGCGTCACCATGGCGCGGCCGATCGCCAGCTGCTGCTGCTGCCCTCCGGAAAGATCGCCGCCGCGACGCGACAGCATCGACTTCAGCACCGGGAAGAGGCTGAAGATATCGTCGGGGATGTTGCGGTCGCGGCGGCCGAGCGGAGCAAAGCCGGTTTCGAGATTTTCCTTGACCGTCAGCAGCGGGAAAATCTCCCGCCCCTGCGGCACATAGCCGATGCCCTGCTTGGCGCGGGCAAAGGGCGGCAGGCCGTTCAGCCTGGTATCGTTGAAGGTAACGGTGCCGGCCGACAGCGGATGCTGGCCGGTCACCGCGCGCAGGAGCGAACTCTTGCCGACGCCGTTGCGTCCCAGCACGCAGGTAATCTTGCCCATCTCCGCTCTGATGGAGATGCCGCGCAGCGCCTGCGCCGCGCCATAATGCAGATTTGCGTTTTCGACTGTCAGCATCCGTTCACCCGTTCCCCATCAGTTCATCAGCGTACGCCTCAGCATCTGCAAAGCGTACTCCTGTTCTTTCGTTCTCTCGCCACCAACTGCGGCCACGTCCTCGGCAATGCCGATCAGCTGCTGACGCTCCTGCATGTCGAGCGCCTTTAGCCAGAGATCCCGGAAGCGGCGAATCGGATCTTCGGGGCTGGTCACGTTCTTGGACGCCCACTCGCCGAAAACCAGCACCTCTTCCATATCGCCCGGCCGGATGATGCCCTTCATGCGGTTGCGGACGACATCCTTCGCCGCGTCGAGATACATCGGCTTCTCGTTGCCAAGGCAGAAGAAGAAGGCCACTGCCGCAATCGCCGGATCGGCGATCGAGGCCAGCGGCGCTGCCTCCGCCTGCTTGCGAAGCTTTCCGCGCTTATAGGCACCCCGCATGCGCTCGACGGAATCGATGATCTCGTTTCCTGCCTCACGCACCATTTTAAAACGCCAATACCAGATGACCGCGCCGCTGATCGCCGCGACCAGAATACCGAGAAAAGCCATGATGAAACCCCACGATAAAACCCGCCCGTTTTAGAGCGTTTTCTTTTGTCGGGTTCAAGCCTTTAAGTTGCATTCATCACCGCCCCAGATAGTTCTCGATCACCTTCGGATCGGCGCTGACGAAGTCGATCGAGCCTTCCGCCAACACCGAGCCTTCTGCAAGGCAGGTCACCTTGACGCCGAGGTCGCGGATGAAGCCCATATCGTGTTCGACGACGACGACCGAGCGGGTCCTGGCAATATCCTTGAGCAGGATCGCCGTCTCCGCCGTCTCCGCATCGGTCATGCCGGCCACCGGCTCGTCGACGAGCAGCAGCTTCGGCTCCTGCGCAAGCAGCATGCCGATCTCCAGCCACTGCTTCTGCCCGTGCGAGAGGTTGGCGGCCAGTTCGTCGCGCCGGTGCGCCAGCCGCACCGTTTCGAGGATCTCCTCGATGCGTGCCTTATCCTCCCCCGAAAGCCGATAGAACAGCGTCGAGAACACCGAGCGGCGGCGGTTCAGCGCCAGTTCGAGATTGTCCCAGACCGTATGGCTTTCGAAGACCGTCGGCTTCTGGAATTTGCGGCCGATGCCAAGCTGGGCGATATCGGCTTCGTCCTTCTTGGTGAGGTCGATGGTGCCGTTGAAGAAAACCTCACCCTCGTCGGGCCGGGTCTTGCCGGTGATGATGTCCATCATCGTCGTCTTGCCGGCGCCGTTCGGGCCGATGATGGCGCGGAGTTCGCCCGGTTCGATGACGATCGACAGCGAATTCAGCGCCTTGAAGCCGTCGAAGGAAACGGAGACGCCGCTGAGATAAAGCACGCTGGTGGGTTTGACGTCGGGGATCATGACCTTCACTCCGCTGCCTGGATTTTCGGCTCGATGCCGTCTTCCCGCGCCGCAGGCGGCGCAGCCGGCGGCACAGGCTTGTTGACGACTTTCCGCTTGGCGAAATAATGCGAGACCGTGCCGACGACGCCCCTTGGCAGGAACAGCGTGACGGCGACGAAAAGACCGCCGAGCGCAAACAGCCAGAACTCCGGAAAGAGGCCGGTGAAGATCGTCTTGCCGCCATTGACCAGGATCGCGCCGATGATCGGCCCGATCAGCGTCCCCCGCCCGCCGACAGCCGTCCAGATGACGACTTCGATGGAATTGGCCGGCGCGAATTCGCCGGGATTGATGATGCCGACCTGCGGCACGTAGAGCGCGCCGGCTATGCCCGCCATCATCGCCGAGACGACGAAGGTGAAGAGCTTGAAATGCTCGACCCTGTAGCCGAGGAAGCGCGTGCGGCTTTCCGCATCGCGCACGCCGACCAGCACCTTGCCGAACTTCGAGCGCACGATTGCCGAGGCGATCGTCAGCGACAGCGCCAGGAAAATCGCGGTCGCGGCAAAGAGGCTGGCGCGCGTCCCGTCCGCCTGGATGTTGAAGCCGAGGATATCCTTGAAGTCGGTCATGCCGTTATTGCCGCCGAACCCCATGTCGTTGCGGAAGAAGGCAAGCAGCAGCGCATAGGTCATCGCCTGGGTGATGATCGAGAGGTAAACGCCGTTGACGCGCGAGCGGAAGGCGAACCAGCCGAAGACGAAGGCGAGCAGTCCCGGCACGGCGAGCACCATCAGCGCCGCGAACCAGAACTGGTCGAAACCGTACCAGAACCAGGGCAGCTCCTTCCAGTTGAGGAACACCATGAAGTCGGGCAGAACAGGATCGCCATAGACGCCGCGCGAGCCGATCTGGCGCATCAGGTACATGCCCATCGCGTAACCGCCAAGCGCGAAGAAAGCGCCGTGGCCGAGCGAGAGGATGCCGCAGAAACCCCAGACGAGATCAAGCGCCAGCGCCAGCAGCGCATAGGTCAGATATTTGCCGAACAGCGCCATGATATAGGTCGGAATGTGCAGCGGATGGGTCGGGCCGGTCGCAAGGT
Source organism: Rhizobium sp. M1 (assembly GCF_002531805.1). Lineage (NCBI taxonomy): Bacteria > Pseudomonadati > Pseudomonadota > Alphaproteobacteria > Hyphomicrobiales > Rhizobiaceae > Rhizobium > Rhizobium sp. M1. The sequence goes on along the minus strand of NZ_NWSW01000014.1, from coordinate 109,491 downwards.
TCAAGACCGGCACCAGAATGGCGACCGCCAGCAACAGCGCGACGGCGACAGAGATCCTGCGATCGAGAGACCGGAGAAGGAAGGCCGTTATCATGCTTCCACCGCCCTTCCTTTGAGTGCGAAGAGTCCGCGCGGACGCTTCTGGATGAAGAGAATAATGAGGACGAGCACCAGGATCTTACCGAGCACGGCGCCGGCGAAGGGCTCGAGGAACTTGTTGACGACGCCGAGCGACAAGGCGCCGACCAGGGTGCCCCAGAGATTGCCGACGCCGCCGAAGACGACGACCATGAAGCTGTCGATGATGTAGTTCTGGCCGAGGTTCGGCGAGACGTTGTCGATCTGCGAGAGCGCCACGCCCGCCATGCCGGCAATGCCCGAGCCGAGCGCGAAGGTGAAGGCGTCGACCCAGCCGGTGCGGATTCCCATCGAAGAAGCCATGCGCCGGTTCTGCGTGACGGCCCGCATCTGCAGACCAAAGGCCGAACGCTTGAGCAGCATCAGCAATGTCAGGAACACCATCATCGAGAAGACGATGATCCAGAGCCGGTTCCAGGTGATGACGAGCCCGCCGAAGTCGAAAGCGCCGGACATCCAGCTCGGATTGCGAACCTCGCGGTTGGTCGGGCCGAAATAGCTGCGGATTGCCTGCTGCAGGATCAGCGAAACGCCCCAGGTGGCAAGCAGCGTCTCCAGCGGCCGGCCGTAGAGATAGCGGATCACCGACCGTTCAATCACCAAGCCGACGAGGCCGGTGAAGAGGAAGGCGGCCGGTACTGCGAAGGCCAGCGAATAATCGGCAAGCGAAGGAAAGGCAGAGGCAATCGTTTCCTGCACGACATAGGTCGTATAGGCGCCGATCATCACCATTTCGCCATGCGCCATGTTGATGACGCCCATGACGCCGAAGGTGATGGCAAGGCCGATCGCAGCAAGCAGCAGCACCGAGCCGAGCGACAGGCCGTACCAGACGTTCTGGACGACATCCCAAAGCGCCAGATCGCGCTTGATCGAGTCGATCTCGGCCTGGATTGCCGGCTTCAGATCGTCGGGCGCGGTCGCCATCGCCATCGACAGGATCGTCAGCGCATTCCGGCCGCCGCGGGCGGCGATCGTATCGATCGCGGCCTTCTTCTGCTCGATGCCGGCGTCGCTCTTCAGCACCATCACGGCGCGCGCCGCTTCCATCGTGTTTTTGATCTCACCGTCCTTTTCGGCAGACAGGGCCGAATTCAGCAGATCGAGATTGGCGGGATCGGCGTCCTTGAGCATACCCTCGGCCGCTGCGAGCCGCGCGGAGCGATCCGGGCTCAGCAGAGTCAGCTGGCTCATCATGGTCGTAATCGTGGTGCGCAGCGCATTGTTGATCTTGACCTTCGACATCATGTCGGGATCGACATCGGCCGCCGCCTCGCCTGTGATCGGATCGGAATAAGTCGGCTCGTCCTCCGTGCCGCCCTGCACGAGAACGGGCCCGCCTTCCGGATTGACGTAGAGCTGGCCGTCGCTCAAGCGCTGCAGGATCTGACTGACATGCGAATCCCCGGAAGCGACGAGCGCCCGGATCGCCGCATCGCGCTCGGGAAAGCCGCCGACGCCGAGTGCATCGACAAGCGCATGCACATCGTCCTGGGCGCGAAGGCCGGTCACCGGAAGCGTCAGCCCCGAAAGCAGGCACAATGTCAGAAGAAAAATCTTGATGGCGCGAAACATCTTCTCTCTCGCCTCGATTGTCGCTGACCTGGAGGCGCAGCGGTAAGGACGGAGCTTCCGCCCGGATCAGCTCCGGACGGAAGTCTTCAGGCTGTCAACGGATCGGGTCTTCCTCAGGAGCCCTTGCCGCCGCACTTGCCGGTCGCGACGTTGAAGTTGCCGCAGTTGAGGGGCTTGCGCCAATCGGAGATCAGGTCCTTGGAGTCGGGCAGGTAATCCGACCATTCGTCGCCGACGACGGCAGGCGTCTGCTGGACGATTTCGAACTGGCCGTCGGCCTGGATTTCACCGATCAGCACCGGCTTGGTGATGTGGTGGTTCGGCATGACGGTGGCATAACCGCCGGAGAGGTTCGGAACGGTGACGCCGATGATGTTGTCGAGAACGGCATCGGTGTTGGTGGTGCCGGCGGCCTGCACGGCCTTCACCCAGGCGTTGAAGCCGATATAGGCAGCTTCCATCGGGTCGTTGGTCACGCGCTTGTCGTTCTTGGTGAACGCATGCCATTCCTTGATGAACTTCTTGTTGGCCGGGCTTTCGACCGACTCGAAGTAGTTCCAGGCGGCGAGATGGCCGACGAGCGGCTTGGTGTCGAGACCGGCAAGCTCTTCTTCGCCGACCGAGAAAGCGACAACAGGGATATCGGTTGCCTTGATGCCCTGGTTGCCGAGTTCCTTGTAGAACGGCACGTTGGCATCACCGTTGATGGTGGAAACGACGGCGGTCTTCTTGCCGGCCGAGCCGAATTCCTTGATCTTGGCGACTTCCGTCTGCCAGTCGGAGAAGCCGAACGGCGTGTAGTTGACGAGAATGTCTTCCTTCGGAATGCCCTTGGCTTCGAGATAGGCCTCGAGGATCTTGTTGGTCGTGCGGGGATAGACGTAGTCGGTGCCTTCGAGCACGAAGCGCTTCACGCCCTCGGTGTTCATCAGGTAGTCGACGGCCGGGATCGCCTGCTGGTTCGGCGCAGCACCGGTGTAGAAGATGTTGCGCGAGGATTCTTCGCCTTCATACTGCACGGGGTAGAAGAGCAGCGAGTTCAGCTCTTCGAAAACCGGCAGGACGGACTTGCGCGAGGACGAGGTCCAGCAGCCGAAGACGGCGGCGACCTTGTCCTTTTCGATCAGCTCGCGCGCCTTTTCGGCAAACAGCGGCCAGTCGGAGGCCGGGTCGACGACGACGGCCTCGAGTTTCTTGCCGAGAAGACCGCCCTTCTTGTTCTGCTCGTCGATGAGCATCAGCATGGCGTCTTTCAGCGTGGTTTCGGAAATCGCCATCGTGCCGGAGAGCGAATGCAATACGCCGACCTTGATCGTATCGTCGGCGGCAACCGCGCCGCTGAAGGCGGCCGAGGCCGCCATGACGGCGCCGAGCGCGGCGCCTGTAATAGTGGTTCTGAGATTCATCTGATTGAACTCCCCTCTTTTGTTCCGCAACAGGCCGGAAACGGAAATCAGCTGTTGCCGAGGGGACTATCGGGTGCCGCCGTGCGAAAACACATACGCAAAATGACGTAGGCGCAGGGGGTAAACGGGCAAGTCGGAAGCAAAGGGCATCCCCGCAGCCGGGGATGCTCTCAATCTGTAAGACGGAAATCAGCCGCCGATCGTCAGGGTGACTGATGTCGGACCATAGGAGAGGCTCGCCTTATGGCCGGAGATGGTGAACTTGCCGAAGGTGCCAGTGACGCTGCCCGCCTTCAGGATCTCGATTTTCGTTCCGGGCGTCGGGGTGAAGCCGTCGGCAAGCGTCACGTCGAGATTGCCGGCGAGCTGTGCCTTGCCGTTGACAACAAGGGTGCCGGCGCCGTCCGCGCCGAGTGCAAGCTTCGCGACAGCATTGGAGGTCTGCTGATAATCACCGCCCACGGTCAGCGGCTTGTCGGCCGCCACCACCAGCGAACCGCCGTTCACCGTCAGCCCGCCGGTGCCGAAAGCCGAAGACGAGCCGGCGACCAGAACGCCTTCATCCAGAACGGTGCCGCCCGCATAGCTGTTGGCGCCTGACAGACCGAGGATGCCGCTGCCGCTCTTCACCAGCCTGCCCTTGCCGCCGATGTCGTTGCGCCAGGTGTCGATTGCACTGAAGCCGCCCTTGGCCGCATCCATCGTCACGGTCACGTCCTGGTCGAATGCACCATAACCGTCGGCGGCAGCAAACAGGTTGAGGCGGCCGTAACCTTCCGCGTCGTCGAGGAGCGGATAGCCGGAAGCGATTTCCGTCGTCTTCAGAACCTCGCGGCGCTGTTCGCCGTTAAGATAAGGCAGACGCGTTTCGAGCAGCGCTTCGGCGCCCTGCGGCACGCGTGCCGGCTGATCGGTCGCATGGATGGTCGGCAGGCCGTAGCTCAGGCGCTGCAGCACGTAAGCGCGATTGGCGTCGTGATCGGCGAAACGGTCCGCGGCGAGCGGTGCGGCATGGGCAGCGACTTCGAGCGCACCCGCATCGGCAACGCCTGATTTGCCGATGAGCCAGGACTGCGCCTGGGCGTAAGCATCGCTCTTCAGCGCAGCATTATCGGCCTTGTTCAGATTGTAGACGACTGTCGCGGTGCCGAGCATGCGGCCACCCATCACGTCGAGCGGAGAATGCATGCCGGAAAGGATGCGATCCTCGCCCAGTTCGCTGGCGCGCGTGATCATTTCCTGAAAGCGCTGCGGTACGAGATAGGCCATGGCGAGCGCATCGCGCCAGGCTTCCGCCGTATGCCCGCTCGGGAAACCGCCATCCTCGACCGGCTTGCCGCTCTTGGCGGGCACCAGGGTCGGGACAACCGACACGTCCTGGCTCCAGCGGTAGGGGCGGCCATATTTGAAATAGCGCTTGGCGGGTTCCGTCGAGCCGTCAGCGCTTGCGGCGTTGATGAAGTCGATCGCAAGCCCCATGTCCGGGTTGGCGTCGGTCTTGTTTTCGGTGTCCGGCTTGCTGCCGGCGCCGCGGTTGTTGCCCTTGTCGTCATATTTGACCGTCGTCGCATCGGCCGCCACCTCGGTGATTGTGGTGGTCTGCTTGGAGCCGGCCTTCCAGGCATCCGTCAGAGGGCCGAGGCCGTCGACGATGCTGGCATTCTTGCCGCGCCGGTCGTCGAGATAGGCGGCAACCGCCTGCTCGGCCGTCCGCGCCTTGGTCACCTTGACGGCATAGGCGATGTTGGCGTCATGGACGAGCTTGTTGACGATCTGGCCATCGGTTTTGCTGAGGGGAATGCCGTCCCAATCCGTCTTGGCGACCGCCGGGCAATTGTCCTTGGCCGGCGCTTCGACGCCCGCGTCGACAAAAGGTGTGCGCGGGGTCCAGACTTCCAGGAAGCCGGAGAGAAGGTGAACGGCGGCATTGGTGTCCACCGTCGAGAAGCAGGCATCACCGCGCTTGTTGGTGTTTCCGGCCTCGACATAAGGCGATTTCGCCGCCGTTGCCTGCTCGGCGCCGGCAAGCGAGGGCACGATCGAAACGAGGCAGACGAGAGCGGTGCTCAGGCGGAAAAGGCTTGAAACAGTCATGGGTGATACCTGAAATGGTTGAAGGAACGGCGGGAGAGTTAGAGGGCTAGTGTGACAGAGCGGCTTCAAAAATATGGCAGTTCAGTGAATCTGCCAGTGCTCCGCCCTTGCCTTTCTCACCCATCCCGCCAAAACTGTTTCGAGACGATAGGCCAACCGGAATGCCGAAAGGAAGACATGGCAGCGCGCCAACGCATCATTCCGGTAAGACGCGAGTATAATCGCTGGGTCGCCAACCAGACGCTGGAAGATTACGCGCTGCGCTTTACCGCAAAGAGCGCCCGCCATTTCTCCTCCCAGCGCATCGCCCAGACGGCGATCGGCGCGATCTCCTTCCTGGCGCTCGAGGCGATCGGCGGCGCCATCACCCTCTCCTATGGCACCACCAACGCCTTCTACGCCATCATCGTCGCCTCGCTCGCCATGCTGGCGATCGGTCTGCCGATCAGCCGATACGCCGTCCGCCACGGCGTCGATATCGATCTGCTGACGCGCGGCGCCGGTTTCGGCTACATCGGCTCGACCATCACCTCGTTGATCTATGCGAGCTTCACCTTCATGCTGTTTGCGATCGAGGCCTCGATCATGTCCGGCGCGTTGGAACTGGCGCTCGGCATTCCCCTCTGGATCGGCTATATCGTCAGCGCCGTCATGGTGATCCCGCTGGTGACGCACGGCGTGCGGCTGATCAGCAAGTTCCAGCTGATGACCCAGCCCTTCTGGATCGTGCTGAATATCCTGCCCTTCCTCTTCATCGCCTTCATGGACTGGGAGAAATTCGATCTCTGGCGCGCCTTTGCCGGCATCCGCCATGTCTCAGGCCCGCCCGGCACCGTCGCCGATTTCGATCTGGTGGAGTTCGGCGCCGCTTCCGCCGTCATCCTCGCCCTGATGTCGCAGATCGGCGAACAGGCCGACTTCCTGCGCTTCCTGCCGCCGGAGCCGCGGCGCAAGTGGCGCCATCGCCTCGCCGTCTTCCTTGCCGGACCCGGCTGGGTTGTCATTGGCGCGCCGAAGCTGCTTGCCGGTTCCTTCCTGGTCGTGCTGACGTTGGCCTCGGGCGTGCCGGTCGATCGCGCCGCCGACCCGGCGCAGATGTATCTGACCGCCTTCGGCTATATGATCCCCTGGCATAATGCCGCGCTGTTGCTGATGGCGGCCTTCGTCGTCGTCTCGCAGCTGAAGATCAACGTGATGAACGCCTATGCCGGCTCGCTCGCCTGGTCGAACTTCTTCTCGCGGCTCACCCACAGCCATCCCGGCCGCGTCATCTGGCTGGTCTTCAACGTCGCAATCGCCCTTTTGCTGATGGAACTCGGCATCTACCGGCTGCTGGAGGAGACGCTCGGCATCTTCTCGATCGTCGCCATGGCCTGGCTCTGCACGATCTTCGCCGATCTCTTCGTCAACAAGCCGCTGGGGCTCGCTCCCCCCGGTATCGAATTCAAGCGTGCTCACCTCTACGACATCAATCCGGTCGGCCTCGGCGCCATGGCACTGTCGGCAACGGTGTCGCTGATCGCTCATTTCGGCGCCTTCGGCCCGCTCGCCGCCTCGCTTGCTCCCTATATCAGCCTCGTTGTCGCGCTCATCGCCTCGCCGGCACTCGCCTTTCTGACGAAAGGCAAGTTCTATCTCGCCCGCAAGCCGCGCCAGAGCTGGAAGAACCTGACGAACATCACCTGCTCCGTCTGCGAGCACCCTTTCGAGCCGGAGGATATGGCATGGTGCCCGGCCTATGCCGCGCCGATCTGTTCGCTCTGCTGTTCGCTCGACAGCCGCTGTCACGACATGTGCAAGCCGGCCGCCCGTTTCAATGCGCAGGTCGGCACCGTCGCCAAGGTCCTGCTGCCGGAAACCGTTCTGGGCAAACTGACGACGCGCCTCGGCCGCTACGGCATCGCCGTTGTTCTGGCCCTGGCCGCCATCGGTGCGATCCTGGCGATGATCGCCCATCAGGTCGCCGCCGCCTCCCCCGAGACGGCCGAGGTGGTCAACCGCACCATCCTGGTCGTCTTCTTCGTCTTTTCGGTGATATCGGGCGTCGTCTGCTGGTTCTACGTGCTCGCCCATGACAGCCGCGTCGTCGCCGAGGAGGAATCCTCGCGCCAGAACACCCTGCTGCTCAAGGAAATCGCCGCCCACAAGAAAACCGACGCCGCCTTGCAGAACGCCAAGGAGATGGCCGAGGCCGCCAACCGCGCCAAGAGCCGCTATGTCGTCGGCCTCAGCCATGAGCTTCGCACGCCGCTGAATGCCGTGCTCGGCTATGCCCAGATCCTCGAGCGCGACGAAACCATTCCTGCGCCGCGCCAATCCTCGATCAAGGTCATCCGTCGCAGCGCCGAACATCTTTCCGGGTTGATCGACGGCCTGCTCGATATCTCCAAGATCGAGGCCGGCCGCCTGCAGGTCTACTCGAACGAGATCAACATCCAGGATTTCCTCGACCAGATCGTCGAGATGTTCCGGCCGCAGGCGCAGGCAAAGGGGCTTGCCTTCGCTCACGATCGCTCGCCGGCCCTGCCGCAATTCGTCCGCACCGACGAAAAACGGCTGCGCCAGATCCTCGTCAACCTTCTCTCCAATGCCATCAAGTTCACCGACGAAGGCAGCGTCACCTTCGATGTCGGCTATCGCAGCCAGGTGGCGACCTTCACCGTTGCCGATACCGGCCGCGGCATCACCGAGAAAGACCTGCCTCGCATCTACGAACCCTTCCAGCGCGGCGAGGCCGAAAGCGTGCGGCCGATGCCGGGTCTCGGGCTCGGTCTCACCATCACCCGGCTTCTGACCAACACGCTCGGCGGCGAGATTTCGGTCTCGAGCGTGAGGGACGAGGGTTCGACCTTTCGCGTGCGGCTGATGCTGTCGGCCGTCATGCGCGCGGCCGCCCCACCGCAGGAAAAGCGCATCATCGGTTATGACGGTTCGCGCCGCACCGTGGTTGTCGTCGACGACAATGAGGATCACCGCGAGATGATGCGCGAAATCCTGGCGCCTCTCGATTTCATCGTCCTGACCGCGGCAGGCGGCACCGAATGCCTGACGCTGATCGACGGCATCATGCCGGATCTCTTCCTCGTCGATATCCTGATGCCCGGCATGAACGGCTGGCAGCTCGTCTCGCGCCTGCGCGAGGCCGGCCAGACGGCGCCGATGGTAATGCTGTCGGCCAATATCGGCGATGCCGCCGTTCTGAGCGACAGCGACGACAGCCACAATGATGCGATCGGCAAGCCGGTCGATATCCGCCAGCTGCGCGACAAACTCGCTTTGCATCTCGGCCTGAAATGGATCTATGCCGACGACGCCCACGCCATTGTGGAAAAGACCGAAGCGCCGATGCTCAGTCCGGGCCCGGCCCATGTGCAGGAATTGCTGCGGCTCGGGGAGATCGGCTATATCAGGGGCATCGAAGCCAAGCTTTCGGACCTTGCCAAGCTGGAGGCAAATCGGCCATTCACGGAGGAGCTTCGCGCCTATGTCGCCGCCTTCGATATGGCCGGCTTCATGACCTTCCTGCACGACTTCGACGAAAAGGTGGAATCCATTGGCTGAGCCGGCCCTCCCCCGCGACATCGTTCTGCTTGTCGATGACTCGCCCGAAGCGCTCGGCTTCCTGACCGATGCGCTCGAACAATCCGGCTTCTCCGTGCTGATCGCCACCTCCGGCACGGCAGCCCTTGGCATCGTCGAGCGCATCACGCCCGATCTCATCCTGCTCGACGCCGTCATGCCCGCCATGGATGGCTTCGAGACCTGCCGCAGGCTGAAGGCGAATGCAGCTGTGGCGCAGGTGCCCGTTATCTTCATGACCGGTCTGACCGAGACCGAACATGTCGTGCATGCGCTGGAATCCGGCGGTGTCGATTACCTCAGCAAACCGATCAATATCGACGAGCTGCGCGCCCGCATTCGCGTCCATCTCAGAAATGCCCGCTCGACCCAGAGCGCCCGCGTCGCCCTCGACGCCGCCGGGCGCCATCTGCTGGCAGTCAAAGGCGACGGCGCGATCCATTGGTCGACGCCGCAGGCAACGCGTCTTGTCGATGCCGCCATTGGCAGCGACAACGGCATGGAAATCGTCGTCCGCCATATCGCCGGCTGGATGCGCGACCGCGCAAGTGCTGCGCGCGACGGCATCATCTCGATCGCCCATGCCGGCCAGGCGGCGCTGCAGCTCGCCTTCCTCGGCGCGATCGGCCCCGACGAATATCTCTTTCGCCTCACCGCTGCCAATCGGCGCAGCGACGACGAGGCGCTGCGCCAGCGCTTCTCGCTCACCCAGCGCGAGTCCGAAGTGCTGCTCTGGATCGCCAAGGGCAAGGCCAACCGCGACATCGGTGAAATATTGGGATTGTCGGCGCGCACGGTGAACAAGCATCTCGAACAGATCTACGTGAAGCTCGGCGTCGAAAACCGCGCATCGGCCGCCGTGAAGGCGACCCATGTGCTGCACGAGATGTGAGAGATGTCGGGCGGCACGGCATCGCCGCTGCCGCCGCCGAAACTGCCGAGGATCTTCGCGCCGGCCGGAATCGGCGGGACCGTTTGCAGCGGACGGAAATTGAAGCCTCCGTCAAACAAAGAAGCCCGGTCGGAACCGGGCTTCAATCTCACATCCCAAAAAGGGAAGTTATGCTTACATGCCCTGCGGGACGTAGGTGTACTTGCCGTCCGCGCCCTTCTTCCATTCGTACATGATGTAACCCGGAATCTTCGGGTCGCCCTTTTCGTCGAACGAAATGTCGCCGAGAACCGTCGGGAACGGACCCTTTTCCTTCATGGCCGTGGCGACGGCTTCAGGATCCACCGAACCGGCAGCCTTGGCCGCACCGGCGATCGCCTGCATCGCAGCGTAGGAATAGAGCGTATAGGCTTCAGGGTTGAAACCGGCAGCCTTGAACTTTTCGACGAGTTCCTTGTTGGCCGGGTTCAGCGTCGGATCAGGACCGAAGGTGTTGAGCGTACCGGCAACGGCGTCACCGGCGATCGAGGCCAGTTCGTTCGAAACGATACCATCGCCCGAAACCAGCGTTGCCTTCAGGCCCTGGTCGGCAGCCTGACGGATGATCAGACCGGCTTCGGTGTGCAGGCCGCCCCAATAGATGATCGAGACGCCGGCTTCCTTCATCTTGGCGATGAGGGCCGAAAAGTCCTTGTCGCCGACGTTGATGCCTTCGTACATGGCTTCGGTCACGCCGGCGGCATTCATCGCCTTCTTGGTTTCGTCTGCAAGGCCCTGACCGTAGGGGGTCTTGTCGTGAACGACGGCGATCTTGGCGTCCTTGAAGTGGTCGGCAAGATACTTGCCGGCGATGGCGCCCTGCTGGTCGTCACGGCCGCAGGTGCGGAACGTGTTCCAGAGACCGCGCTCGGTGAACTTCGGGTTCGTAGCGGCCGGGGTGATTTCGAGAATGCCGTTTTCGGCATAAACTTCCGAAGCCGGGATCGAAACGCCCGAGTTGAAGTGGCCGATGACGAACTTGACGCCGTCAGCAACGAATTTGTTGGCGACCGAAATGCCCTGCTTCGGATCGGAGACGTCGTCGCCAAGCTCGATCTTGATCTGCTCGCCGTTGATGCCGCCAGCAGCGTTGATGTCGGCGGCCGCCTGCTCGGCGCCCTTCTGAAGCTGCGCGCCGAAAGCGGCGTTCGGGCCGGTCAGCGGACCAGCGACAGCGATGAGGACGTCGGCCCAGGCGTTGCCGCTGAAGGCGACCATCGCCGTCAGAGCCACTGCCGACAGAAGAGACTTCTTCATATTGTTACTCCCAATTTTTGGGCGGGTTCCGGTCCAAGGCCCGGCGCATTACCCACCATTGACTGCGCCAGGAAAGCTGTTCCACTCTGAAGGCAATTCATGCCTAGTTTCAACGGACTGTCAATGTTTGTCCTTCCACGAAAACGCGGAAGTTTTTTCGTACAGCCAGTAATAGTTGTTGACCATCTGGTTGGTGCGGCGAAACCGGAAGCCGGCGGTCGAGAAGACCAGCAACGTCACGAAGTCGAGGCCATAATAGAGGGCGCTGAGCATCGGCCCATTGAACAGGGCGTGGTGGAGAAACTGCATCGCCCAGGCAAGCAGAAAGGTATAGACGACCGCCAGCGGATAGTTGTTCCAGCCGTCCGCAACCGCCTTGCCGGCCCGCCAGGCCGTCCAGAAGCCGATCAGCACGACGAGCGTACGGATGACAATCCGAACACCGATATCGCTTTCGAAGAAAAGACCCTGCATATCAAACTCTCCCTTCGACTAGTGTCTTCCGCCTTCGAGATAGGCGGCGCGAACCTCGGGATTGGCGAGCAGTTCCTTGCCGGAGCCGCTCATCGTCACCTTGCCGTTCACCATCACGTATGCGCGGTGCGAAAGCCTCAGCGCCGCGAATGCGTTCTGCTCGACCAGGAACACGGTCAGCCCTTCCTGTTCGTTGAGCTTGCGGATCGCCTCGAAGATGCCCTTGACGATCAGCGGCGCAAGGCCGAGCGAGGGTTCGTCGAGCAGCAGCAGCTTCGGACGCGCCATCAGGGCGCGGCCGATCGACAGCATCTGCTGCTCGCCGCCCGAAAGCGTGCCGCCGCGCTGGGCGTGGCGTTCCTTGAGACGCGGGAAGAGCGTGAAGATCTTCTCGACGTCTTCGGCGAAGTATTTGAGATTGTCGAGGCCAGCGCCCATCTGGAGATTTTCCAGAACCGTCATGCGCGGAAAGATGCGGCGTCCCTCAGGCGATTGCGCGATCCGCAGCCGGGCGATTTCATGGGTCGGCATGCGGGTAATCTCGCGCCCCTCGAAGACGACCGAGCCGGTGCGTGCCTGCGGGCTGCCGCAGATCGTCATCATTAGCGTCGATTTGCCGGCGCCGTTGGCGCCGATCAGACTGACGATCTCGCCCTTGTTGACCTGAACATCGACGCCGGCCAGCGCCCGGATATTGCCGTAATAGGTTTCGACGCCATGCACCTGAAGAAGCGGTTGACCGGTCATTACTTCATCGCCCATCAGTTTGCGCCTCCTTCGAGCTGCTCGACGGTTGCGATCACCTCTTCCACTTCCTCATCCTCGACGCCGAGATAGGCCGCGATGACCTTCGGATCGTGCTTCACGTGATCCGGCGTGCCATCGGAAATCTTCTGGCCGTATTCGAGGACGACGACGTGGTCGGAGATTTCCATGACAACCGACATGTCGTGCTCGATGAGCAGAATGGAGGTTCCGGTTTCGGCGCGGATGTTCTGCAACAGCGCATTCAGCGTTGCCGATTCCCGCGGGTTGAGACCGGCCGCCGGCTCGTCCAGGCAAAGCAGCTCCGGGCCGGTGCACATAGCGCGCGCAATCTCGAGACGCCGTTGGGCGCCATAGGGCAGATCGCCGGCAGGATCGTCGGCGCGGTCGATCAGATCGGCCTTCTCAAGCCAGTGCCGTGCAAGCTCGACCGCAGCCGTCGCCTCCCGCCGATAGGGACCGATGCCGATGAGGCCGAGGATCGTATAACCTGATGCCTGCATCAGCTTGTTGTGCTGGGCAACCAGCAGATTTTCGAGAACGGTCAGGCCGGAGAACAGCCGGATGTTCTGGAAGGTGCGCGCCACCTTCGCTTCTTTGGTGATGCGAAAGTCCGGCAGACGCTCCAGCAGGTACTGTTTGCCGTTCCTCTGGTTAAGCGTGATCATCCCCATCGTCGGCTTATAGAAGCCGGTGATGCAGTTGAAGACAGTGGTCTTGCCGGCGCCGTTCGGGCCGATCAGCGCGGTAATGTCACCGCGCTTGGCTTCGAAGGAGAAGTCGTTGATGGCCATCAGGCCGCCGAACTTCATCGACAGGTGCTCGACCTTGAGCAGCGTATCGCTCGACATCGTGTTGGTCACGGGGCTCATCAACCATGGCCCTCCTTGGTAAAGCTTCCGGATATTGCCTTGCGCTCCTTGAGGAAGGCGGTCGGTTCACGTGAGCCGACGAAACCGCGCGGCTTGAACAGCATGACGACGACCATGGCAAGGCCGAAGAGCAGCATGCGGTAGAGTTCCGGCGTGAAGTCCGGCCCGAAGACCGCTTTCAGGAAGTCCATTTCGCGCAGCGCCTCGGTGCCGCCGACCATGACGATCGCAGCGATCGCGATGCCGGTCAGCGAGCCCATGCCACCGAGAACGACGATGGCAAGAACGACCGCCGATTCCAGGAAGATGAAGGATTCCGGCGAGACGAAGCCCTGCCGCGCTGCGAAGAACGAACCGGCGAAGCCGCCGAACATTGCACCCGTCGCGAAGGCCGTGAGCTTGGTCGTCACCGTGTTGATACCGAGCGAACGGCAGGCGATCTCGTCTTCGCGCAGCGCTTCCCAGGCACGCCCGATCGGCATGCGGCGCAGCCGGATGGTGACGTAGGCCGTCAGCATGCAGAGCATCAGGATGAGATAGAAGAGGAAGATCTTGTAGTAGGCGGAAGACATCGGCAGCTGGAAGAGCTTGGCAAAGCCGCCGGCCGTCGCATCGAAGGGGATGCCGAACAGCGTCGCCTTCGGAATGCTCGAGATACCGAACGTCCCCTTGGTCACCTCGGTCCAGTTGATGAGGACAAGACGGATGATTTCCCCGAAGGCAAGCGTGACGATGGCAAGATAGTCACCGCGCAGGCGCAGCACCGGGAAGCCGAGGATAACGCCCCAGAGTGCGGCCAGGATGCCGGAAAGCGGCAGCAGCACCCAGAAGGACAGGCCGAAATAGCTCGACAGCAGCGCGTAGGAATAGGCGCCGACCGCGTAGAAGGCGACGTAGCCGAGATCGAGCAGGCCGGCGAGTCCGACGACGATGTTCAGTCCCCAGGCGAGCATCACGTAGATCAGGATCTGGATGCCGAAATTGTCGACCCATTTCAGCGAACCCTGGGCACCGACGAGCGCCACGATCACGACAGGATAGAGCACGAGCGCGAGCAGCGCGATCTTCAGGAAATGCCGATGGAAGAAGTTCTTCTCGGTCGAAATGTCGAGATCGCCTTGCCGTGCCTTTCTGAGCTTGCGGCGGTCGATGTTCGGCTTGATGAAAACGACCATGAGGAAACGGCCGATCGCGGCGACAGCGACGAAGATCGCAAGCAATCCCCAGCGCTGGACGATGATCAGCTCGTTGTTGATGTTCTGGTCGGTCTTCAGACCAACATAGAGAACGAACATGCCGAGTGACAGGACGGCGGCGAAAAGGGCTTCGGTAAGGCCTTTGCGGACAAGTCCGGCATCGGGCTTGCCTGCAGAATTCTCGATGTTTGCCATGACGTTATACCTTCTCGACTTCCGGCCGCCCGAGGATACCCGTCGGCTTGAAGATCAGCACGAAAGCGAGGATGGCGAAGGTCGCCACATCCTTGTACGCGATGGTGAAATAGGCCGACCACAGCGATTCGATCAGACCGATCATCAGCCCGCCGAGAACGGCGCCCGGCAATGAGCCGATGCCGCCGAGAACGGCTGCGGTGAATGCCTTCACACCCGGCGTAAAGCCGTCGGCGAACGAGGCAACGCCATAATACATCAGATACATCGTGCCGGCGACGGCAGCCAGTGCCGCACCCATGACGAAGGTGATCGAGATCGTCTGGTCGACATTGACGCCGAGCAGCGCCGCCATCTTGCGGTCCTGCTCGGTGGCGCGCTGGGCGCGGCCAAGCGCCGTACGATTGACGATATACCAGAAGGCCGCAAGCAGCACCGCCGTGATCACGATGATGATGATCTGCTTCAGCGACACCGAGATATTGCCGAACTGATAGACCGAGCTCACCATCGGCGGGATCGGCTTGTTGCGCGGACCCTGCGTCACCTGAATGAAGTTGGACAGCACGATCGACATGCCGATCGCGGTGATCAACGGCGCCAGGCGGAATGAACCGCGCAAAGGACGGTATGCGACGCGCTCGATCGTCCAATTCCACAAACTCGTCATCAGCATCGCGACGACAAGCATCGCCAGCAGCAGAATTGCCACGGGGAGACCTGCGAAGATGGATGTGAGGACGAGGAAGACGATAAGAGCGGCGAAACCACCGAGCATGAAAATGTCGCCATGGGCGAAGTTGATCATGCCGATAATGCCATAAACCATCGTATAGCCGATAGCCACAAGGCCATAGATGGATCCGAGCGTCAGCCCGTTGAAGAGCTGCTGGACGAAATACTCCATATGTCGTTTTCCCCTGGATGCGAGCCGAATATGCTGCATCTCTTTTTGGTTCTTCGGTCACCCGTTTCAGGCAACCTCATGACCGCATGCATAGCGGTTTCGTTGCAAATGTGAAGACAAAAAGGATTTACTCCGGCAGATTCTTGTTCGAACAGGGCTAAATGGCGCATTTTGCACCAAAATCCACAGAAAATCAGCGAAGCACGTCCTGTTTTTAGCCAAAAACTGGCGTCGAATTAACCATCCGGCGATTTCGCCTTCAATTTCATGAACCTCTTGCGGCGTAACCTATTCCACAGAATTGGAAGATGGAGCAAATTCAGACCCGCAGCGCAGCACTTTGGCGAATCCCATTCCAGCGAATGACTGCCATCTTCGTCTGACAAGACCGAAAGCTTATGGTAGCATCGCAGACTGCGTTATCGGGGTGCGGAGCGCGGGGCGAAACACCATATAAGATTGACTATGGTGGCAGGGATGGTTTGCGGACGAGCGACAACGGGGTGCTCGCCGCGCGGCGAACGGCAAAGGACAATGCTGAGGACATTCGAAAAGGCGGCGCTCGAAGCCGGCAGGGCCATCATAACGGTCCTGCGCGAAGGCTTTCCCGTCGCCATGAAGGCGGACGCAAGTCCGGTCACGGTCGCCGACGAGGAGGCCGAACGGATCATCCTCGCGCATCTTGCCCGAGACTATCCCGAAATACCGGTCGTGGCTGAAGAGTCGGTCGCGGCCGGCAGGGTGCCCGACATCAGCGGTCGAGGCTTCTTCCTGGTCGACCCTCTCGACGGCACGCGTGAATTCGTCGACGGGCGGCAGGAATTTACCGTCAACATCGCTTATATCGAGAACGGCGCTCCGGTGGCCGGGATCGTCTACGCGCCGGCGCTCGGGCTTGCCTTCTCGGGAGAACGCGGCCATGCCGAAAGGCTCGTGGTTACGGAGGATTTCACTGTCGGCGCACGCAGTGCAATCACCGTGCGCGAACAGCCGGCCGACAGGCTGGCGCTCGCGAGCCTTCGCCACAACAGCCCGGAGACCGGAACCTTCCTCGCCGACCATGCGATTTCCAAGTGCACCAACATCGGCTCGTCGCTGAAATTCTGCCTGCTGGCCGAAGGCAAGGCCGACGTCTATCCCCGTTTCACCCGCACGATGGAATGGGACACCGCGGCCGGCGACGCAGTGCTTCGCGCCGCCGGCGGTTCGACCGTGACGCTCGACGGAGCGCCGCTGACCTACGGCAAGACCGGAACGGCGGCCGATTTCGATTTCGCCAACCCGAACTTCATTTCCTGGGGCGGCAGGAAACGCGTTCTCGAACCCGCCTGACCGCTCGTAAGGATCGCTGAAGGCCGCGGGCGTGCTTCTTCGCCGCTCCGCGCCTTCCGTCAGGCCCCTCCTCCGTGCCGATTATCTCAGCTCCGCCGGTCATGGACTGATTCGCATGGCCGGGCGAGAGAGGTGATTCTGCGGGATAGCCCCGTGTCTCCACACCTTCTACCTGCAAAAGCGCGTCGATCCCGCCTTGGTTTTGTCACATTTTGGCACTGTTAGATAACAAGCCGACCGTTCTCGCGAAAAAATTTCGCCCCGGTTTCTGTTAAGAAATGGCGCTTGTGGGCAATGCGGTACGTGCCGAAAAGGCACGTCCGAGGCACCCCGGAAGCCCCTGCCAAGGGCCTAAAAACCTTGACGAAATTCCAATTCTTAACGAAATATCATGAGTTTGCCTCAACTTAACGCAAGTGCGAAAGATTTATTGCGATGCGATATTTCTCTGGACACCATTACACAATTGTCGCATTTTTCCGTTTTAGTAGGGTTACCAACACCTGAGTGCAGCCCTGGTGACAGGGTAAACCATTGATCGCCTATTGCCGCCGCGCCCCTCGAAGACAACAGAGTACGATCCTTGAGCATCACGGAACTAAACAACACCATTTCGACAGAGTCCTTCCGGCCGAGCCGCCACCAGCAGCCGAGCCTGAAGATCCAGACCCCTGTAATCCACAGCGATGCGCCGCAGGCGCCGTGGGTGGATCTCGTCCTGAAGCGGGCGTTCGACATTGTTTCGTCGTTGAGCGCCCTCCTCGTCCTCGCGCCCTTACTTCTCCTCGTCGCCCTTTTGATCAAGCTGGACAGCCCCGGACCGGTGCTGTTCAAGCAGACCCGCTGGGGTAGGAACTGCAAGGCCATCAAAGTCTACAAGTTCCGCTCCATGCGCACCGATCTCTGCGATGTCTCGGGCGTTGCTCAGACGGTGAAGAACGACCCGCGCGTCACCCGCATCGGCGCCATCCTGCGCCGCACGAACATCGACGAGTTGCCGCAACTGTTGAACGTGCTGTTGGGCGACATGTCGGTTGTCGGTCCGCGCTGCCACGCGATCGGCATGCGCGCCGGCGGCATGCTCTACGAAGAGCTTGTGCCGGAATACCACCAGCGCCACGCAATGCGTCCGGGCATGACCGGTCTCGCCCAGATGCGCGGCCTGCGCGGCCCGACCGATCGTCCGGCCAAGGCGCGCGCCCGCATCGCCAGCGATCTCTATTACGTCGGGAATTTCTCGATCTGGATGGATATGCGCATCATCGTCGGAACCGTCGCATCGGAACTGGCCGGCGGAAAAGGCTTCTAAGCTTTTTGTTGAGAACGGGCCGGCTGCTCGGAGCAGCCGGTACCGGAATGCTCGGGCGACTGCCCGCATGCGGTTGAGCGAATCGCGCTTGCCATCGCACTCCTCAGATACCCCCACGATCATATACGACGAGAGATCGAGAAGAATCGCCTCTCGTCCCTGCTCCTGCCGTCAGCCGACCCAGCGCCGCTTCTCTGAGGCGCAAAGGACGCTGCAGCACTTTGGATAAGTTCAGGCATCCCATTGCCTGCTTCCCTGTCGGCATGGGCCGCTGCCTAACAATCGCGAAAATGTATTGTTTCAGGTCAGCGCCATGCAATCCGAAGGCGACGGTATTTCTCGCCGCATCCTGGAAGAGCGTGTCCAGATGACGATTTCCTGATTGGCGGCCCTCCTCGCAAACGCCCCTTCCGCACGGAAGATCGTCAGGATCGTCCGCGCCATCGCCGTCACCGGTCTGCAGCAATAAAAGAGGTCGTCGGCCTGATAAAAGCTGACGAGGCTTTGCTGCCGATTGCTGATCAACGGTTTTCGATACCGGCGACGAAAAGCTCACACCGGAGTGTCGACGAAGACCGTTTGGCTGCGCAAGCAAGGACAGGAGGCATCAAATCATACGAATTGGGCCGATACGGGGGAGATCGGCGACGAAGTCTTGCGAGCAGACGCCCATTCATCGGCCACTCCGGGGCGTCTAAATTTGTTATCAAAGTCTTACGTTGGGCTTAGGCAATTTTTAAATGTGGCAGGCTAGAGTGGCGCTCGTGGTCTTGCGTTGTGTAGAGAGTCCAATGACCGAAATGATACGTCCCCGAGTAAAATATGTCATCGGCCCCGATGGCAGCCCCCTGACCATCGCGGACCTTCCGCCGCCCAATACGCGGCGCTGGGTGATCCGCCGGAAGGCAGAGGTTGTCGCGGCTGTTCGCGGTGGCCTGTTGAGCTTGGAAGAGGCCTGCGAGCGTTACACGCTCACGGTCGAAGAGTTCCTGTCCTGGCAGTCGTCGATCAATAGCCATGGCCTCGCCGGCCTGCGCACCACGCGCATTCAGCAGTATCGCCACTGATCGCACGCCAGCATCGACGACGATTTATTTCGGGCCGGACGCATCTCCCGTCAGGGAGTGCAGAAGGCCCGAAATCATTGACGAGGCCGCATAGCACCACAGGCCAGGCTGAGTGAATGCATCCGCCAACCCCGTCGTCTTCGCCGCCGCAATGACGATCGCGACCAGCAGCACGTCCATCATTGACCACTTGGACAGATGCGGCACGACGCGACGATAAAATAGACTGCCGGCCCCGCCGCCGGCACCTGTCGCTTCCGCTGCGATCCCAACCATCTTCAGAATCGGAAGCACGATCGACACCAGCGCGACGATCGCCGCCAGCAGCCCATCCCCACCCTGCCAGAGCGAGGCGACGATTTCGACAAGCGACGGGGTCTGATCGAAGAAATACAAAGTCTCGAAACGGACCAGCGGCAAGATGAGGCCGAGCGCCAGAAGGAACGGCGCCGCCACGAGCAGTACCGGGCGGATCATCGAAAGCGCCCTCATTCGCGAACCTTGCACCGATCCGATCTTTTTCATGAACACTCCGTCTCCTCGAGGAATTGCCTCGCCGGCTTGGCATGATCGCGGCGCCGTGTCACCGTCGCCGGCGACAATATCCCCATCCCTCTGCGAGGAAAGACCATGGACATTCGAAACGAGGAAGGCGCCTCCGGCGGCCGTTATGCGGCCGCGGTCGAAGGGCACGAGGCGGAGATGACCTATTCGCGCACCTCACCGAAACTCGTCATCATCGATCACACCGCCGTTCCCGATGCCCTGCGCGGCAAGGGCGTCGGCCAGGCACTGGCGCTGCATGCGGTGGAGGCCGCTCGCGCCGGCGGCTGGAAGATCATTCCGCTCTGCCCTTTTTTCAAGGCGCAGGCGCAGCGCCACCCGGAATGGCACGACGTCGTGGACTGATTCCCGTGGCTTGGCCGCCCGGCTGCGATTTCTAAAGTTCCGCGCGTCTTTTCAGACGCGCGGAGGATGCTGCAACACTTCCGTGCATCGCGTTTCCGAAAAGCGATTCCGATTTTTCGGGCCGATGCGCCAAGCGGGCGACATGGAGATGGAAAACGGCAAACACCAAAAGCCATGTATGACGGACCAGCGCGCCCGTCATACATGGCTTCTCTGTGGCGATCCCCGGGGCGCCGAAGCCGGCGCCCGTCGTTTTCACTTACGCCCGTGCTCGGGCGCCGCTGTCACGTTCTTCCAGCGCCGACGCCCTTGCATATTCCGCCTGCATCTCCTCAAGCGCCAATTCCAGCGCCTCTTCCTGCATCTTCAGTTCCTTGATCGAAACCTGCAGGTTGTCCGCCCGCTGACGCGCGGCCTTGGCGAAGGTCGGATAAGCAAAGTGATTCGGGTCTGATATACCGGACTTCTTTTCCTCGACGACGATCTGGCTCTCCAGATCCTTCGTCATCCGTTCGAATTCGGACATCATCATCTGCAATTGCTGCAATTGACGTCGTTTTTCGTTCACCTGAAACTCTTTCAGGCGAACGAGACTTTCTCGCGACTTCATACGCATTACTCCCGTGATGCGAGACCCCGGCTCAACTTGAAACCGCCCTGCGCGCCGCTTTGACACGGTTTGCTAAAAAATTTCCTGCGATATTAACAAAAACCTACCGCTGGTAACCTTTCGTTTACGGGCATCGTTAATGATAGGCCCGATGATTTAAGGGTCGGTAAATGCCGCGGCATGAAATTCGAACCTTTTCATTGGCGAGTCGGATGAATCACTTAGCGCTGTTTCCTAATGTTAAAATTGAGGAAAGCCTTTTTGAGATTCCTATTGGAAAACAGAGAAATGGAAAAATTATTTAATAAATTCGATACTCCTTGCCAGAGTGAATCAGAATTTGTTAACCATTTCGTGGCAGCTTCCAAATCACGTAGCTTGTTCGGTAGCGTGTAGGGGGCCAGACCACCTTTCGGCGGCGGTAAAGGGGATAATTATGCGGGTACTTCTCATCGAGGACGACAGCGCTACGGCGCAGAGCATCGAGTTGATGCTGAAATCAGAGAGTTTTAATGTTTATACCACCGATCTCGGTGAAGAAGGCGTCGATCTGGGCAAGCTGTATGATTACGATATCATCCTTCTCGATCTGAACCTGCCCGACATGTCCGGATATGAAGTGCTCCGCACTCTCCGGCTGTCGAAGGTCAAGACACCGATCCTCATTCTGTCGGGCATGGCCGGCATCGAAGACAAGGTTCGCGGCCTCGGCTTCGGCGCCGACGACTACATGACCAAGCCGTTCCACAAGGACGAGCTCGTCGCCCGCATCCACGCCATCGTCCGCCGCTCCAAGGGCCACGCCCAGTCGGTGATCATGACCGGCGAACTGATCGTCAATCTCGATGCCAAGACCGTTGAAGTCGGCGGCCAGCGCGTCCATCTGACGGGCAAGGAATACCAGATGCTGGAGCTGCTTTCGCTCCGCAAGGGCACGACGCTCACCAAGGAAATGTTCCTCAACCACCTGTACGGCGGCATGGACGAACCGGAACTGAAGATCATCGACGTCTTCATCTGCAAGTTGCGCAAGAAACTCGCCAACGCCGCCGGCGGCGCCAACTATATCGAGACCGTCTGGGGCCGTGGTTACGTTCTTCGCGAGCCGGATGGCACCGAATATGCGGAAACCGCCTGAGCTTCCCATCTTCCGATCCCCCTTATCGGATGACGAAATCCCGCCCTTCCGGCGGGATTTTTCGTTTTTGGCTGACAATGAGAGTGAGATGGCCTGAGGCCCTGATCGACCTGAAGTCCTTCAATCTCGGTAAGGGAAGGAGAAGGAGAGCCGCAGCATCAACCGGCGTCCGCATTTTTTGGCGGAACGCTCCGGGAATGGATGATGCCGGCGGCATGCGCCTGCCGTCAGGCAGCGATCGCGCGGTTTCCGAAAACGGCGGTCAGGATCTTGCGATCGAACGGTTTCAGCAGGAAATCCGTGGCGCCGGCCCGTTTGCCCGCCATCAGTTTCTTCAGATCCGCTTCGATGACGCAATAATAGATTTTGACGTCCTTGCCCCCGTCCATGGCGCGGATGGCGGCAATGAGGTCGAGGGCGCCTTCCATGCCGGAATCGACGATCAGATATTCCGGCAGTTCCGCCTGGCAGCGCTGCAGCGCCTCGCTGGCATTGGAAGCCTCGCTGACGAGAAAGTCGAGTTCGGAGAGAATGCGCTTGCCGACCTTGCGGACGATGTCCGAATTATCGGTGATCATGAACCTTTGCATGACTGCTCCTTTGCCCCCGCATTCGTCGCAACAAGAGGCCTCTTACAACCCTGGAGGATAGGTCCATCAGGCTAAGGAATCGTTACCGGACGGGCGCCGACACCCGTCCGGGCTCCGAAATCAAGCAGCAGCGACCACCGCCGTGAACACCAATTCATCGGTGCTGGCGCTATGATCGAGCGTCATTCCGCACTCTTCAGCCAATAGCACGGCGTAATAGGGCTGTATCGAATGGGCATCGATTGCCTCCTCGATCGCGCCGGTCGATATTTCAACGAATTTTGGCGGCAAGCGCATCATCTTGCCCTTGGCCGTGAGCGTGAACTTGGCGTCGAATTCGGGATTTTCGAGCGTCACCTCGAGCACGCCGCCGCGTGGAATGGAGGAATAGGCGACGAGGAAGAGATTAAGCAGCAGCTTGACCCGGTTCTTGGCAACGATGGCGCGCGGCCCGTTCCAGATCACCTCGGTTTTCTTCTCCGCCAGCGCAAAATCCTTGGCGGCCCGCTCGGCCTCACCGGTGTCGATCGAGGCGCCAACGGAACCGGACGCGCCGAAGGCGAGACGCGCGAATTTCAGTCGGACGGAAGCATTGAGCGCACTGGTGCGGATCAGGTCCATCGCATCGGAATCGGCGCCGCCTTCATCGAGAAGTTCCAGACCGTTGTTGATCGCGCCGACGGGCGAGATGACGTCGTGGCAAACGCGGCTGCAGAGGAGCGCGGCCAGATCCGGGCCGGACAGGGTAAGGTTCGGGTTCTTGGACATCATCGTCTCCTGAGGGGCGGCAATCTCATCGCGCCCGGTAATATGCGTCATCTGAATTGCGCGAAGTTTGCGATCGTATTCGGTGCCATAATGACACCATATTTGGTAAACCGATTGTTAAGATCATCGGCGCAAAATGCAGCAATTGACGCGAGCGGTTGTCCGCTCCCGACCAACGACGAACGGATGACACCATGCGCCCTCGATTTCCGCACCGATTCATCGGCTTCTGCAGGTTGCTCTCGGCCCTCGTCTTCTCCTCGATGATGGTTGCCGGGCCGGCCGCCGCTCAGAACAACAACGGTCAGTATACGATGCAGGAAATCATCGATACCGGCCACTCCTTCTTCGGCTCCGCCAGCGGCGGTCTTGCCAAGGTGGTGGAAAGCGCCTTCCAGAAATACGGCCTGCCGAACGGTTATATTCTCGGACAGGAAGGCGGCGGCGCCTTTATCGCCGGCCTCACCTATGGCGAAGGCCAGCTGAACACCAAGAATGCCGGCGAGCATCCGCTCTACTGGCAAGGCCCCTCCCTCGGCATCGATTACGGCGGACAGGGCTCGCGCGTCATGATGCTGGTCTACGATCTGCCCTCCATCGACGGCATCTATGCCCGCTTCGGCGGCGTCAGCGGCTCGGCCTATGTGATTGCCGGCTTCGGCATGACGGTGCTGAAGAACAATGACGTGCTGGTCGTGCCGATCCGCACCGGCGTCGGCGCCCGACTCGGCGTCAATGTCGGCTACCTCAAGATCACCCAGGCGCCGACCTGGAACCCCTTCTGAGGCCGCAGGACCGTTGGAAACTGCCGCCACCCGCGTCGGCGGACTTGCCCCGATGCGCCATGCGTGCTTAATCATCACGGATGACCCGGAATAGGACGCCGAAAGCGTAATCGGTTTTCGGATGTCAAGTTCCGGCCAACGGAGAACGGGATTCAGACCTTAGGCCGACTGGGCTGACATCCTGTTTTAGTATCAACGTCGAATCGATGGCCCCGCCGTGATCGAATACGCTCTCTTGTTCGGACTGGGCTTCCTGACCGCGGCCTTCCTCGTCTTTCTGATTTCGCCGGCCGTACACCGCCGCATCGTCTGGTATACCGAAAATCGGCTGAAAGCGACGATGCCGCTGAGCCCGCAGGAGGTCCGCGCCCAGAAAGATATGGTGCGCGCCCTTTATGCCGCCGAAAACGCGCGCACCACCCAGGACCTTCTGCGTGAACGCGAAAAATCCCTCTCGCTTCAGCTGCGGCACGATGCCCTTGCCGTCGATGCCGGCAGGCTTGCCGCCGATATCGGTGAATTGCAGGCCCAGATCGGCGAGATGCATGTCGAGGCGGCCGAGCAGCGCTCGCACCTGCGCAAGGACGAGAACTATATCAGCCAGTTGAAGACCAATCTGCATATCGCCGAGCAATCCGCTGCCAACAAGGAGAGCGAACTGGCGGCGATGCGGACGCGGCTGAGCAAGCTCAGCGAACAAACCGACGGGCTGAGGATTGATCTGGCCGCGCGTGAAACAGAGGCGGAAAGCCTGAAATTCCGCACCAACGCGCTGCGCGACGAACGCGACACGTTGCGCCAGGACGTCACCCTGCTGCAGAAGCGGGCCAAGGATGCCGAGCAGAAACTGACGCAGCAGCAGCATATGGTGATCCGCCTGGAAGATAAGGCCGCACGTGAGAGCGCATCCGCCGCCGAGAAGGAAACCCTGCTCGCTCGCCGTCAGCAGGAAATCGCCAAGCTGAAGGAGCAGTTGAAAGCCGCCAATGCCGAGATCCGCAGGATCAACCGGGTGCTGCGCGACGCCGGCCTGGCCAAAATGGCGGCGGACCTGCCGGCGGAACTGACAGCCGAAGACACAGCCGCGTCCATGTTCGATACAGCCGCGGTAACGGCTGAGATGGGCGAGGATGTCCGCAAGCGCAGCGCCGCCCTTGCCGAGCGCTTGCAGAAGGCAAAGTCCGTCGCCGGACGTGATGGTGCGATCCGCGAGGAGATCGCCTCGATCGCCGCCAATATGGTGGCGCTGACAGCACTCAACGAAGGCCCTTCCTCGCCGATCCGCACGCTGCTGGCGGATGCCGGGACCAAGAACCCGAACGACCGCGTCAGCCTTGCCGACAGGGCCGCCGCCATCATCGCCAATCCGGTGCGTTAAAGCATGTCGCGCAAAAGTGGGCAGCGGTTTTGCGTCAACGACATGCGAGAATATAAAGTCCTAAAGGGCGGGGAGCGAATCTGAAAGATCGCGACGTGCTTTAGGGGTCAGATGCGCCCCATGGCCGAGGCCATGGAAAACAACGCGATCCCCGTCGCCGTCGCCGCATTGAGGCTGTCGAGCTCGTCCGATTGCGAGATGCGCGCGCTCTGAAAGCGGGCCAGCAGCGCCGCCGGCAAGCCCTCCCCCTCCGTGCCGACGACGAGCGCCATGCGTGCCGCCGCCGGAATGGCGCGAATGTCCGTTTTCCCATGGGGCGAAAGCGTCCAGATGGCAAAACCCCGTTCGGCGAGTGCAAGGAGCAGGTCCAGTGCCTTGCCGCCGCGCCGGTGTGGAACGCTCAGCACCGACCCGACCGAAACACGCAGCGCCTTGCGATAAAGAGGATCACAGGAGGTTTCGTCGAGCAGCACGGCATCTGCCCGGAAGGCGGAGGCGTTACGGAACATCGAGCCGGCATTGTCGTGATTGGAAATGCCGCAGCCGACGAGGACCAGCGCCCGTTCCGGCAGGGCGTCAAGAAGCGCTGCCTCGTCACGCTCCTCCCGCCGGCCAAGCGCGAGAACACCGCGATGCAGGTGGAAACCGACAATGCCCTCGAGGGCGTCAGCCTCGGCGACATAGACCGGCACGTCGGCGGGAAACCGCTCCAGGATCGGCAGGATGCCCTCGACGCGATTGCGCAGCAGCAGGATCTTCTCGGCGCGAAAGCCGCGGCCTTGCGCATGCGCCTCGGCGAGCATTCTAAGCACGACAGTACCCTCGGCGATGAAGCGGTTTTCCCGTCCGGTCAGATCGCGCTCGCGGATGTCGCGGAATTCCGCAACGCGCGGATCGTCGGCATTCGCGATGGCGATCGGGGGAGCGGCCATGCCGGCCTCAATTGCCCGTGACTGTCAGGTCAGCGACGGTGCGCCCGCTCCGGAGATCAAAGATCAGCGCCTTGCCCTTGCCCTCGACGGTCTCGCCGTAAAACAGGATCTGCCCCGCCGAAAACGAGGTCGACTGCACCTTGAAACCCAGCGGCAGGGAAACGGTCGCCGCGAGCGGCGCCTCCGAGGGCACACCAGAGGCGGGGGCAGCGGCAGCCGTGTCCTTCGGCTCGCGCATCGTCTTGTAGACAACCGCACCGAAGACCGCCATAAGGCTCACGAACATGATGGCGCCGGAAACGATCTGCAGGCGGACCATCTTGCGCCGGACACTTTCCATCGCCGGATCAAGGGGCTTCTCTTCCTGGTCGTCTGGCTCGATTGCTGTCATCTGTGCGTCCCGTTCTAAAAATACGTCGGAGAAGAAGCGTCTTGAGCGACCCCTTTAAACAAGCAGTGGGCATTAGAAAAGTCCTGACCGCCGATGAAACCGCGGAAGGCCGGCTCGACGCCTGGCTGACGGCACAGGTCGGCGAGGATTTTTCCCGCAGCCGCATCAAGGCGCTGATCAAGGACGGCCAGGTTTCGATGCGCGGCGAGCCCGTCACCGATCCGCAGCGCAAGGTGCGCGTCGGCGACAGTTTCGAGATCACCCTGCCCGAGCCGGAAGACCCGACGCCCCGGGGCGAGGATATTCCGCTCGATATCCTCTATGAGGACGATGACCTCATCGTCATATCGAAACCGGCCGGCCTGGTCGTCCATCCCGCCTCCGGCAACTGGACGGGAACGCTGGTCAACGCGCTGATCCATCATTGCGGCGCGACACTCTCCGGCATCGGCGGTGTGCGCCGCCCCGGCATCGTCCACCGTCTCGACAAGGACACGACGGGCGTCATGGTCGTCGCCAAGAACGACATTGCCCATCGCCATCTCTCGCTCCAGTTTGCCGATCATGGCCGCACCATGCCGCTGGAGCGGGCCTATCAGGCAATCGTCTGGGGCCGGCCCCGGTCACTGACAGGCACGGTCGACGCGCCGCTCGGCCGCGCCACCGGCGATCGCACCCGGCGCGCCGTCAAGCGCCCTGACAGCCATGACGCCGACGAGGCGATCACCCATTACGAGGTGATCGAGCGCTTTCATGAAACCCCGGACGCGACGGCGCTCGCCTCGCTGGTCGAGTGCCGCCTCGAAACCGGCCGCACCCATCAGATCCGTGTGCACATGGCTCATATCGGCCACCCGCTGCTCGGCGACACGGTCTACGGGGCTGGCTTCAGAACCAAGGCCAATCTGCTGCCCGAAGAGATCCGCAAGGTGGTAAACGGGTTCGACCGCCAGGCGCTGCATGCCTTCATGCTGCAATTCGAGCATCCCCGCACCGGCGAACTCATGCATTTCGAGGTACCGCTGCCCGAGGATATGGTGGAACTTGTCGAGGCACTGCGGAGTTAGAAAGGACTGCGGAATTCCGCCTTCCCCGTCTCACACCTGCGTGAGCGGCGCCTTGAACCGCCGTTTCGCCATACTTATCTGTATATGGACTTAGTGCGGGCTTGGTAGAAAGCCGCACGTCCCGGTTTGCCTTTCGACGCGGGGACGCGTTTTCATCGGGAACCGGAATTCACTTTAGGAGGGTGCACTATGGCCCGAAATACCTTGCCGTCCATTACCGCCGGCGAAGCCGGCCTCAATCGTTATCTCGACGAAATCCGCAAATTCCCGATGCTCGAACCGCAGCAGGAATATATGCTGGCCAAGCGTTATGCCGAGCACGGCGACCGCGACGCCGCCCACAAGCTCGTCACCAGCCATCTGCGCCTCGTTGCGAAGATCGCCATGGGTTATCGCGGCTACGGCCTGCCGATCGGCGAAGTCGTCTCCGAAGGCAATGTCGGCTTGATGCAGGCTGTCAAGAAATTCGATCCGGAGCGCGGCTTCCGCCTCGCGACCTATGCCATGTGGTGGATCAAGGCCTCGATACAGGAATATATCCTGCGGTCGTGGTCGCTGGTGAAGATGGGTACGACCGCAAACCAGAAGCGCCTGTTCTTCAACCTGCGCCGGCTGAAGGGCCGCATTCAGGCGATCGACGACGGCGACTTGAAGCCGGAGCACGTATCGGAAATCGCCACCAAGCTGAACGTCTCGGAGGAGGAGGTCATTTCGATGAACCGCCGTCTCTCCGGCGACGCCTCGCTGAACGCGCCGATCAAGGCGGCCGAAGGCGACAGCGGCCAATGGCAGGACTGGCTTGTGGACGATCACGACAGCCAGGAAGACGTGCTGATCGAACAGGACGAACTCGAAACCCGCCGGCGTATGCTGAGCAAGGCGATGAGCGTGCTGAACGAACGCGAGCGCCGCATCTTCGAGGCCCGCCGCCTCGCCGAGGAGCCGGTGACGCTGGAAGACCTGTCGGCCGAATTCGACATCAGCCGCGAACGCGTCCGCCAGATCGAGGTTCGCGCCTTCGAGAAGGTGCAGGACGCTGTCCGCAAGGAAGCCCTGGAACGCGCCAAAGCCGTCCGCGTCGTCGAAGCCACGGCCTGATACGGTTGATTTGAGAACTGCAGCGCCACCTCCCGATCGGAGGTGGCGTTTTTTGTTTCTACGGAGAGTGCTTGGGGAAGGACGTTGCGGCACGTCCTCTTCTCCCCAGCGGGGAGAAGATGCCAGCAGGCAGATGAGGGGGATGAGCGGCAAAGCCGCGAATGCACGTAGCGGAAGCGGAGGGCAACATGAAGGGCGTGCCATGCGGCCCCCTCATCCGACCCTTCGGACCACCTTCTCCCCGCTGGGGAGAAGTGAGGGAGCCAAGCCGCTTTCCTTGATTTCCGAAAATGATGCTTTCAACAAGGACGAGACGCTGCCACGGCCAGTGGCAGCTGCGAACCTCCTCACTGGCTCGTCGAGACATCCCCGAGCGCGGTCCATTCCTTGATGGCGGTATTGAAGGCGTCCGTTCCCGTGCCGCCCTTCTCCATCGTCAGCAGCGCGCGGCGACCGTTGCGGTAGGTGATCGGGATATCGATCCAGTTGCGGGTCGACATAAGGTCGAGATTGGCCTTGCGCGCATCGGGATAATCGTTGAGCGCGATCATGTGGAAATCGTCGGTGATCTTGGCCGGAACCGCAATCAGCGCGTCGCCGCGATCCTGCTCCGTGCGCTTCATCGAGATGCGCTGGACGCTGTCGATACTGCCGCCTTCAAAATTGGGCGGCACCGAGAAGACGATCTCGACAAGATGGCTTGCCGGCAGCGACGGATCGGAGTTGCGCTTGAAGGTGACGAGAGCCGAGAGATTACGCTCGGGAACGGTGATGTTGCCCTGGACTGTCGCTTCCTGCCGGCCACCCTGGCCGGCCTCGTGCTGCACGCTCCAGACGACCGTTCCCTCGATCGCCGTCGGCGAGCTCTGGCCGATACGCTCCTCGTAGAGGAACATCTTTTCCGACGACCCAACCGGGGCGGCCTGCTGCGGCGATGCCGCAGGACCGTTCGGCGTCAGCGTTTCCGGCCGGGCCGTATCACCTTGGGCGCTGGCAGCCGGCGTATCCGCAGCCGCGACATTCTGCTCGGCCACCGATTTCCCTTCGGCGGTCGGCGTTCCCGGCACAGCCGCCGGGCCGCTGTCGACTTCGCTTCCATCGGAAAGCAGCCGCTGGGTGAATTTGGAATTGGCCGCCGCACCGTCATTGTTCAATGACGCCAGTTGCTGGTTCGGCTCTGCCGATGCCGGCGGCGTATTCTGCGCTTCCGGGGTAGCTAGCTCGGCTGGCGTCGGCGTGCTCGGCTGAGCAGGCGTCTCGGGTTCCGCCGGCGTCGTTGCCGCCTCGTTCCTGGTGGACTGCGATGGTGCCGAGCTGACAAGCCCATCGACCATCGCCACCAGCGCCTCTCTGTTCGTCCAGCCGGCATAGACGCCGCCGCCGATCAGGATAAGCGCGAAGATCAGGGTGATCAGCGTGCCGATGCCGAAGCGGCGGCGCTTCGGCTCCATGCGGAAATTCTTGCCCTGCAGTTTGGCGGCGACGATCTGATCGATATCCATCGCCGGATTGGCGTCGTCATCGTCGGCGGCGACCGAGCCGCGCCGGTCATAACCACGCAGTGCCTTGGCTTCGCGCCATCCCTCGCCCGGCACGCCGGCAGCGGGCGCCGCCTTGCCGTCATGCACTTCAGCAAAGATATCGACATCGTCGAAATGCGAGGAAACCGGCGTCTTCTTGTTGCTGCCGGCCTCGATCGGCGGCAGATCGTCGAAGGCGGCCGTTTCCCAGGAGAAACTTTCCTTGGCAGCCGGCATGACGGCCGCGGGTGCTATCTTTTCGAGGCTCGATATCACCTCTTCGAAGGCGCGCGCCGAGGTGTCGGCGGCGGCCGGAGCGGTTTCCGAATATTGCCGGAGCTCCTCTTCCGCCCATTCGGTCTCGGCATCCTTCGGCGCCGGAGCCGGTGTTTCGGCGGCGGGTTCGGTCCAGACGGGGTCGAAATGCGCCGCCGCATCCGCCTGCAGCGGCTCCTCGCGGCTATGTTCGACGAATTCCTGCGCACGATCGAAATCGGCGACCGGCTCGACCAGCCGATTGGATGCATGCTCCAGGCCGCGTGTGACCGGCTGGAAAGATTCTATGGGCTCGTAAGCCGCCTCGGCCTTCGGCTCATCGCTTTCAACAGTCGCCGGTTCGGCCGCGACCTCTTCGGCTTCCGCGGGAGGCTGCTCATCGGCACGATCGTCGTCGGCTTGCTCGTAGCCATGCCCGGCAGGCGGCGATTCGAAGCCGTCATGGTCAGACGCCACCTCTTCGCCAGCGACCTCACGCGCCTCGCCGGCATGCCATTCCTCGGCCGGCGCCTCCTCCTCATGGGAGGGATGCCAGTATGATTCAACGGGCGCTTCCGTCTCGTTGGAAACAGGTGTTTCCACGAGCTCGGGCTCTGCAGGCTGGGGTTCCGCAGGCTCGGCTTCCTCTACTACGACCTCTTCCTGAGTTTCCTGCGGCGCGGCAGCTTCGACCTGATCGGACTCGTCGACGGCCTCTGCCGCCGGCGGTTCTGCATCGGCTTCCTCGGCCGGCTCGTCGACGGCCGGCTCTGACACAGGCGCCGGTTCGCTTTCACCGTGAGCCGCGTATTCCTCGACGAGCTCCGGCACAGTGACGGCCACAGCCGCCTCATCGAGCGACAGCGCCTCGGAGTGTTCACCCTCCACCTCGCGGATGGCGGCCTCGAGCTTTTCGAGCTGGCGTTGCAGCATGGCTTCCGGCGGACGCGGCTTCATGTTCTCGAGCTGCCGCTGCACCGCGCCGCGAGCACGTTCGTAGACCTTTACCCGCATCTCGGGGGTATTTTCGGCCAGGCCGTCGACGGCCCGCCGAATAACTGCAATAAAATCCGCCATCAGTACTTTCTCAAGAAGTCCGGCACTCTCCCGAACCTATCCTCCGCAGTGACCGGTGACCTTAATCCTCAAACGGATCGGTCACAAGTATGGTGTCGTCCCGCTCCGGGCTGGTGGACAGGAGCGCGACAGG
The DNA here is from genome assembly GCF_002531805.1 of Rhizobium sp. M1. Classification (NCBI taxonomy): domain Bacteria; kingdom Pseudomonadati; phylum Pseudomonadota; class Alphaproteobacteria; order Hyphomicrobiales; family Rhizobiaceae; genus Rhizobium; species Rhizobium sp. M1. The sequence continues at coordinate 77,743 of NZ_NWSW01000014.1, read as the reverse complement.
CGCCCCGATCAGCTCTTCGACCTGGCGAACATATTTGATCGCCTGCGCCGGAAGATCTGCCCAACTGCGGGCGCCGACGGTCGATTCCTTCCAGCCCTCCAGCGTGATATAGATCGGTTCGACCCTAGCTTGCGCTCCCTGGCTTGCGGGAAGGTGATCAATCTGTTCGCCGTCGAGCATATAGCCGACGCAGATCTTCAGTTCCTCGAGGCCGTCGAGCACGTCGAGCTTGGTGAGCGCGATGCCGGTGATGCCGTTGGTGGCGACCGACTGGCGCACCAGCGCGGCGTCGAACCAGCCGCAGCGGCGCTTGCGCCCTGTCACGACGCCGAACTCATGACCCTTTTGGCCGAGAAACTCTCCGATCTCATCCTTCAGTTCCGTCGGGAACGGGCCTTCGCCGACGCGTGTCGTATAGGCCTTCGTGATGCCGAGAATATAACCCAGCGAACCCGGCCCCATGCCGGAGCCGGCCGCTGCCTGGCCAGCCACGGTGTTCGAGGAGGTGACGAAAGGATAGGTGCCGTGGTCGATATCGAGCAGGCTGCCCTGTGCACCTTCGAAGAGGATGCGGGCGCCCTTGCGGCGCTCCTTGTCGAGGAAAAGCCAGACGGTATCGCGGAACGGCAGTACCCGTTCGGCGACCGAGGTCAGTTCGTCCATGATCGTCTGGTGGCTGACTTCGGCGACACCGAGGCCGCGGCGAAGGGCATTGTGATGGGTGAGGATCCGATCGACCTTGCCGGGAAGGCTGTCGAGATCGGCAAGATCCATCACGCGGATCGCGCGGCGGCCGACCTTGTCTTCATAGGCCGGACCGATGCCGCGGCGCGTCGTACCGATCTTGGTGCCGCTGTTGGATGCCGCGTCCTCGCGCATCGCGTCCAGCTCCCGGTGCAGCGACAGGATGAGCGTCGCGTTGTCGGCCACGCGCAGATTGTCGGGGGTGATCGTCACACCCTGGCCGGCGAGCTTTTCGATCTCGGCGATCAGCGCATGCGGGTCGACGACGACGCCGTTGCCGATCACCGCCATCTTGCCCGGGCGCACGACGCCGGACGGCAGCAGCGAAAGCTTGTAGCTCGTGCCGTCGATGACGAGCGTATGGCCGGCATTGTGTCCGCCCTGATAGCGCACGACGATATCCGCGCGTTCCGAAAGCCAGTCGACAATCTTGCCTTTGCCTTCGTCACCCCATTGCGAACCGACCACGACTACGTTCGTCATCTAACTCTTCCTGTTACCGGCGCGGAACCGCGCACCTGCTCAAACCCGCGCATCTATAAAGCTTTGTTTTTGGGAAAGCGACCCTGTTGTCACAGGCGATTGGGCTTTTTACGTGACAAATCAGCAGTCGGCAGGCTATTTCCCCTGGGAAAACGCCGCTTGTTGATCATCAAAAGACGAGGAAGAAACGCTGTTGCAAGCCACGGCCTATATTTGCCTCGTCATCGCCACCCTCTGCTGGGGCGGCAATTCCGTCGCCGGCAAGCTCGCGGTCGGCCATGTCAGCCCGATGATGCTGACCTTCCTGCGCTGGTTCCTTGCCGTCGCGCTGATCGCCCTGATCTCGGTGCCGCAACTCAAAAAGGACTGGCCGGTCGCCAGGAAAAACCTGCCGCTGCTGCTGTGCTACGGCGCCATCGGCTACACGCTCTTCAACGCCATGCTTTACTCGGCGGTACAGTATACGACGGCGATCAATGTCGCCATCGAGCAGGCCGGCATTCCCATGCTGATCTTCCTGCTGAATTTCGTCTTCTTCCGCACCGGCATTTCGCTGGCGCAATGCCTCGGCTTCGGAATGACGCTGGTCGGCGTGGCGCTGACAGCGGCCCATGGCGACCTCGCCTCGCTGCTGCAGCTGCAGCTCAACCGGGGCGACGGGCTGATGCTGATCGCCATCGTCGCCTATTCGCTCTACACGATCTTCCTGCGCTGGAAACCGCGGGTCGACTGGCGAACGCTGATGGCCTTCCCGGCCTTTGCCGCCATGCTGACATCGCTGCCGCTGCTCCTCTGGGAGGCCGGCCGGGACGCGGCGCAATGGCCCGATCAGGCCGGCTGGGGCATCACTCTCTACACGGCGATCTTCCCCTCGCTGCTGGCGCAGATTCTTTACATCAAGGGCGTCGAGGCAATCGGCGCCAACCGGGCCGGCCTGTTCATCAATCTCGTGCCGGTATTCGGAACCCTGCTCTCCGTCGCTCTGGTCGGCGAGACGCTGCAGTCCTTCCACATGGTCGCGCTGGCCCTGACGCTCGGCGGCATCGCCATCGCCGAAAAAGGTCGTCCGAAAGCTTCGGCTCCAACGGTGCCCGCCTCACCGGTGGATTAGCCAAGCTCCAGCGTCGTCACGCCGAAGACGTGCTTCAATGGCGTGGCTGGCGCTGGCCCGCGATACATGCGCATGGTCTCGAACACCGGCTGAAGGCCCATGCCTTCGGCAAGCGCGATCGCCTCGCGGTTCTCGGCGGGAATATCGATGAAAACCGTTGCCCCTTTCGCCTCCGGGACCAGTTCGGCAAGCAATGCTGCGGCGCTATCGGCATCATTGGCAAAGAGCGGGCCGATCTTGTAGCCCTCGTAGCAGCGGCGGATCGTGCCGTAGCCACGGATTTTGTGGCTCTTCCGTACGACGGCGGTACGCCGTCCCTTGCGGCCGGTGCACCAGGCGGCAAGGAAGGCTTCCCGCGGCTGCGGAAAGATCGCCGAATCATAACGCAGCAGCCCTTCCAGGCGCGAATCCAGCACCGGATGCGCAACGAGCGTCGAAGCCGGCAGCGCGCTGGCGACGCCGCCATAGCGAATGGTGAGATAAGCCGGTTCGAAGCCGGCCCTGCGGTAGTTCTGCTGCTGGGCGGCAACGCCGTCGAGACCGATCGTCCGGCCTTCCGCCGTGGCGATCCCCGTTTGCCAGATCGCCTTGCCGTACCCCTTGCCGCGGAAATCGGGGTGGACGATGTAGAGGCCGAGAAAGGCAAAGCTGTCGCCATATTTGACGACCGAGATCGAGCCGACAGGGACTTCGCCGATGGCGCCGACGAAAAAACCCGTCGGATCAGCTTCGAGGAATGCCAGCGAATCGTCGAGGCCGGGATTCCATCCCTCCTGACGCGCCCATTCGAGCACGAGCTCCAATTCGCCGGGCCGCATCGAACGAACGGCAAATTCCGAATTCATGCGACCTTCCCAGATTGAATGTCCCGCAAGTCCATCCCGCCAACGGCAAAGCAATTGTCAGGTCACCGCTCCCCCGATCGCGGCTGCGAATGATGGAGAAGCCGCGCTGATGGTCTTGACGACGCGTATAATCATTTTCGATGCAATGCAGTAAGCTTTGTTTCCGCATTACCATGAAACAATGCCGTTGCAAGCTCAAGAAAATTACTTGCCGCCCGATTATCGTCCTTCCGGTGACGAGCAAGCAATTTCACCGACATTAGCCGCCTATCGCTGCCTTGTGTTTTCCGGCCCCGCCCGCCGCCGACGAGAACAGCAGGTCCGTCTCGGTTGCCGGCGCGGGATAGCCAAAGACATAGCCCTGCAGGCCGTCGCAGCCGAGCTGCGCCAGCACGGTGGCATGGGCCTCGGTCTCGATGCCCTCGGCGATCACCTCGACATCGAGCGCCTTGGCGATTTCGACGATCGACCCGACCACGCGCCGCTGCTCCTCCGAGCTGACGACCTCGGCAACGAGTTGCCGGTCGATCTTCAGCCGCTTCGGCCGCAGCTTGACGAGACCGATGAGCGAGGCGTGGCCCGATCCGAAATCGTCGATTTCGATGTCGATGCCCAGCTGTTTGATATCATTGATATGAGCGAGCAGCGTCTCGTCGCTGTCATCGAGGAAAATCGTCTCGACCAGCTCGAAGACGATTGCGCCGGGCGGAATGTCGAGTTTTTTCAGCTTGCCGAGCAGCGCCGGGTCGGCAAGACGCGACGCCGAAATGTTGACGGCGATGCGCGGAACCGCAAGGCCGTGCAACTGCCAGAACTGCCGATCCTCGAGAACACGTTTCAAGATCGCCGCATCGATCTCCGCCGCAAGCCCGTGCTCGTCGGCAATCTTCAGAAATATGCCCGGGGCGAGCACGCCCTTGTCAGGATGTTTCCAGCGCGCCAACGCCTCGAAGCCAATAACCTGCCGCGTTGTGGCGCAGAGCTGCACCTGATAATAGGGAATAATCTCGCCGCGCTCGAGCCCGAGCTTCAGCTCTTCGACCAGCCGACGCTTGGATCGCAGATCCTCCTGCAGTTGCCGCGTGAAGAATTCGATGCGGTTCCGCCCGAGCTGCTTGGCTTGGTAGAGCGCCAGGTCGGATTCGGCCAGCAGGTTGCGCGCCCGCCGATCACCGCTCCACGATACGCCGATCGACGCCCCGGATTGCAGCATCTCCTGGCCAAAGCGGATCTTTTTCCGCAGCCGCCGCTGAACATCCTCTGTGATCAGTTTCAGCTCGGCCAGATCGGTGAAATTGACCAGCACGACGACGAATTCGTCACCGCCGACGCGGGCGACCATGCCGTTTGCAGGAATGGCGGCGGCGATGCGAAGGGCTGCAGCCTTGAGCACGGCGTCGCCGGCCGCATGGCCGTGGCTGTCGTTGATCTGCTTGAACTGGTCGATATCGAGATGCAGCACGCCAAGCGTCGCAACGCTCCTGTCAGCCGGCAGCTCCGCCAGCCGCTTGTCGAGAAGGCGCCGGTTCGGCAAGCCGGTGAGATAATCGTGATCGGCGACATGCTCGATACGCGCGTTGCTTTCCTCGAGCGCCAGCGCCCTCGCCTCTGCCATCAGCTTTTGCCGTGCAAGCTCGGCGTTGAGCTGCACGTCGGCCGTCACATCCCACTCGGCGCCGATGAAGGAGGGCGCGCCCTCCGCATCCACATAAAAATGCGCCCGCGAGCGAAGATGCCGGATTTCGCCGCTCGGCAGCACGATCCGGAATTGCGAGTCATAGGCACCGCGCGCAGCGATGGCCTGGTCGAAATCACGTTCGGCCCGCTCGCGATCGTCGGGATGGATCGCATTCGACCAGAACCATACCGGCACTTGCCGGCATGTCTCGCCGGTCTCGTAGAGCCGGTGCATCTGTGCGTCCCATAAGATCCCGTCCTTGGCGATGCTGTGCTCCCAGACACCAATCCGGGATGCATCGAGAGCGAGTTCGAGCCGGCGCAGAAGATCCTGAAACTCTTGTTCGGATCGTGTGGCTTTATTTTCTGGCAACACGGCCTCAGCCTTCGAAGCTTGCATAATTGCAATATGGTCTTCGGCCGGCATTAAGGAAGCCTTGTCCTATGGACCGAACAAATGACGAGGTGAAATCTTCGTTACGGCTTTCCCCTTTTGGATCAACGGACTTGCGATCTGCCGCAACGAAAGGATCAGTGATTATGTCTCGGTGGTTTTTTCGCGATCTGGCGGAAGTCCGCTGCCCCTTCCAGAACGGCGCCGTCCGACAGCTGCGTGACGGAACGGCGGTAGATTTGCTGCCACGGCGTCGCATCCGCCGGCACCGGCGGAATGCCCTCGCCCTTGCGCCGTTCGATCTCGGCGTCATCCACCAGCATGTCGCAGCGCCCGTGGTTGAAGTCGATGCGGATCGTGTCGCCGCTGCGAAGCCAGGCGAGGCCGCCGCCGGCAGCGCTCTCCGGCGAAGCGTTGAGGATCGAGGGACTGTCCGCCGTGCCCGATTGACGGCCGTCGCCGATCGTCGGCAGGCTGCGGATGCCGCGCTTCAGAAGATGGTCCGGCGGCTGCATGTTCACAACCTCGGCCGAGCCCGGCCAGCCGAGCGGCCCGGCGCCGCGGATCACCAGGATGGTATTCTCGTCGATGCCGAGGGCGGGATCGTTGATGCGACGATGATAATCTTCCGACCCGTCGAAGACGACCACCTTGCCCTCAAAGATGCCTTCTCGCCCCGGCTCCTGAAGATAGCGCCGGCGGAAATCCTCTGAAACCACGCTCATCTTCATAATGGCGAAGTCGAAGAGATTGCCCTTGAGAACGAGGAAACCGGCGCGCTCCTTCAGCGGGTCGTCGAACGGCCGGATGACCTCGCGGTCGCTGGCCTCCCGCCCCTTCAGGTTCTCGGCCATCGTCCTGCCCGTCACCGTGCGACAGTCGCCGTCGAGTTTTCCCGCCTGCAGCAGCTCCCACATGATCGCCGGCGTACCGCCGGCGCGATGATAACGCTCGCCGAGATAGGCGCCGGCCGGTTGGACATTGGCCAGCAGCGGGATATCGAAGCCATGCACCTGCCAGTCGTCGGGATAGAGTTCGACGCCGGCATGCTTGGCCATCGCAGCCAGATGCGGCTGTGCATTGGTCGAGCCGCCGATCGCCGAATTGGTACGGATCGCATTGAGAAAGGCCGCCCGCGTCAGGATATCCGACGGCTTCAGATCCTCGAACACGATCTCGACGGCCCGCCGTCCGGTGCGGTAGGCCATCTGGCCGCGCTCTCGGTAAGCGGCCGGAATGGCGCCGCACCCGGTCAGCGACAGGCCGAGCGCCTCGGCCAGCGCATTCATCGTCGAAGCGGTGCCCATCGTATTGCAATGGCCGACGGATGGAGCCGAATCGAGCGCTGCCTGCAGAAACTCCTCCCGGTCGATTTCGCCCGCCGCATATTTCCGCCGCATCCGCCAGATCACCGTGCCGGAGCCCGCCAGTTCCCCCTCATGCCAGCCGTCGAGCATCGGCCCGCCGGAGAGCACGATAGCCGGAATATCGACCGTCGAGGCCGCCATGATCGCTGAAGGCGTGGTCTTGTCGCAGCCGGTGGTCAGCACCACGCCGTCGAGCGGATAGCCGTAAAGGATTTCGACGAGTCCGAGATAGGCGAGATTGCGGTCGAGCGCAGCCGTCGGGCGCTTGCAGTTCTCGAAGATTGGATGTGTGGGAAATTCCATCGGAATGCCGCCGGCATCGCGAATGCCGTCGCGCACGCGCTTGGCGAGTTCGATATGCACCCGATTGCAGGGTGTAAGGTCGCTGCCGCTCTGGGCAATCCCGATGATCGGCCTGCCGGAGCGCAACTCCTCCGGCGTGATGCCGTAATTCATGAAACGCTCGAGGTAGAGCGCCGCCATGTCGATGTGATCGGGATTGTCGAACCAATCCTGCGAACGCAGGCGGCGTTTCCTGGTTTGGCTGTCCGTCATTACCATCCTCCCGATCGGCCATACTCTCTTCGAAGTCGAGAAGCGGGTTCAGCCCATCCCACCATCTCCCGCAAGCGATCCGGCTTTGCCGGCATTGCCTATCCAGATGGCAGAGGTAAGGCCCGCGCCGATCCTCCCAGCTGCTCTCCGTCTTTGATAGTCCCCTCGCCCATGGTTGCAACCGTTTTGATGAACGTAACGCATTTTTGTCGGACGTCCGAAAACGATACGGGCGAGAACCGCAGTTCCCGCCCGATTTACTCGACAAAGGAAGGTTGAATTCCGTTATTCGGCCGCGAGCCTGATGACCTCGGCCTCTTCCTCCTTGTGCTCGTCCGGCTTGTGCTGAACGAGCGGGCGGTTGCCCGTCATCCGGCGCAGCAGCACGTAGAACACCGGCGTCATGAAGATGCCGAACAACGTCACCCCGATCATGCCGGAGAAGACCGCGACACCCATGGCGGCACGCATTTCCGCACCGGCGCCGGTCGAGACGACGAGCGGCACGACGCCCATGATGAAGGCCATGGAGGTCATGAGGATCGGGCGAAGGCGCAGCCGGCTGGCTTCGACCGCGGCCTCCCGCGGCGTTCTGCCCTCGAACTCCAGTTCACGGGCGAACTCGACGATGAGGATCGCGTTCTTCGCCGATAGACCGACAAGCACGACGAGGCCGATCTGGGTGAAGATATTGTTGTCTCCACCGGTGAGCCAGACACCCGTCAGCGCGGCCAGCACGCCCATCGGCACGATCATGATGATCGCAAGCGGCAGCGTCAGGCTTTCATACTGGGCGGCCAGCACCAGGAAGACGAGCAGCAGCGCCAGCGGGAAGACGACCACGCTCGAGTTGCCGGCCAGGATCTGCTGATAGGTCAGATCCGTCCACTCGAAGTCGATGCCCGCAGGCAGTGTCTCGCGAAGGATCTTCTCGATTGCCGCCTGCGCCTGGCCGGAGGAGAAGCCCGGCGCCGGACCGCCGTTGATGTCGGCGGCAAGGAAGCCATTATAGCGGTTGGCGCGCTCAGGACCGGTGCTCGGCTCCACCTTCAGGAGGGCCGAAAGCGGGATCATCTCACCCGATGCCGAACGAACCTTCAACTGGCCGATATCTTCCGGCTGGGCGCGGAATTTCGCATCGGCCTGCACCCGGACGCTGTAGGTGCGGCCGAAGGCGTTGAAGTCGTTCACATAGAGCGAACCGAGATAGATCTGCAGCGTCTGGAAGACGTCGGTGACGGAAACTCCGAGCTGCTCGGCCTTGGCGCGGTCGAGGTCAGCATAGAGTTGCGGCACGTTGATCTGGAAGCTCGAGAACAGCCCGGCAAGTTCAGGCGTCTGATAGGCTTTGGCGAGCACCGCCTTGGTTGCCTCGTCGAGCGCCTGGTTGCCGAGACCGGCGCGATCCTCGATCTGCAGCTTGAAACCGCCCGTCGTGCCGAGACCGTTGACCGGCGGCGGCGGGAACATGGCGATGAAGGCATCCTGGATGGCGCCGAACTTCTGGTTCAGCGCCATGGCGATGGCGCCACCCGAGAGATCGGGCGTCTTGCGCTCCTCGAAGTCCTTCAGCGTCACGAAGACGATGCCGGCATTGGAGGAATTGGTGAAGCCGTTGATCGACAGACCCGGGAAGGCGATCGCATTGGCGACGCCCGGCTGGGCGAGCGCGATGTCGGTCATCCGTTTGATGACGTTTTCCGTACGGTCGAGGCTTGCGGCATCCGGCAGCTGGGCAAAGCCGATCAGATACTGCTTGTCCTGCGACGGCACGAAGCCGCCCGGGACGGTGGTGAACATGCTGTAGGTCGCACCGACCAGCGCCAGATAGACCACCATGACGATGCTCTTGCGCGACACCAGCCCGCCCACACCCTTGCCGTAGGCGTTCGAGCCGGCGCCGAAGACACGGTTGAAGCCGCGGAAGAACCAGCCGAAGATGGCGTCCATGAACCGCGTCAGCCAATCCTTCGGCGCGTGGTGCCCCTTCAAGAGAAGAGCTGCGAGCGCCGGAGACAGGGTGAGCGAGTTGAAGGCCGAGATGACGGTCGAGATCGCGATCGTCAGCGCGAACTGGCGATAGAACTGACCCGACAGGCCGGAGATGAAGGCGAGCGGCACGAAGACCGCGACCAACACTAGCGCGATCGCCACGATCGGACCGGAGACCTCCTTCATCGCTTTGTAGGTCGCCGCCCGCGGCGACAGGCCGTGCTCGATGTTGCGCTCGACGTTTTCGACCACGACGATTGCGTCGTCGACAACGATGCCGATCGCGAGCACCAGCCCGAACAGACTGAGCGCGTTGATCGAGAAGCCGAAGACATACATGACCGCGAAGGTGCCGATGATCGAGACCGGAACCGCGATCAGCGGGATGATCGAAGCGCGCCATGTCTGCAGGAACAGGATGACGACGAGGACGACGAGTGCGACGGCTTCGAGCAGCGTATCGATGACCTTCTCGATCGAGGCGCGCACGAACTTCGTCGTATCGTAGACGATCTCGTATTTGACGCCTTCGGGCATGGCCAGCTGCAGCTGGTCCATGGTCGCGCGCACATTGTCGGCGATCTCGATCGCGTTCGAACCGGGCGCCTGAAGAACGGCGACGGCAACAGCCGGCTTGCCGTCGAGCAGCGAGCGCAGTGTATAGTCGGCGGCGCCGAGCTCGATGCGGGCGACGTCGCGAAGGCGGGTGATCTCGCCGTTGGCGCCCGTCTTCACGATAATGTTGCCGAACTCTTCGGGCGTGCGCAGGCGGCCCTGAGCGTTGACGTTGAGCTGCAGGTCGACGCCCGGCTGGCTGGGCGACGCGCCGATGATGCCGGCGGCGGCCTGGACGTTCTGCGAGCTGATGGCGTTGCTGATATCGCTGGCAGCGAGATCGTGCTCGGCGGCCTTCTGCGGATCGATCCAGACGCGCATCGAATAGTCGCCGGCGCCGAAAACCTGCACCTGGCCGACGCCCGGAATGCGGGCGAGCCGATCCTTGACGTTGAGGGTCGCGTAGTTGCGCAGATAGGTGATGTCGTGACTGTCGCCATCGGAGACGAGATTGACGACCATGATGAAGTCGGGCGAGCTCTTGACCGTGGTGATGCCCAGCGCACGGACTTCCGCTGGCAGGCGCGGCTCGGCTTGCGAAACGCGGTTCTGCACGAGCTGCTGCGCCTTGTCGGGATCGATGCCGAGCTTGAAGGTGACGGTCACGTTGAGCACGCCGTCCGACGTCGCCTGGCTCGACATGTAGAGCATGCCCTCGACGCCGTTGATCTGCTCCTCGAGCGGTGTCGCCACCGTTTCGGCGATGACCGACGGGTTGGCGCCGGGATAGGTGGCGCGCACGACAACCGATGGCGGCACGACTTCAGGATATTCGGAAATCGGCAGCGCCCTGAGGCCGATCAGGCCGGCAACCACGATGAGGACCGAAAGAACGCCGGCAAAAACCGGGCGATCGACAAAGAATCTGGAGATGTTCATATCAAAGCCCTCTCCGGGGTGAACATGGATGCAAAGTCCCTCTCCGGCGGCTTGGGAGCCACCGGCGGGTCATATCAATTCGAGCATGGGCCCTCCCCGGGCGAGGCATCGCCTTGCTCCGCCGGGGAGGGTGAAGTCTTACTGAGCGGTCGCGACCTTCTCTTCCATCTGCGGCACGACAACGGCGCCCGGACGGATGCGCTGCAGACCGTTGACGACGATCTTTTCGCCGGCATTTAGGCCGCTTTCGACCACCCGTTGACCGTCAGACAGCGTGCCGAGCTGCACCTGCCGATAGGCCACCTTGTTCTCGCCGTCGACGACGAAGACGAACTTCTTGTCCTGATCGGTGCCGACGGCACGATCGCTGATGACGATCTTGTTCTCGGCCTTCGGCTGGCCCATGCGCACCCGCACGAACTGGCCAGGGATCAGGCGCCCGCCCGGATTGTCGAAGACGGCGCGCACGCTGATTGTGCCGCTTGATGCATCGACCTCGTTGTCGATCAGCTGCAGCTTGCCCTTGATCGGAGTGCCGCTGTCGGCCAGGGTGCCGACCTCGACGGGGATTTGTTCGACCGGCGGCAGGGCGCTGTCCGTCTGCGGCAGCTGGGCAAGGGCACGCGTCACCATCTCTTCGCTGGCATTGAAGCTCGCATAGATCGGATCGACCGAAACGAGCGTCGTCAGTTCAGGCGAAGCCGAGCCGGCCGCAACCAGGTTGCCGGCGGTCACCTCGATCTTGCCGATGCGGCCCGACACCGGCGCCCGCACCTCAGTATAATCGAGATCGAGCTGGGCCGACTGCAATGCGGCCTGCGCCGAACGCAGTCCTGCCTGCGCCTCGGCCAGCGCGCTTTGGCGCTGATCGAGATCGCTCTGGGAGATGGTGCGGTTGTCGGAAAGCCGGCGGCCGCGATCGAGTTCGGTCTGCGCCAGGCTGACCTTCGCTTCGGCCGAGGCGACCTGGCCCTGCGCCTGCGCCACGCTCGCCTGATAGGGAGCCGGGTCGATGGTGAACAGCAGGTCGCCCTGCTTGACCAGCGCACCTTCGCGGAACGCCACCGACAGGATGGCGCCGGCGACGCGGGAACGAACCTGGACACGGTCGACGGCTTCGAGGCGGCCGGAGAAACTCTCCCAGGCCGTCACGTCGCGCGCCGCGACGACGGCAACCGTCACCGGCACAGCGGGAGGCTGCGCCGGGGCGGAAGCGGCCGTGGCGGTCGTGCTCATCGGCAGTTCGAAAAACAATGCAGCGCCGGAAACCGACGCAATAAGGCCCATGCCGGCGCCCACCAGGGCCCAGCGCTTGCTTCTGGACGTCATCAGTACTCTCCTTGCGGCCCCAAGCCGCCGAAATATCAGATCTTCTTCAATGCAATTGCGGTTGGACGCTTACGTCCTGAAGGAAATCTCCGAAATGGCGGCTGACGTGTTCCTGCCAATCGGGCACTTCCCCGGATTTCCCACCATAAATCGAGGGCCAGCCCGTCCCGGCGGGAATGACATGCTGGCGCACACCGACACCCGCCTTCTTCAGGCGGGCGCCGTAACCAATTGTTTCGTCGTGCAGAGGATCGTCCTCGGCGGTGAAGATCAGCGCCGGCGCAACGCCTGCAAGACGCGAACAGAGGCAAGGCGCTGCGTAAGGGTGGCAGCCGCCGCCGCTCAAGTAATGGCTCCAGCCCTCCGTCCAGCGCTGGCGCATGCCGATGGCCTCCGCCTTGCGGATCGAAGAGGTGCCCATGAAGGGATCAAGCAGCGGCGAAATCAAAACCTGACCGTCGAGCGCGTCGGGCAGCTGGTCGCGCGCCTTCAGCGCCACACCGGCGGCGACATTGCCGCCGGCCTCCTCACCGGCCACGAACAGCAGCGACTTGCGGTCACCAAGACCGGCAGCGCGCTTGTTGGCGAGGTAGGTGAAAACGGAAAAGGAAACTTCCAGCGCCTTCGGAAACAGATTGCCGGACAGGCTGCTGTAATCGACGGCGGCGACGATGGCGCCGGCCTTGGCGAGGCTGATCGCCACCGGCCGGTCGACATTTGTCTCCTGATCGAGAAACGCGCCGCCATGCAGGTAAAGCACGATCGGCGGCCCTTTGCCGTAATCGGCGCCCTGGTAGATGCGTGCGGAAACGGGGCCGATGGCCACCTTGTCCAGCATCATATCTTTCCATTCCACCGTCATGGTTCCGGCCTCTGTGCGCATCGCGACAAACAGACAACGCCCGTCGCTTGCATTTTGCATAAAAAAGATATTGTTATTCAGAACAGGGAATAAGAAGCGATATCGCGATTACACTGTTCCAATTCTCGAATAATGGTGCAACGCAAACTGCGGACTTGAAACCGATGGATCAGCTTTCGGCAATGCGCGTCTTCATCCGCGTAGTGGAGACGGGCAATTTCACCCGCGCCGCCGACATGCTCGCCATGCCCAAGGCGACGGTGACCAATCTTATCCAGGGCCTGGAGGCGCATCTGCGCACCAAGCTTCTGAACCGTACCACGCGCCGGGTGATGGTGACCACGGACGGCGCGCTTTATTACGAACGCGCCGCCCAGCTTATCTCCGAACTGGAGGAACTCGACGGCAGCCTCTCCAACTCGCAGAGCCTGCCGAGCGGGCGGCTGCGCGTCGAAATGAGCGGCGCCTTTGCTGACGCAATCGTCGTCCCGGCCCTTTGCGACTTTTATCAGCGCTATCCCGACATCCGTCTGGACCTCGGCGTCAGCGACCGCACGGTGGATTATCTGGTCGAAAATGTCGATTGCGCGTTGCGGGCCGGCACGCCCGCCGACCAGTCGCTGATCGCCCGGCGCGTTTCGGAGATGGAACTCATCACCTGTGCTTCGCCAAGTTACATCCAGAAATTCGGCATGCCCGAACGCCCCGAGGATCTGGAGGCCGCACATTACTCGGTCAACTATTTCCGCGCTCAGAACAACCGGACGCTGCCCTTCGAATTTCGCAGGGACAACGAGACGATTGAGACCAACCCGCGCTATATCGCCTCCGTCAACGACAGCCGCACCTATCTGACCGCGGCGCTGACGGGGCTCGGCGTCGCGCAGGTACCGACCTTCATGGCGCGCGAGCCGATGCGGCGGGGCGAACTCGTCCGCGTGCTGCCGGAATGGCGCCGCGATCCGATCCCGCTCTATGTCGTCTATCCGCCGAACCGCCACCTCAGCAACAAGGTCCGCGTCTTCGTCGACTGGCTGGTGAAGCTTCTGGTCGAGGCCAAGCTGAACGACTATTGAGCGGCAAAACAGATACGGCCCGGAAGGAGGGGTTACCTTCGACGGGCCGCAATATTTTGAACATCGGGCCTGTCGCGCCACAGAGCGGGCGCGGCAGGCTCTGGAGGTTCGTAAGAGAGCGTCAGGGAACGCCACTCTCTCGCGATAAAGCAGTTATAAGCACTCTCCATAAGATTGTAAGAGGGAAAACCCACAAGCGTCGTTCACATAATCGCGATGAGGTCGCCTTCGTCAGATCATGCCGCCATTGGCGCGTAGCGTCTGGCCGTTGATCCAGCCGCCGTCCGGGCCGGCGAGGAAGGCGACCGCCGACGCGATGTCCTCGGGCGTGCCGAGGCGCTCCAGCGGGTTCATCTTCGCCATGCGGATGACGAGTTCCTCTGGTTTGCCGTTGAGGAAAAGATCGGTGGCGACAGGACCGGGCGCAATCGCATTGACGGTGATATTGCGGCCGCGCATTTCCTTGGCCATGATCGCCGTCAGCGTTTCGACGGCCGCCTTGGTCGCGGCGTAGACGCCGTAGGTTTCAAGCTTCAGGCCGACGACCGAGGTCGAGACGTTGATGACCCGGCCGCCGCCGCGCAAGCGCCTGGCCGCTTCCCTCAGCGTGTTGAAGGTGCCCCTGAGATTGACGCCGATCTGGCGGTCGAAGCTTTCGTCGCCAGCCTCGGCAAGCGGGGAGAGCCTCATGATGCCGGCATTGTTGACGAGCACGTCGATGCCGCCGAAGGCGGTTTCCGCAGCATCGAACATGCGGCGCACGGCGTCCGCATCGCTGACATCGGCTTTCTCGGTCAGCGCCTTGCCGCCGGCCTGCCCGATCTCGCGGGCCAGTTCTTCGGCCGGGGTGGCATTGCCGGAGTAATTGATGACGACGGTGAAACCGTCTCTGGCGAGGCGTCTCGCGACCGCCGCGCCGATACCGCGGGAAGCGCCGGTGACCAGTGCGACCTTGCTGCTTTGGTTGGAAGCCATTGTTCTTCTCCTTCATCGGCGCCACAGCGCGTTTTCGATGGAATGAAGATGCGCCTTTTGCCGGCGCGGATAATCGTGCATTCTTCGGCATCACTATCCGGGAAAGGCGAACAAACAGATGGACAGGTTCGATGCCATGCGTGTGTTCTGCCGTGTTGTTGAACGCCGCAGCTTCACCCTTGCCGCGGAAGACACCGGCCTGCCGCGCTCGACCGTCACCGATGCGGTCAAACAGCTCGAAGCCCGCCTCGGCGTACGCCTGCTCCAGCGCACCACGCGCCATGTCAGCCCGACGCTCGACGGCGAGGCCTATTACCAGCGCTGCCTGTCGATCCTCGCCGACATCGAGGATGCCGAAGGCGCCTTTGCCGGCGCCAGACCGAAGGGGCTGCTGCGCGTCGATGTGCACGGAACGCTCGCCCGCCACTTCGTGTTGCCGAGCCTGCCGTCCTTTCTCGATGCCTATCCGGAGATCGAATTCCATATGAGCGAGGGCGATCGGCTGGTCGATCTGGTTCGCGAAGGCATCGATTGCGTGTTGCGCGTCGGTACGCCCGGGGATAGCGACATGGTCGCCCGCCGTCTCGCCATGCTCGACGAGATCACCCTCGCCTCCCCCGCCTACATCGCCGCCCACGGCCTGCCGCAGCATCCGGACCGGCTGACCGGCCACCGCATGGTCGGCTTCCGCTCCAGCAGCACCGGCACTCTGCTGCCGCTCGAATTCATCGTCGACGGCGCCGTGCGCAACATCACCCTTCCCGCGACCGTCGCCGTCAACGCCGCCGAAAGCTATATTTCCGCGGCAAGGATGGGCCTCGGCCTGATCCAGATCCCGCGCTATCACGCTGAAAAAGATCTCACGGAGGGAAGGCTGGTTCGCGTGCTAGAGGATTTTCCGCTGACCCCGACGCCGGTATCCCTGCTCTACCCCCGCAACCGCCAGCTTTCACCGCGCGTGCGCGTCTTCATCGACTGGCTGGTGAAGGTCTTCGCTCGACAAAATCCGGAAAGCGCGCATCATTAAGACGCGCCTTGCGCATGCAACCGCTTTTTTTCGGGGGAAGGCCATGGCACTCAGCGACATCACTGTCTACCAGACGGAAGACGGCTTCGTCGTCGAATTCGGCGGCGAGGGCGAAGACAGCATTGCCGTGACGCTGCGCAGCACGCCCGGACTGACCCAGGAAAATGCCGTCTCGCGCGCCAAGACCCTGCTTGCGACAGCCATCGAACCCGCCCATGGCGACGGCCCGCGCAGCAAGGATCCCGCCCTGCTCGAAGAAGAACTGGAAGAGGGCCTGGAAGATTCCTTCCCGGCAAGCGACCCGGTCTCGGTCACCGTCTCCTCGATCCCAATGCGCGATCCGAATGCCGGCCACTGATGCCTGCCCCTCCGCTGTGATGGTTTTGGGATGACGGCCGCCACGTCGAATGGTATCTGCCTCGGCCATGACCGATGGTGGAATGACAAGCGGCGCGATCGGCGCCGGCGCGCTTGCCGGCGAAAGCCTCAAGGCGTTTTTCGAGCGCGACGCGATCACTGTTGCCCGCGCTCTGCTCGGCTGCCATCTCACAGTCGATGGGGCCGGCGGCCGCATCACCGAGACCGAAGCCTATTTCCCCGATGACGAGGCCTCGCACAGCTTCCGCGGCCCGACCAGACGCAATGGCGCCATGTTCGGCCGCCCGGGCAATGTCTACATCTACCGCATCTACGGCATGTACTGGTGCCTGAACTTCGTCTGCCATCCGGGTTCGGCCGTGCTCATCCGGGCGCTTGAGCCGGAAACAGGAATCCCTCTGATGATGCAGCGGCGCGGCACCGACATGCTGACGGCGCTTTGCAGCGGCCCCGGCAAACTCTGCCAGGCGCTCGGCATCGAGATCGAGATCAACGACCGGCTGCTCGACCGCCCGCCCTATGCGCTGACGCCCTCCGTTCCGGTGCCGATCGTTTCGGGAAAACGCATCGGCATCACCAAAAATGCCGACGTGCCATGGCGTTTCGGCATCCAGGGATCGCGTTATCTCAGCAAGCCGTTTCGCTGACTATTCCATGACGGCACTATGATTGACGGCGGGCGCCGCTTTCGGCTTGCGCAGCAGCAGAACCAGCGGAATGACGGCAAGCGACATCAGCATCAGCAGCTTGAAGTCGTCCATATAGGCGATGATCGTCGATTGCAGCGTGATGATCTCGTTGAGCGCGGCGCGCCCGGCCGCCGTCACGGGACTGAGCCCCTGCGCCGCCACCGCGTTGAAGGCGTGGTTGAACGGCGTCACATAGGCTGCGATCGATTCATGATTGCTCTGCGTGTTTTCGACGATCAGCGCCGAGACGATCGAAATGCCGACCGACGAGCCGATATTGCGCGACAGATTGTAAAGGCCGGTGCCGTCGCCCCGCATATGGGCGGGCAGCGTGGCGAATGCGATCGTCGTCAGCGGCACGAACAGGAAACCGAGACCGGCGCCCTGGATGAAACCGACCGAGACGATCGTCCATTGCGAGACGTCGGGCGTCCAGCCGGTCATGTCGTACATCGCCCAGGCAGTCAGGCCGAGGCCGAGCACCAGCAGCCAGCGTGTATCGACCTTGCCGATCAGCCGCCCGACGATGAACATGCAGAGCATGGTGCCAAGTCCGCGCGGCCCCATGACGATGCCGGCGGTGATGACGGGATAGCCCATCAGCGTCTGCAGATAGGGTGTCATCAGCGCCAGCGAGGCGAGATAGGTGATGCCGATCACGAAGATGAAGATCATGCTGATCGTGAAATTCTGGTCGAGGAACAGCTTCGGATTGACGAAGGATTTCTCCGCCGTCAGCGTGTGCACCAGCAGCAGATAGAAGGCGGCGGCGCAGATGATGGCTTCGAGCATGATCTCGCCGGAGGAGAACCAGTCGAGCTGCTCACCGCGGTCGAGGAAGAGCTGCAGCGAGGCGATGAACAGGCTCATCATGCCGAAACCGAACCAGTCGAGCTTGGCGAGCGCATCCCTCTTCGTTTCCGATACGAAGATGACGATACCGGCAAAGGCAAGCGCGCCGATCGGCACGTTGATGTAGAACACCCAGCGCCAGCTGATATTGTCGGTCAGCCAGCCACCGATGACCGGGCCGAGGACCGGCCCGACCATGACCGAGACGCCGAAAAGCGCCATGGCCGAACCGCGCTCCTCGACCGTATAGATGTCGAGCAGGATGCCCTGGGAAAGCGGCACCAGCGATGCACCGAACAGGCCCTGCAGCAGGCGGAAGGTGACGATCTGGTTCAGCGATTGCGCCAGGCCGCAGAGCACCGAGGCGCCGACGAAGCCTGATATGGCGACGAGCAGCACGCGCTTGCGGCCGAACTTGGCGGCAAGGAAGCCCGACGGCGGCGTCATGATCGCCGCCGCGACGATGTAGGATGTCAGCACCCAGTTGATCTGGTCGGCGGAGGCCGACACGCTGCCCTGAATATAGGGCAGCGCCACGTTGGCGATCGTCGTATCCAGCGCCTGCATGATGACGGCGAGAATGACGCAGGCGGTGATCGCGCCGCGATTGGCAACAGGGGTCGCCGGAGATGCGGGAGCGTTACTCATGATCCTTGCCCTGAGGCCGGCCCAGAAGCTTGTTGACGAAGTCGGGCAGTCCGCGGGCATGGCCGGTTTCGACATCGACCACCGTGCTCATGCCGACGCGAAGCGGCGGCTTGCCCTCGGTATCCTCGATGCTGACGCGCATCGGAATGCGCTGGACGACTTTCACCCAGTTGCCGGTGGTGTTCTGCGCCGGCAGCAGCGAGAAACTGGAGCCGGAGGCCGGGCTGATGCTCTCGACCTTGCCTTTCCACGTCACGCCGGGATAGCTATCGACGTAGATCTCTGCCGTCTGGCCGGGTTTGACATAGGTAAGCTCGGTCTCCTTCGGGCTGGCGGCAATCCACAGATGGTCGGTGGCGACAAGCGAGAAGGCCTGCTGCGAAGCCTGCAGGTAGGAGCCCACCTGCAAGGCGTTGACATTGGTGACGATGCCGTCGAAAGGCGCCTTGACGATGCTGTGGTCGAGTTCACGCTGGGCATTGTCGACATTCGACCTGGCCTGCAGATAGAGCGGGTTTTCCTCGACCGGCTGGTCGGCAGAGCCGCCGAGCTGGGCAAGCGTCGTTGCCGCTTCCGCCTTGGCGACGGCAACCTTCTGGCTGGCGGCCTCGAGATTGTGCTTGGCCTCGTCATAGGCGGATTGCGTCGCGCTGCCGTTGTTGACAAGGCTCTGCTGCCGGTCGAACTGCTCCTTGTAATAAGGCAGATCGGCCTGCGCCTGCGTGATCTCGGCGAGCGACTGCTGATAGCTCGCCTTGAGGTTCATGATCTGGTTGCGCTGCGCGCCGAGCTGCGCCTTGGCGCCATCGAGCGCAATCTTGAAGGAATCCGATTTCAGGCTGAAGAGCACCTGTCCCGCCTTGACCGCCTCGTTCTCGTGCACGTTGATTTGCTCGACGATGCCCGAGACATCGGTGGTGACCCCGACCATATCGGCCTGGATATAGGCGTTGTCGGTCGACATCACCTGGCCGCCATTGACGTAATAATAACCGCCGACGACGAGCGCCACCGGCAGCAGGGCGAAAAGGACGGGCCGTGTGAGACTGCGCCGGCGGCGGACCTTGTTGCCGCCAGGCGCAGCCACGGCGGCAGCCGGCGCTGAACTGGATGAAGGCGCTTCGGCTACCGTTTCCTGCTGTTTGACTTGGTTTTCGTCAGATGTCTTGGCATTGGCGTCAGCAACGACGCGGAGGTTGGGTTGATCAGCCATCGTTCATCTCATTTTCTTCAACTGGTGTTCGGCAAGCCTGCACCAGGTTCGTCTTCATTGCGGATAGGATCTGGTAAAGCAGCTCGCGCTGCTCGGCCGAAACGCCTTCGAGCGCCTCGGCGCGGGTTACATCGCCGAGCTCGCGCATTTCGGCGAGCAGCGGATGGGCTTCTTCGCGCATGTAGAGCAGCCAGATGCGCCGGTCGGTCGGGTGCTGGCGGCGTTCGATCAGCCCGCGTTCGGCGAGCTTGTCGAGAATGCGCACCAAAGTGATCGGCTCGATTTCAAGGATTTCGGCCAGGCCGCTCTGATGGATGCCTTCATTGTTGGAGAGATAGGCAAGCGTCTGCCATTGCGACCGGGTCAGCCCAAGGCACTTCGCGCGCTGCTCGAACCGCTTGCGCAGCAGTCGCGCGACGTCATGGAGTAGGAAGCCGAGTGTGGGCGTAGCGCTCATGAAAACCTGTGACCGTTAATTTATAAGCATACTTATAATATCGGTAGATATATTGAGCTTGCCGCCAGAACAAGGACGCAGACGGCAGATTCAGCAATGTCGGCTGAAATGCCGCAGCTTGGGCTCGGGCCCGTTTGACAGTGGCCGCGGCCCTGCGCCGCCCTAATTCTGCGGCAGGAACGCCTCCGCAGGAGGCGCATGTTGGGGGAGCTTGATGGCGTTCTTCGAAAGCATGCTCACCCTGCTGCTGGTGGCGATCGTCTTTCTGCAATTCTCCAGGAAGTTCCGGATCCCCTATCCGACAATGCTGTCGATCGCCGGCGTCATCGTCGCGGCTGTGCCCTGGGCTCCCGAGGTTGCCATTGATCCCGACCTTGCATTGGCGC
Source organism: Rhizobium sp. M1 (assembly GCF_002531805.1). Classification (NCBI taxonomy): domain Bacteria; kingdom Pseudomonadati; phylum Pseudomonadota; class Alphaproteobacteria; order Hyphomicrobiales; family Rhizobiaceae; genus Rhizobium; species Rhizobium sp. M1. The sequence continues at coordinate 57,189 of NZ_NWSW01000014.1, read as the reverse complement.
TGCTGGTCGCGCCCGTGCTCTTCGACGCCGCTTATGATCTGCCGCCGAGGACATTGAGGCGCAACTGGCTGCCCCTCTTCTCGCTCGCCGCGATCGCCGTGATCCTGACAGCTGCAGCCGTCGCCGTCGTCGGGGTGACGATGGCCGGCCTGCCGCTGGCCGCGGCCGTCGCGCTCGGCGCCATCGTCGCGCCGCCGGATGCCGCCGCCGCCACCGCCATGCTCGATCGCTTCGCCCTGCCGCGCCAGACCTATGTCGTCCTGAAGGGCGAGAGCCTTTTGAACGATGCCGTCGCACTTCTGATCTTCAGCGCTGCGGTTTCGGCCGCAGCCAGTCCGGCCTTCTTTTCCGGCGCTCTGGCGGAACTGGCTCTCGCAGTCCCCGGTGGCCTCGTCTTCGGCTATCTCATGGGCCGTCTCTACATGGTCGTCGGCCTGAGGCTCGCCGGCACGCTCGGCGGCACCCTGCTCGAATTCGTCGCCACCTTCGGCACGTGGATCATCGCCGAGCGGCTGCATCTTTCGGCGATTCTGGCCATCGTCGTCTACGCGATGGTGATTGCCCGCTACATGCCGGAACGGCAGACGGCCCGCCACCGCATCCACTCCTATTCTGTGTGGGAGGCTGCGGTCTTCCTGCTCAATGTGCTCGCTTTTCTGCTGATGGGCCTGCAGGCCCGCCAGATCGTCCTCGACCTCGATCCCGGCCGACTGAGTTTCGCGATCGGCTTCGCCACCGCGGTCTTTGGCACCGTCGTCGTCGTCCGTCTCGCCTGGGTGCTCTTCTACAACCGGGCGATCAACTTTCTCGCAGCGCGCGGACGCACGACACAGGCCGCTCCGACGTTTGCGGCCAGCCTGCTTGCCGGCTGGTGCGGCATGCGCGGCCTCGTCACCCTGGCGACCGCGCTCGCCCTGCCGATCGACTTTCCCGATCGCGACATCATCCTGCTCAGCGCGCTCGCCGTCGTCCTCGGCACGCTCATCGTCCAGGGACTGACGCTCGGACCGCTGATCCGTTTTCTGAAATTCGATCCGGACACGTCCCTGGAGCGCGATCTCGCCAGAGCCCGCGTGGCGTTGATCGATGCGGCGCTGGCCGAGCTTACAGGCGGCGAGGACGATTCCACCCGCATCCTGCGCGACGTCTACACCTCGGAGCGCAAGATCGCCGCGGATGGGAAACATCCACGCGAGGTCAGCAGGCTCGATAAACAGCGCCGCAATGTCATCGTCGCAAAACGCGCCAAGCTGGCAGCGATGCGCCGCTCCGATGAGATCGACGACGATGTCTTTCATATGCTGGAACAAGAACTTGACTGGGCCGAACTCGGCGCGCTTCCACCCAGCAGGGACGAGATCGTCGAGAGCTGACGCTCTTCCGCGACGTCTCGATGGATTCAGGAACCGCCGCCAATTGGCATTTGCAATTTTTCGCCGCTGCCGCTTATAGTCCAATTCCATAGGGTTACGATTTTTCCGATCTGCATTGCCTGCCGGCCTTCCTTTCCAGGAGATTGGACGCCGGAGAATTCAAGGGGGCGGACGCCTCCGATCAAGCAGCAAGACAAGAACGACATCACTTCATCTTAGGTTTGGCGGCAGCAAAAAGCGGCCGCCGAGATTGGAGGACCGGTATGACTTACGCGCTTCGACAGATCGCGGTGTTTGGCTGCATGGCGGCGTTGATGCCGCTGGCCGCGCTGGCCCAGAACGCGCCGCCGCCCCCGCCTGTCACCGTCGCCAAGCCGGTCGTTCGCGACGTCGTCGACAGCGACGAGTTCATCGGTCGCTTCGAACCGGTCGACGAAGTCTCCGTTCGCTCGCGCGTCGGCGGTTATCTGCAGGAAATCCATTTCCAGGACGGCGCCCTGGTCAAGCAGGGCGATCTACTCTTCGTCATCGACCAGAGACCCTTCATAACGGCCCTCAGCCAGGCAAAGGCGACACTTGAAGCGTCGCAATCCACCCTGGTCTTTGCCGACGCGCAGTACAAGCGCGCCCAGTCGCTTGCCTCCAGCGGCAGTCAGTCGGCGCAGACGTTGGATGATCGCCGCCGCGAATTCGATTCGGCCGAGGCCAATGTCCGCGGCGCGCAGGCCGCAGCCGACCGTGCGTCGCTCGACATGGAATATACGGAAATCAAGGCGCCGCTCAGCGGCCGTATCGACCGCCGGCTGATTTCGGCCGGCAATCTCGTGCAGACCGACCAGACCGTGCTCACGACGATCGTTTCTCTCGACCCGATCGATTTCTATTTCGACGTCGACGAACGCCGCCTGCTGAATTTTGCCGACACGGCCCGCAAATTGGGCAAGGATCTCCAGCAGGGCGGCGGCGGACTGGATGTCTCCGTCACGATCTCGGATCCCAATGCCAAACCTTTCAAGGGAAAGCTCGATTTCGCCGAGAACCGGGTCGATAACCAGAGTGGCACCATTCGTCTGCGGGCCCGTTTTCCCAACCCTGACCTTGTCCTGCAGCCCGGCCTCTTCGGCCGCATACAGGTCGAAGCCTCCAACACCTATCAGGCCATTCTTGTCCCCGACGAGGCAATCGGCTCGGATCAGAACGAGCGCGTCGTCTATGTCGTCGCCGACGACGGCACGGTTTCGACCAAGCCCGTCAGGCCTGGACCGCGGCTCTACGGCTACCGGGTGATACGCGAGGGTCTCGACGGCACCGAGACGATCATCGTCAACGGCGTGATCCGCGCCCGTCCCGGCTCGAAGATCACACCTCAGACGACCGAGCTGCCGAAGGAGCGGCAGGACACGGCGCCCGAAACCGCCGGCGCGGAGAGCGGACAATGAGATTCGCTCATTTTTTCGTGGACCGGCCGATCTTTGCGGCCGTGATTTCGATCGTCCTTCTCGTCGTCGGCGGCATCGCCTATACGCAGCTGCCGGTCTCGCAATATCCGGAGATCGCGCCGCCGACCATCGTCGTGCGCACCTCCTATCCGGGCGCTGATCCGCAGACCATCGCCGATACGGTTTCGACGCCGCTCGAGCAGCAGATCAACGGCGTCGAAGACATGCTCTACATGTCTTCCTACTCGAGCGCCGACGGCGCCATGTCGCTGACGATCACCTTCAAGCTCGGCACCGACCTCGACAAGGTCCAGGTGCTTGTCCAGAACCGCGTCTCCATCGCCCTCCCCCGCCTTCCCGAGGAAGTCCAGCGGCTCGGCGTGACAACCGACAAAAGTTCGCCGGATCTGATGATGGTCGTGCACCTGCTGTCGCCGACGCATCGTTATGACCAGCTTTACGTCTCCAACTACGCCCGCAACCGCATCCGCGACGTTCTCGTTCGCCTCGATGGCGTCGGCGACGTGCAGCTGTTCGGCGAGCGCCAGTATTCGATGCGAGTCTGGCTGGACCCGGAAAAGCTCTCTGCCTACGGCATGACATCCGATGACGTCGTCGCCGCCCTCAGAGACCAGAACGTCCAGGTGTCGGGCGGCAAGATCGGCGCGCCGCCGGTCACCGGCAAGAACGCGTTCGAATATACGGTGCGGACGGACGGCCGCTTCTCCGACGTGCGCGAGTTCCGCTATGTCATCGTCAAATCGACGGATAGCGGCCGGCTCGTGCAGTTGCAGGATGTAGCCCGCATCGAGCTCGGCGCGCAGGACTACGTCACCAACAGCTATCTCAACAACGATCCCGCGGTCGCACTCGGCATCTTCGCCCGGCCGGGGACCAATGCCCTCGACACCGCCCATCAGGTCCAGACGATCATGAAGGACCTGTCGCAGAATTTCCCGCAAGGGCTGGAGTATCGCATCGTCTACGACACCACCGAATTCATCTCGGATTCGATCTCCGAAGTGTATCGAACCATCGTCGAGGCGGCGATCCTGGTGGCGATCGTCGTTCTCGTCTTCCTGCAATCCTGGCGCACCGCGATCATTCCGATCATTGCCATCCCCGTCTCGCTGATCGGCACCTTCGCCGTCCTCTTGGCCTTCGGCTTCTCGCTCAACATGCTCACCCTGTTCGGCCTGGTGCTGGCGATCGGCATCGTCGTCGACGACGCGATCGTGGTGGTGGAAAATGTCGAGCGCAATCTCGCCCGCGGCATGACGCCGAAACAGGCCTCCCACGTGACGATGGACGAAGTCGGAACCGCCGTCATCGCCATCTCGCTGGTGTTGATCGCCGTCTTCGTGCCGACAGCCTTCATTCCGGGCATTTCGGGACAGTTCTACCGGCAGTTCGCCGTCACCATCGCCGTCACCACCGCGATATCTGCGTTGAACTCGCTGACGCTTTCTCCCGCCCTGGCAGGCATATTGCTCAAGCCCCATGATGACCACGAAACCAGGCGTATCAATGTGGCCACACGCCTGGGACGCAGCCTTGCCGATGGCTTCAACCGCGGTTTCGACCGGATGAGTTCCGGCTATTCATGGACCGTTCGGCACCTGGTCAGCAGCTGGGTCGGCTTGAGTGCGGCAATGCTCGCCTTCGTCTGCCTGCTGGGGGCAACCTGGTACATGGGCACGCGCGTACCCTCGGGTTTCATCCCGACCATGGACCAGGGTTACGCGATCATCGTCATACAGCTTCCTGACGGCGCCTCGCTCGCGCGTACCGACGCCGTCGTCAAGCAGGTGGGCGATATTGCCCGCACCGTGCCGGGTGTCGGCAACGCCGTGCAGTTTGCCGGCTTCAGCGGGGCGACATTCACCAATGCCTCGAATGCCGGCGTCGTCTTCGTCCCGTTCAAATCCTTCGCCGAACGCGAAGAAGGCGGGGACAACGCCAACAAGATCATCGGCGAGCTTTTCGGCAAGCTGCAAAGCATCCAGGAAGCCTTCATCATCGCCATACCGCCGCCATCCGTGCGAGGTGTCGGCAATTCTGGCGGCTTCAAGATGCAGATTTCCGATCTTGAAAACGCGGATATGACGCGGGTGCTCGCCCTCGCCCGCCAGATGATGGGTGCGGCAGCAACGACGGAGGGGCTGACCGGCGTCTTTACGACATTCTCCGATGCAAGCCCGCAATATTTCCTGGCGATCGACCGCGACAAGGCGCGCTTCCTGAATGTGCCGATCCCCAATATCTTCAACGCGCTCTCCATCAATCTTGGCGTCGCTTACGTCAACGATTTCAACGCGTTCGGCCGCGTCTATCAGGTTCGCGCCCAGGCCGACCGGCAGTACCGCATGGATAGGGAAGATATCCTAGCCCTGAAGGTTCGATCGGCGACCGGCGCGCTGGTTCCGCTTGGAACCTTGATGGATATCCAGGATGCCAGCGGCCCGGCGCTCGTCCAACGCTACAACATGTATGTCTCGGTGCCGCTTCAGGGTAATCCGACGCCAGGCACGTCGACGGGCGACGCCATCGCGAAGATGGAAGCGCTGGCGGCGAAGATCCTGCCGCAGGGAACGACCTTCGAATGGACGGAACTCGCCTATCAGGAGACCCATACCGGCAACACCGCCGTCTACATCTTCGCCCTGTCGGTGATCTTCGTCTTCCTGGCGCTGGCGGCGCAATATGAAAGCTGGGTTCTGCGGCCGACGATCATCCTCATCGTGCCGCTGGCGGTGCTGGCGGCGCTGATCGGGGTTTCGCTTCGCGGCATGGACAACAATGTCCTGACGCAGATCGGCCTGATCGTGCTGATCGGCCTGGCGGCCAAGAACGCCATTCTGATCGTCGAGTTTGCCAGACAAGCGGAAGAAGAAGGCAAATCGCCGGTCGACGCGGCGATCGAGGCCAGCCATCTTCGCCTGCGCCCGATCTTGATGACGGCTTTCGCCTTCATCTTCGGCGTGCTGCCGCTTGCCATCGCCACCGGCCCCGGCGCCGAAATGCGCCAGTCGCTCGGCACTGCCGTCTTCTCGGGCATGCTCGGCGTGACGATCTTCGGCCTGTTCCTGACGCCGGTTTTCTACGTCGTGCTGCGCGGCCGGCGTCGTAATCGCTCAGCTGAAAGGCCGGTCGAAGCGGTCCCCACCGAAAGGGAGACGGTTTGATCACTCCAGTGACAATGCCTGTCAGGTGGAAAACAGATGCACCTGGCCCTGCCACAGCCGGGCGACGGTCAGCCTGCCGCTGCGATAGGCGCGCGTATCGAGATTGAGCCGCCTCGCGCGAACCTCCGGCTCGTCGTTCGGCGTATGACCATGGACGACGAGTTTCGGCAGAGGGATCCTGCTTTCGAGAAATCGGTGGCGGATGAGCACTAGATCCTCGTCGGTTTGCGCCGCGATTGGCCGCGTCGGATCGATGCCGGCATGGACGAACAATACGCTCGGCGTGTCCAGCATGATCGGCATCGCCCGCATGAAATCGATATGCGTGTGCGGCAGCGAATGACGGAGGAAGGCGTCGAGCTGTGCGCCGGAGGGGAAGACCAGCGGCAGATGCTCCGGATCGAGCCCATAGGACTTCAGCGAGTGCGCCGATCCCATCCGCATCCAGTCGTCATAGGAAAGCCAGCCGTCGATATAATCGAGCATGGCGATCTCGTGGTTGCCGGCAAGGCAGATCCGATCGAAACCTTCCGGCGGCGGATCCATGAGGTGAGCGATGACCTGCGCCGATTCCGGGCCGCGGTCGATATAGTCGCCGAGCGTCACGATCAGCTTGCGCCCGGGCAGCCGTGCCGCATCGCGCAGGATAGCCTGTTCGGCCTTCACGAGCAGATCGCACCGGCCGTGAATGTCGCCGATGGCATAGGTTGGAATATCGGCGATATCCAGCGTCGGACGCGGTCTCGGCTCGCGTGCCATTTTCGAAACCTCGCTGCGGCGAGCAAGAGAGTCGCTCATCATGTTTCTCAATCAAGGAAGCCCCGGTTAACCATAAGTAGCGTCGAGGGCAAGCCGATCAAGTTGGTGAGAAAATTCGAAGCATCGGTTTTTTCTGGAAAAACCGTTCTTATCATCCGGAGCGAAATCCCTCACTCCTGTTGTCCGTCGAGGAAAGAGTGATCAATGGGAACCGTATCGCAGTTTCGTGACCGCTTGAGACCGCCAGCGCAGCGCATCGAGAGCGAGGAGGCGGCAATATCCACGGCCCGTGACCTCGCCACCGCATTCCGGCGCGAGGCGAGCGAACGCGATATCAACCGCATTCTACCGTTTGCCGAGCTCGACGCGCTGTCGATATCGGGACTGACCGCAATCACTGTTCCGCCCGACCATGAAGGGCTCGACGTGCCGAATGCCCTGCTTGCCGAAATCGTTGCGATCATTGCCGAGGCCGATGCCTCGATCGGCGAGACTCTGGAGAATCATTTTTCCGCGCTGGAAACACTCCGCATTCAGGCCGGAGAGGATCTGAAGGCCTCGCTGTTTGCCCGTGCGCTGCTCGGCGACCGCTTCGCGGCCGCCACTTTCGCCGAGGGATACGAGGTGACGGACGAAGGCCCGGGCTATCGCCTCAGCGGCCGCACTCGGCAGGCCGCCGGTATCCTCTATGCCGACTGGATCGCCGCCGCCCTCACACTTCCGCCCGACCGCCCGGCGACGCTCTACCTCACCGGCAGCGATGAAGACCTGCAGGTGGTCGATAATTGGGACGGCTTCGGCCAGCGCACCAATGGATCGGCAACGACGATCGCCGGCGCACTCCATGTCAATGCCGCGGCCATCGCGCCGGCGTCTTCGTTTGGATATTCGACCGGCATGTCGCTCCGCCTGCTGCTCAAGGCCGGGGTAAGCCTCGGTATCGCGCGAGCCGCGTGGGCCGACCTGATGACAGCGATCGGCGATCGCGCCGCCGTCCTCTCTCACCTCGGCAAACACGCCGTCGGCATCGAAGCGACGGCGGCGGCCTTGGAACGGGCTGGCCGAAAACTCGACTTTGCCCAGGTCAATCCCGTGGAGGCGGCGATGGCGGACGCGCATTTTTCCGCTTCTGCCGCCGCGATCACAGCCGGCGATACGGCGCTCGCCACCGCCAATGCGCTGTTCGAACTCGCCGGGCAGGCATCGGCCGGCATCGGGCTCAATCTCGACCGCCATTGGCGCAATGCCCGCATTCACGCGCTTTCGCTGCCACGGGATAGGCTGCTGGCCAGCGCAGGCGAGTATATGTCGAAGCAAGCCTGAACGACTGCCACAAGGCACCGTCGTTGTGCGGGACGATGTGGAAACGAAGAGATCTCAGCTGGCGGCAGAGATCGGAAATTCTTCCGTGGCGCCCTCGACATGGCCGCCGGCCGCAACGAATTGATCGAGGGTCATATTGTCGAGGATGGCGGCGATCGCATCCCGAACATCGGTCATCGAACGCCGCACCTGACAGGTTTCCGGATCGGCGCAATCGTCGCAGGCCTCATAGGCCGTGCGGCTGGCGCAGCGGATCGGCGCTAAGGGCCCGTCGAGCGTGCGGATGACATGGCCGATGCGGATTTCGGAAGCCGGCCGCGAGAGGGAATAGCCGCCGCCGGGTCCCTTCTTCGAACGCAGGATGCCGACATTGCGCAGCTCCAGCAGGATCGTATCGAGAAACTTCTTCGGGATATTGTTGCGGGCGGCGACGTCGTTGATGAAGGCGGTCTCGCCAGGCGGCAGCCGCGCCAGGTCGACCAACGCCTTCAGGCCGTATTTTCCCTTTTTCGTCAGCATTGTCTTTGTCCTGTCGAAAACGCAATATTTATCCCGCCAATAGCAGGCAAATAGCGTCGAAAGCGTGAAGATACAATAAAATAGCTATTATTTATAGCTTATCTCGGCAACACTTGCGGGCTGCAGGGCAGCAAAGCGTCATCCGACGTACCAATGCATGTCGCCCGGAAGTGTGCAGCGGTTCCGGGACAACGACATGCATCAAAACAAAGAGCTAAAGCGCGTCGCATGAGTCAAATTTGATGCGACGCGCTTTAGTGGCTGGCGCCACTCACTGCCTGCCGCCCGCGCTTTGCCGTCAGATCGTCTTCAGCATGCCGCCATCGACGAAATAGGTCGATCCGATGCAGTAGCTCGCCCGTTCCGAACTCAGGAAGACGAACATGTTTGCGAGCTCTTCCGGCGTGCCGAAACGTTTGGAAGAAGCGTGCTCATTGGCGACGCTCTGCAGATAGCCTTCCCAGTTGCCGCCGGTTTCGGCCGTCAGCTGCTTGGCGGTCTTGATCCAGTCCGGCGTCAGGATCAGGCCGGCATTGATGCAGTTGACGCGGATATTGTCCTGGATGAGCTCGGTCGAGAGCGTCTTGGAAAACATCATCAGCGCCGATTTGCTGACATTGTAGATCGGCTCGTACCAGAGCGGCTGAACGGCGCAGATCGAGGCATTGTGCAGGATGACGCCGCCGCCGCGCCTCTTCATCTGCGGCGCGATCCCGCGCGCTAGCCGCACGGCGGCCATGACATGCAGGTCCCAATAGGCCTGCCACTTCTCGTCCGGCGCCTCCATTACCGTCTCGTTCGATCCGGTGCCGGCATTGTTGATGAGGATGTCGGCGCCCCCCTTCTCTGCGGCGGCCGCAATGATCGCCTCCGTTCCCGCTGCCGTCGCGACGTCGGCGACAACGGCGGTGGCGTTGACGCCATGCTTCTCGGCAATCCGGGCGGCCTCCGCCTCCAGCCGCTCGCCGCCGCGCGCCGCCAGCACGAGATCGGTGCCCTCTGCCGCCAGCCCCTCGGCGACCGCCAGCCCGATGCCGACCGACGCGCCCGTTATCACCGCGGTCTTTCCCTTCAATCCCAGATCCATATCTTCCTCCAGCAGCGCCGGCGATCCCGGCTCGATCTAGCGAGTGTTCCGCCAATGAATCCGGGCGTCAAGCCTTGCGGCAGGCTCCGATCTGGCGCAGCCTGCGTCCCGCACAGGGGAGGAGTTTTCATGCGACGTTATTCGGCCTGCATAGAGTGGCTGTTTGCCGAAGAGGGCGACTTTTTTCCCGACCGCATCCGCCGCGCCCATGCCGGCGGCCTGACGGCGATCGAATTCTGGCGCTGGACCGACAAGGACCTGGATGCGATCGAGGCGGCGCTAAAGGAAACCGGCCTTGCCGTGACCAGCCTCGTCGCCGAACCGATGATCGCCCTGACCGACGCCGCCAACCGGCAGGCTTGGCTCGAGGGCCTTGCCGAATCCGCTGCCGTCGCGAGGCGTCTCGGCGCGCCGGTGCTGATCGCCCAGGCCGGCGACGATCTCCCGGATTTGAGCCGCGAAGAACAGCGCCAGGCCCTGACCGAAACGCTGAGAGCCGGCGCCGATGTTCTCGCCGGCAGCGGCGTGCGCCTCGGCGTCGAGCCGCTCAACACCCGCATCGACCATATCGGCTATTTCCTCGCTTCGACCCGCGAAGGGCTCGATATCGTCGATGACGTCGCCCGCCCCGAGATCGGCATCGTCTACGACATCTACCATTCCGCCGTGATGGACGAACGCACCGATGAGGTGCTGCAGGGCCGTCTCGACCGCGTCTTTCACGTTCATGTCGCCGATCATCCCGGCCGCAACGAACCGGGCTCCGGCGGCATCGACCTCGCCCACCGCCTCAACTGGATCTTCGCCAATGGGTATGATGGCGCCGTCGGCCTGGAATACCGGCCGACCCGATCCGGCGCGGACGCAGTCAAAGCCGCGATCGCCTCGCTCGGCGGCTAAAGCATGTCGCGCAAAAGTGTGCAGCGGTTTTGCGGCAACGACATGCGTAAGACAAAGACCTAAAGCGAGAGGAGCGATCCGAAAGATTGCGACGCGCTTCAGGCCGGGCCGGCGCCCTCTGCGAAGGCTTCAAGTTCAGGATCGAACTCGACCTCGACGACATTGTTGAACACGGCGGTCGCCAGCATGATACCGGCAAAGGCGACGAGATCGACCAGCGCCTTGGTCTCGTAACGCTTTTTCAACCTCGCCCAGAGCTCGGCCGGAACGGCGTTGGAATCGGCGACGATCGCCCTGCCGAAGGCATCGAGCAGGGCCTCCGCTTCGGAAAGCGCCAGTGCATCGGGGTCGGAACCCTTGTTTATCAGCGCCCGGCGAAAGAAGGTGATGGCGATCTTCGATTTCGCCGCTTTCGAGATCGCATGCGAGAAGATCCAGATCTCCCGGTCGCTGACCACAGGATCGAGTTCGGCCCGCAGCGTGAACCACTCGGCATAGATGCGATGGGCGACAGGCGAATGGAGGAGCGTCCGCTTCATGTTGGTCATGCGCGCGCGCAGCCTGATTTCCTCGTCATGCGCCGCGCGAACCTCTTGCGAAGCGGTGTCGTAATCGATCTGCGGGAGGTGGCTCATCGGGTGAACCCTTTCCTGATGCAAGAAGATAATCCGCTTGGCCGCCGCGCCGCGCCCACCTAGATTGGCTATATCGAAGGCGGAGGCAAGGCATGAGCGGCGACCACGAGCATTCTCACATCGACTGGCGGGAACATGGCGTCAAGGTCATTCCCGGCAATTCGCTCGATCCCAACACGGCGCAGACGCCGGGCATGAACCGCGCCACGGCGATCAACAATGCGCGCGCCGGCGCCGAGAAGATCTGGGCCGGCACGGTGACGATCCATGCCAATGCCAAGACCGGCGCCCATCATCACGGCGATCTCGAAAGCATTATCTATGTCGTCAAGGGCAAGGCCCGCATGCGCTGGGGCGAGCATCTGGAATTTACCGCCGAGGCCGGCCCCGGCGATTTCATCTATGTCCCGCCCTACGTGCCGCATCAGGAGATCAACGCCAGCCGCGACGAGACGCTGGAATGCGTGCTCGTCCGCTCAGGCCAGGAGCCCGTCGTCGTCAATCTCGATATCGAGCCGGTCGAGAAGCCGGAAGACGTCCCCTGGATCGATCCGATCCATCGCTGACGCCGACCGGCGATCAATTCGTCAGGCGGGGACGGCGCCGGCGCTGCTCATGGCAGGGTTCTCGATGATCCGGCCGGTGTCGGCGGCATAGAGGTGGATCGCGTTGTGGTCGATCGCGATGCCGATCGGATCGCCCGATTTCACGCTCACGGCGTCCGTCAGCGCCACGGCAAAAGGCAGCCCGTCGAAATCGGCATGAACGACGCGGCTCGCGCCGAGCTCTTCGATGAAATCGGCCGTCGCGATCAAGGCGCCGGGCGCATCCGGCGCCACCAGCCGGGCGGCCTCGGCGCGCATGCCGAGCACGACCCGCTTGCCCTTCAGGCTCGCGGCGCGTTCGCGCGGCAGCGCGATCTTGCGGCTCTGATCGTAGATGAAGACGCCCTCGTCGTTGATCGTGCCTTCGAGCAGGTTCATCGCCGGCGTGCCGACGAAACCGGCGACGAAGCGCGAGACCGGATGATGATAGACCTCTTCCGGCGTGCCGACCTGCTCGACCCTGCCGCCGTTCATCACCACCAGCCGGTCGGCCAGCGTCATCGCCTCCGTCTGGTCATGCGTAACGAAGATCGAGGTGGCGCCGAGGCGGCGGTGCAGCCGGCGGATTTCGGCGCGCATGGCGATGCGCAGCTTGGCGTCGAGGTTCGACAGCGGCTCATCGAAGAGGAACACTTTCGGCTCGCGGATCATCGCGCGGCCCATGGCGACGCGCTGGCGCTGGCCGCCGGAAAGAGCGGCCGGGCGGCGGTCGAGGAAAGGTTCGAGGCTGAGCGCCTTGGCGACCTCGGTAATGCGTCGCTGACGCTCCGTCTTCGCCACACCCGCCACCTTCAAGGCATAACCGATATTCTCGGCAACGGTCATATGCGGATAGAGCGCATAGTTCTGGAACACCATCGCGCAGCCGCGCTCGCGCGGCTCCAGCTGGTTGACGACGCGACCGTCAATGGCGATTTCACCGCCGCTGATTTCCTCGAGGCCGGCGATCATGCGTAAGAGCGTGGACTTGCCGCAGCCGGACGGGCCGAGGATGACAACGAATTCACCGGATTTAATCTCCAGATCGACGCCGTGAACCACGGGATGTTTGCCGTAACTCTTCTTCACATCACGGATTGAGATCGGTGCCACAGGACTGTTCCTTCACTTCTCGGTGGAGATAAGGCCGCGCACGAACCAGCGCTGCATCAGGATGACGAGCACCAGCGGCGGCGACATGATGATCAGAGTACCCGCCATGGCGACGTTCCAATCGGGCAGACCGAATTCGGACGGGATCAGCGTCTTGAGCTGCGTCACCGCAATGCCGAAATTCGGATCGGTGGTGATCAGCAGCGGCCAGAGATATTGGTTCCAGGCCCAGACGAACATGATCGTGAACAGTGCGATCATGTTTGGCCGCGACAGCGGCACCAGAATGTCCCAGAAGAACCGGACCGGACCCGATCCGTCCATCTTCGAGGCCTCGGCAAGTTCGTCCGGAACCGTCAGGTAGAATTGCCGATAAAGGAAGGTGCCGGTCGCGGTTGCGACCAACGGCAGAACCAGGCCGGGATAGGAATTCAGCAGACCCCATTCGAGCTTGATCTGGATACCGGTGATCTGGGCCACGAGCCAGCTGATGCCGGTGACATCGAGGATCGTCTGGAAAGGCTGCAGTGCGTTGGCCGCAATCGAATAGGTCGGAACGATGCGGACTTCGAGCGGCAGCATCAGCGTGATGAAGATGATCCAGAAAATCACATAGCGGCCGCGAAAGCGGAAATAGACGATCGAGAAGCCTGCCATGGCGGAAAGGATGACCTTGCCGGCAGCGACCGACGTCGCGAAGATGATGCTGTGCAGCAGTTTGGTGCCGAGATCGGCGCGCACCCAGGCCTCCCGGGCGTTTTCCCAGAAATGCGAACCCGGCGTCAGCGGCAGCGGCACGCGATTGACCGTCTCCAGATCGAGCGTCGATGCGATGATGACGATGACGAAAGGCAGAAGCGCGATCACCATGCCGAGCGCCAGAAGCGTGTAGCAGATGAAGTTGAATATCGGCGTGCGTTCGATCATGTCCGCGACCTCACTTGTAGTGCACGCGCCGCTCGATGAAGCGGAACTGGAAGATGGTGAGCATGACGACGAGCAGCATCAGGATGATCGATTGCGCCGCAGCGCCCGAATAATCGAGGCCCCGGAAGCCGTCGAAATAGATCTTGTAGACCATGAGCTCCGTCGCTCGGGCCGGGCCGCCCTGCGTCATGACGTCGACGATGCCGAAGGAATCCTGGAAGCTCTCGGTGATGTTGATGACGAGCAGGAAGAACAATGTCGGCGTCAGCAGCGGCAGCTGGAGGTCCCACATGCGGCGCAGCGGCCCGGACCCATCCATGGCCGCCGCTTCGATCAGCGAGCGTGGAATGCCCTGCAGAGCCGAGAGGAAGAAGATGAAGTTATAGCCGATATATTTCCAGGAGAAGGCGACGATGACGGCGATCATCGCGTCCTTGCCGTCGAGCGCGGGATTCCAGAGGCCGGGCCAGACATGGTTGATGACCGAGAGAAGGCCGGCCTCCGGCGCCAGGATGAAGCGGAAGGCCAGCCCGAGAGCGGGCGCGGCGATCGCGTAGGGCCAGATGAAAACCGACCGGTAGATCTTGTGGCCGCGCAGTTCACGATCCGTCAAAAGCGCCAGGATGAGCGCCAGCCCCATGGCAATAATCGTCGAGCTGAAGCCGAAAACCATACTGCGGGTGATCGATTCCCAATAGATCGGATCGCTGAGCAGCAGTTTGAAATTGTCGAAGCCGACCCAGGCATTGCCGCCGCCCCATGGCTGTTCGAGCGTGAAAGCCCAATAAAGCGCCTGCGCGCTTGGCCAGTAGAAGAAGACGAAGATCAGCAACAGCATCGGGAATGCGAAGAGGAGGCCGATCGTCGTCGAGGAGAAAGTGACGCGCTTTTCCATGGGTGGTCGTTTTCGCCCTGGTTTGACTTCAGGCGCGGGCGGCAGCGCGCATCCGCGACTGGTTGGGAGAACTTACAAAGACGCACCCGGCACGCGCAAGGCGGGCCGGGTGCGGCTCAATCAGGCGATCAGGGGAGCTGAACGTTCTTGTAGGTCTGCTGGAAGCGGCGCAGGAGCTGGTTGCCGCGTTCGGCAGCAGAGTCGAGCGAGGCCTGGACGTCGGCATTGTTGACGAAGATCGCCTGTAGGCCGTTGGCGATCTCGGTGCGGACCTGTAGCAGGCCGCCGAGACGGATGCCCTTGGCGGCTGCGTCGCCAGCCGGGGAAGCGGTCAGGCTCTGAATGGCGAGTTCACGGCCGGAGTAAGGCGCCTTGTCGTAGAAGCCCTGCTTCTTCAGATATTCGAAGCCGGAGTTGCGAACCGGGATGTAGCCGGTAACGGTCGACCAGGTCAGAGCTTCTTCCGGCTTCGCGATGAAATTGAAGAAGGCAGCGGCAGCCTTGTACTCGGCGTCCGAATGACCCTTCAGAACCCAGAGCGAAGCGCCGCCGACATAGGAGCTGTGACGGGTTGCGTCACCATAGGTCGGGAGCATGGCAACGCCCCAGTTCATGCCCTGCTTGGCGGTGCGGCCGACATTGCCGTGGTCGCCGACCGAGGTCAGGATGACCTGGCAATCGCCGGCTGCGAAGGCTTCGACGAAGGTCTGGCCGACGGCCTTGTTCTTGATGACGGCGAGCTTGTTGTCGTACCAGGACTTGAGGTCCTTGATGTAGCTGACGAGAAGCGGGTTCTTGTTGAAGACCAGCTCGGCGTCGAGGCCTTCGAAACCGTTCTTCTTCGTGGCGATCGGCTCGCCGTTGACGGCTTCGAACTGCTCGATGTACTGCCAGACTTCGTTGCTGGAGATGTCGAAGGCGAGCGGGCATGCATAGCCGGCGTCCTTCAGAGCCTTGAAGTCCTCACCGGCTTCCTTCCAGGTCGCCGGAGCGTGGTCCTTGCCGATCTTGGCGAAGGCGTCCTTGTTCCAGTAGAGCAAAGCGGTCGAGGAGTTGAAGGGGAAGGAATACATCTCGCCCTTCGACGTGGCGTAGTAGCCTGATATACCCGAGAAATAATCGTTCCAGTCGACGGTGTAGCCCATGTCGGCCATCAGCTTGTTTGCCGGGTAGTAGGCGCCGGAAAGCATGATGTCGAGCGTGCCGGCGTCGGAAACCTGGGCGATGGTCGGCTGCTTGCCGGCGCGGAAGGCGGCGATGGTGTTCTGCAGGGAAGCGTCGTAGCTGCCCTGGCTGGTGCAGACGACTTCGTAGTCGGCCTGCGACTGGTTGAAGCGATCGCACTGTTCCTGGACACGCTTTGCGATGTCACCGGAATTACCGAACCAGAAGTCAATCTTGGTCTTTTCGGCGGCGGCAGCGGGGCCAGCAAGAAACGCTGTAGCGAGAAGGGCGCCAACGGCGCCGAGAAGCTTGGCTTGCATGAGAACCTCGAACGTAAAAGGGACGCGCACTTTCAGCGCACGCCCTATTAGCTGGTTCAAATTGCCGCGGCCAATGAATATTACATGACATGAAATGACCGAAATCCAGTCGTCACAAAATCGTCACACGGTTGTTGTTCACAACTCCTAGAGGAAATATTTAGATCAGCGCCGAGCGGTCTGCAAATATATTTACAGATGCACGCATCTATATTCAGGAGAGTACAATTTCAAAGAGTATTTAATATTTACTAATATTTTGGAATAGCTCACCTATTCATTGCTCCGTCATATCGAAACTTGCAAAAAACGTCCTCGTTTTGCCGTTGCACTGCTGTGCAACGCCCGGTTTCAGCCCCTAAATTAGAGGGAATCCTTCAAAATTGCTGCAAAATGGGGGTCGAATGCGCGGCTGATCGGTCCGGCGGCAGCACCGAGCGCCACTGACCATGGATCGGCCATGCCGGGCTGCAGGCGCGGCAGCGTCCGGCCGCGCCGTTCGGCGATCGAGGGCAGCAGCGGGCCGATGGCGGCAATCAACCGGTTCACCAGCGCTTCGGGGGCGCTGCCGCAGAGGATCACCGTCTGCGGATCGAAGACCGTTTCGACGAGATGGATGCTCCAGCGCAGGTCCGCCGCCGCCGCTTCGATCCAGGTATCGATGCCTGGATCGCCCCTCGAGGCGAGGTCGTTGATGTGCGCATGCAGATCGGGATCGGCGGGATCGATCGACAGGTGCTGGTAGAGCGAGGCGAGCGAAGCGCGATGTTCGAGCGGCGTTGATTTGCCGTCGGCAAAGAGCAGCGCCATGCCGATCTCGCCGGCATTGCCGTTGGCGCCGCGATAGAGTTCGCCGTTCAGAATGAGGCCGGCGCCGATGCCGTAGCCGACGAACAGGCAAACGGCATGGTCGAGACCATGGGCGGCCCCCACCATACGCTCGGCAGTCGCGGCCGCCGCCGCATCGTTCTGCAGGCCGACATCGAGCCCGGTGCCGGCGGTCAGCGTTTCCAGCAGCGGAAACTTCTGCCAGGCCTCCATCATCCAGGGATCGTCGCCGCTGCCGGCGACGCCGAAGGGTCCGGGCATGGCGGCGCCGAGGCCGACCAGCCGCTTTTCCGATTGCTGGACGATCCCGGCAAGTTCTGCACGCACGCCGGCAACGAGATCGAGGATGACCTTCGTCCCTTCCGACGGGCCTCCGGCCGGGAGGCCGGCCTCATCGCGCACGAGAACATTGCCGACGAGATCGACGGCAACCGCCCGCGTCACATGCCGGTCGATCTGCAGGCCGATCGCGAAGGCGCCCTCGGGAACAAGCCGATAAGGCGTCGAGGGCTGGCCCCTGCCCTTCCGCACCGCCTCCTGCGAACTGACGAGACCGTCGCGCTCCAGCTCCTCGATGATATTGGACACTGTCTGCTTGGTCAGCCGCGTCGCCCGCGCCAGATCGGCGCGCGAGAGCGCACCGTTGATCCTCAAGGCATCGATCATCACACGCCTGTTATGCGCGCTGGTGCCTTCGTGATTGGTGCCGCTCTTGGCCCGGATCGGCCTGACGTCATTCATGTGCAATTGCCTCTTGACTCCAGTAGAATGTTGGCGAAGTAATAAGTCAAGACATTTGACTTAATAAGGGACCGTAGAGTTCCAGGGAACGCAGGAGCCCGCCCAGGGCCTCCAACGACGCTCCGAGATAACGGACCGGCACGGTTTTATGTCACGCGTGCCTTCTCGAAACCGATGGCGGAAAAACCGCCCTCGGCCATGCGTAAATGTCAAAAACTGGAGGCTGCAATGCTGAAATCCTTGAACAAGACGCTTTTGGGTGCGGCCTTGATCGGCGCATCCCTTGCCCCGCATGCTTTCGCCGAGACGACGCTGAACGCGCTGTTCATGGCGCAGGCCGCTTACAGCGAGGCCGATGTGCGCGCCATGACCGACGCTTTCGCCAAGGCGAACCCCGACATCAAGGTCAATCTCGAATTCGTTCCCTATGAGGGGTTGCACGACAAGACCGTGCTGGCGCAAGGTTCCGGTGGCGGTTACGACGTCGTCCTTTTCGACGTCATCTGGCCGGCCGAATACGCCACCAACAAGGTGCTGGTCGACGTCTCCTCCCGCATCACCGACGAGATGAAGAAGGGCGTGCTGCCGGGCGCCTGGACCACCGTGCAGTATGACGGCAAATATTACGGCATGCCCTGGATCCTCGACACCAAATATCTGTTCTACAACAAGGAAATCCTGGAGAAGGCCGGCATCAAGGCGCCGCCGAAGACCTGGGACGAGCTGGCCGAGCAGGCAAAGGCGATCAAGGACAAGGGCCTGCTTGCCACCCCGATCGCCTGGAGCTGGTCGCAGGCCGAAGCGGCAATCTGCGACTACACCACGCTGGTCAGCGCCTATGGCGGCGATTTTCTGAAGGACGGCAAACCTGCCTTCCAGAGCGGTGGCGGCCTTGATGCCCTGAAATATATGGTGGCCAGCTATACGTCAGGCCTGACCAATCCGAACTCCAAGGAGTTCCTGGAAGAGGACGTCCGCAAGGTCTTCCAGAACGGCGATGCCGCCTTCGCGCTCAACTGGACCTACATGTACAACATGGCCAACGATCCGAAGGACAGCAAGGTCGCGGGCAAGGTCGGCGTCGTGCCGGCGCCGGGCGTCGCCGGCAAGAGCGAGGCTTCGGCCGTCAACGGCTCGATGGGCCTCGGCATCACCTCGGCCAGCGAGCATCCCGACGAGGCCTGGAAATACATCACCTTCATGACCTCGCAGGCCACACAGAACGCCTACGCCAAGCTCAGCCTGCCGATCTGGGCCTCCTCCTATGAGGATGCTGGTGTCACCAAGGGCCAGGAAGAGCTGATTTCCGCTGCAAAAATCGGTCTTGCCGCCATGTATCCGCGCCCGACGACGCCGAAATATCAGGAGCTTTCGACGGCGCTGCAGCAGGCGATCCAGGAATCGCTGCTCGGCCAATCCACGCCTGAGGACGCGCTGAAGTCGGCCGCCGAAAACAGCGGCCTCTGAGCCCGGCATGAACCCCGGGCGGCGCCTGCCGTCGCCCGGCCTCCCAAACCTGTGAATGAAGAAGGGTCGCCTCGATGTCGGGCACATGGCTGACAACCCGGGCGTGGCTTTTGATGCTGCCGCTTCTCGTGGTCATGATCTCAGTCATCGGCTGGCCGCTCATCGATACCGTCGGCCTCTCCTTCACCGATGCCAAGCTCGTCGGCACCGGCGGCAATTTCGTCGGCATCGACAATTACGTGAAGATGCTCTCCGGCTCGAGTTTCCAGCGCACGCTCGTCACGACAGCCTGGTTTGCGATCGTCTCGGTCGCCGCCGAAATGGTGATCGGCGTGCTTGCCGCGCTGCTACTGAACCAGCAGTTCCGCGGCCGCACCGCACTGCGCGCCCTGATGATCCTGCCCTGGGCGCTGCCGACCGTGGTCAACGCCACACTCTGGCGGCTGATCTACAATCCGGAATACGGTGCGCTCAACGCCGCGCTGACGCAGCTCGGCCTGCTCGATGCCTATCGCTCCTGGCTCGGCGAGCCCGGCACGGCGCTCGCCTCCCTCATCGTCGCCGACTGCTGGAAGAATTTTCCGCTGGTGGCGCTGATCGCGCTTGCCGCACTCCAAGCCGTGCCGCGCGATATCACCGCCGCCTCCCTCGTTGACGGCGCCGGCCCCTTCGCCCGCTTCCGCTTCGTCATCCTGCCCTATCTCGCCGGCCCACTGATGGTGGCGCTGGTGCTGCGCACGATCGAAGCTTTCAAGGTTTTCGACATCATCTGGGTCATGACCCGCGGCGGCCCGGCCAACAGCACCCGCACGCTGTCGATCCTCGTCTACCAGGAAGCCTTCTCCTTCCAGCGGGCAGGTTCGGGCGCGTCGCTGGCCTTGATCGTCACGCTGCTGGTGACGCTGCTCGCCGTCGGCTACGCCGCCCTTGTGCGCAAGACCGCCGGGAGTGCCGCCTGATGGAACGTCAAAGCCCCCTCTTTTCCGCTTTCATTCATCTCTCAGCGCTGCTGCTTGCCGCCGTCATCCTGGCGCCGATCCTCTGGCTCTTCATCATGAGCATCTCGCCGGCCGCCGATCTTGCGGCAAAGCCGCTGCGCTGGTGGCCGCAGGCGGCGGATTTCTCGCGATACCAGCTCCTCCTGTCGACACTGGAAAACAGCGCCGGCGCCGCCTTCACCGCGTCGCTGCGCAACAGCATCGAGGTGGCCGGCATGGCGACCATCGCCGCAATCGCGCTCGCCATTCCGGCCGGCTGGGCGGTGTCGCGCACGCCTTCGGTCGGCTGGTCGCTATCGATGGTGATCGCCACCTACATGCTGCCGCCGGTGGCGCTCGCCGTACCGCTCTATATGGGTCTCTCCCATCTCGGCATGCTGAACAACGTCTTCGGCCTCGCCCTCGTTTATCTCACCATCCTGGCGCCCTTCACCACCTGGCTGATGAAATCGGGCTTCGATTCCATCCCGCGCGAGATCGAATCCGCCGCGATGATCGACGGTGCCGGCCTGTTCCAGACGCTGAGGATCATCACGCTGCCGCTCGCAGCCCCCGTAGTCGCGACATCGAGCCTCTTCGCATTCCTGCTGGCCTGGGATGAATTCTTCTATGCGCTGCTCTTCACCTCGGACCAGCGCGCCAAGACGCTGACCGTCGCCATTGCCGATCTCGCGGGCGGGCGCGTTTCCGATTACGGACTGATCGCCACGGCAGGCGTGCTCGCCGCCCTGCCCCCGGTGCTGATCGGTCTCGTCATGCAACGCGCCCTGATTTCAGGGCTCACCAGCGGCGGCGTCAAGGGATGAACATGACAACAGAAAGAAACCGGCCCGCCGGACTTGCGGCGATCGACCGCGAAATGGCGCGCCAGCACGCCGATGCGCTCGTCTCTTATGAAGCCGCTGCACCGATGGCGGCAAGAGCCGCCGCCTCGCTTGAGAAAACCGGCAGGCTGCTTTTGATCGGCATGGGCGGCTCGCATGCGGTCAACCGCGCCGTCGAGCCGCTCTACCGTGCGCTCGGCGTCGATGCCGTCGCTTTGCCGCTCTCCGAACAGCTCGGCCAGCCGCTGCCGATCGCCGGCAGGACAATCTTCGTCACCTCACAATCCGGCGAAAGCGCCGAAGTCCTGCGCTGGTTCGACGAGACCGGCGGCACGGAGGAAACCTTCGGCCTGACACTTGAAGGCAGCTCTTTCCTTGCCAAAACCGCCCCGCCGCTGGTCGGCAGCGGCGGCACAGAGCTTGCCTTTGCCGCAACCCGCAGCCTGACAGTGACCTTCGCCCTGCATCTCGCGATCTTGGCTGCCCTCGGCGAGGATCCCGCGGCCGCACTTGCCGTCCTCAAGGCGCCCGAAGACCATGACATCTCAGCGGCACTCTCCGCCCTGGAAAACGTCGTGACCGTCGTTACCTCGGGCCGCCGCCTGCAAGGTGTCGCCGAGGCATTAGCCCTCGGGCTGACGGAGCTTTCGCGCCGCCCCTGCTTCTCGCTCGAAGGCGGCCAGCTGCGCCATGGCCCGATGGAGATGCTGGGGCCGGAGATCGGCGTCGTGCTGTTCCGCGGCCTCGACGAGACGGCCGGCCTCGTCACCGCCATGGCGGTGTCCGCCGTCGAGACCGGCGCGCCTGTCATCCTGTTCGACGCCTCGAGCGAAGCCCCCGTCACCGGGGCGGCGACGATCCGTTTTGCACCGGCGACGGGCCTTGCCGCGATCTTCGCCATGCTGCCGGTTGCCCAACGGCTAATGATCGCCTTTGCCGAAACCCGCGTGGACAATGCCGGAACGCCGGTCCGTTCCACCAAGATTACCCGGAGTGAATGAATGCGGCCGCTTGCAGTCATCGGCAACGTCAATGTCGATCTCATCCTCGGACCGGCCGCCCCCTGGCCGAAGGCCGGCACGGAAATCATCGTCGATCATGACGAGCTGAGGGTCGGTGGATCGGCAGGCAACACCGCGCTCGCCTGGCAGGCGCTCGGCATCGAATTCGAGATCGCCGCCAATATCGGCAGCGACCAGTTCGGCCGCTGGCTGGCGGAAGCCTTCGGCCGGCGTTCCGAGAAGTGGCCGGTGCGCCCCGAGAAGACCACGCTTTCCGTCGGCATCACCCATCCGGACGGCGAGCGTACTTTCTTCACGACGACCGGCCACCTGCCGCGCTTCAGCCTCGCCGACGTCTTCGCCGTCATCGACGGCGAAAGACTGCGCGGCGGTTACGCGCTTCTCTGCGGCGGCTTTCTGACCGACGACCTGGCGAGCGAATATGACGCTTTCTTCGACTGGGCCGACAGCCACGACATCATCGTCGCACTCGATACCGGCTGGCCGCTGGACGGCTGGACGCAAGAAAATTGCGCCGCCGCCCGCGCCTGGCTTTCGCGCAG
Organism: Rhizobium sp. M1; assembly: GCF_002531805.1. Taxonomy (NCBI): domain Bacteria; kingdom Pseudomonadati; phylum Pseudomonadota; class Alphaproteobacteria; order Hyphomicrobiales; family Rhizobiaceae; genus Rhizobium; species Rhizobium sp. M1. The sequence continues at coordinate 34,544 of NZ_NWSW01000014.1, read as the reverse complement.
CGGCATTGCGCTGCTGAACGAGGTCGAGACGACGACGCTTGCCGGCATCGCCGATCCTATCGAAGCCGCCCGTGAGATCAGGGCGCATATGCCGGGGGGCGCTATCGTCGTCGTCAAGCGCGGCCCGGACGGCGCCATCGCCATCGGGCCGGACGGCCTGCCGGCGTCGGTGCCTGCACCCGTCGTCAAGGTCGTCGATACGATCGGCGCCGGCGATGTCTTCAACGCCGGCTTCCTGGCAGCATTGGCGGATAGCAAGCCGCTGGCTTCTTGCCTGGCGGCTGGGACACAAGTCGCCTCGCGCGCCATTTCCACCCTTCCCCGCAGCTATGGTGAGCCATCGTCTCCTCAGGAGGCCGTGTCATGAGCGCGCTCGACATCGAAAACATCCGCAAGACCTATGGCGAGGTGGAGACGCTGAAAGGCATCGACATTTCGCTGGAGAGCGGCGAGTTCCTCGTGCTGCTCGGCTCCTCCGGCTGCGGCAAGTCCACCCTGCTCAACATCATTGCCGGCCTTGCCGAGGCGACGAGCGGCGACGTCAGGATCGGCAGGCGTTCGGTGCTTGGCGTGCACCCGAAAGACCGCGACATCGCCATGGTCTTTCAATCCTACGCGCTCTATCCCAATCTGACGGTGCACCGGAACATCGGCTTCGGCTTGGAAATGCGGAAGGTCCCGGCGCCCGAGCGCGACAAGGCCGTGCGCGATGCCGCCAAGCTCCTGCAGATCGAAAACCTCCTCGACCGCAAACCGAGCCAGCTCTCCGGCGGTCAGCGCCAGCGCGTGGCGATCGGCCGCGCGCTGGTGCGCAAGCCCGAGGTCTTCCTGTTCGACGAACCGCTCTCCAATCTCGACGCCAAGCTGCGCATGGAGATGCGCACCGAGATCAAGCGGCTGCATCAGATGCTGAAGACCACGGTGGTCTATGTCACCCATGACCAGATCGAGGCGATGACGCTGGCAAGCCGCATCGCCGTCATGCGCGACGGCCGCATCGAGCAGCTGGGCACACCTGAGGAAATCTACAATCATCCGGCAACGCTCTATGTCGCCACCTTCGTCGGCGCGCCGCCGATGAACCTGCTGAAAGCGACAGTGCGCGATGGCCGGCTAGCGATTGCAGGTTCCGATGCCAGCCTGCCCCTGCCGACCCGCTTCGCCGAAGCCGCCGTCAATGGCCGCGAACTCATCCTCGGCATCCGCCCCGAGGCCCTTCGCACGGACGGCCCCGGCCCGTCGCTCGAGGCAAGCCTGGAGGTCGCCGAGCTGACCGGCCCGGAACTCGTCGTCACCGCCCTTGCCGGAAATCAGCGGCTGATGGCCTGTTTGCCGCCGCGCACGCCGATCCGGGACAACGAAACGCTCACCCTCTTCTTCGACGAGGAGGCGATGCATCTCTTCGATCCGCAAACCGGTCTCAGCTGTTTTCGCGAGGGATAAGGACGATGCGTCCTTCCTCGAGAAAATGAAGTCTTTGTGCCAGAGACCCGCACTGCGGACTATTTCTTGGTTGCGGGGGCGTGAAACCACGGAGACTTGTAATTTCGGGCGAGTAACCGGTGTTATTGGAAGTAGTTTCTCACTACACCGTAACCAAACTCGGTACCGACAGGCTCGACAATAACCTTGTGAAAAATCCGATACTAAGGCACAATTTGCGAACGCATCTGAAGTTGCGGCGCGATCTCAGAGCCGGCTATCTCGCGCCGAGTGACAGTTCGCGTCGGAGGGTCGGCGTCGATGGATCAGGGGTTCTTTCTTCTGTTCGCTGCGGTGTCCGTGATCACCGCCCTGACGGTGGTCCTGGCGCGGAATCCGGTTCACAGCGCATTGGCGTTGATGGCGTGTTTCCTCAATATCTCGGCCATCTTCGTCTTGCTCGAGGCGCCGTTCCTCGCGGTCATCCAGATCTTTGTCTATGTCGGCGCGATCATGGTCCTGTTCCTGTTCGTGATCATGATGATCGATGTGCGCGAAGCGGTGTTGCAGCGGTTCTTGCCGGGCGGCAACCTGTCGGCTCTGGTGCTGGTCGCCCTGCTTGGGGTCGAGATGCTTGTGCTGGTGCTCTGGAGTAACCGCTTTTCGGTCATCGAACCTGTCGCCATGCGCGGCGGCGATCAGATCAGGCAGCTCAGCACGACACTTTTCGCCGACTATCTCCTGCCGTTTGAAATCGCCTCCGTGATCCTTTTGGCGGCCCTGATCGGCGCCATTGTGCTGGCGCGAAAGGAGCAGGAGTGATGGTTCCGCTCTGGTGGTATATTGTGCTTGGAGTGGTCCTGTTCGTGATCGGAGCAGCGGGCGTACTGATCAGGCGCAATATTCTCGTGGTGCTCATGTCGCTGGAGCTTTTGCTCAACTCGGTCAACATCAACTTCATCGCTTTCGGGCATTACTACGACGATTTCCGCGGGCAGATCTTCGCGATCTTCGTCATCGCAATCACCGCGGCGGAGGTTGCCGTCGCCCTCGGTATCCTGGTCGCCCTCGTGAGGAACAAGTCCACCCTCAAGGTCGACGACGTGACCATGATGAAAGGATAGCGGTTTGGACCCGGTGATATCGATCCGGCCGCTGCTTGCCGTTGCCGTCGCAGGTCTGGCGGCCGTTGCGATTCTCCTTCTGAACAACCGCGAGAAACTCCGCGATGTCGTCTCGCCGGTGGCCGCGATCGCCATGTTCGCGATTGTCGCCTCGATGGCGCCCACCGTGCTGGCGGGCGGGACGATCGATTTGCGCCTGTTCGAGATCCTGCCGGGGATTGACTTCGCTTTCCGGGTCGATGCGCTCGGCATGGTGTTTGCCACCGTCTCGTCGCTGCTGTGGATCATGGCTGCGATCTATTCCATCGGCTACATGCGGCACTTGAACGAGCACGCGCAGACCCGGTTCTTCGCCTGCTTCGCCAGCAGTCTGGCGGCCGCGGCCGGGGGTGCCTTCGCCGCCAATCTGTTTACGCTGGTGATCTTCTACGAGGTGCTCAGTCTCGTTACCTATCCCCTCGTCTACCACCACGAGGACGAGCAAGGATGGACGGGCAGCCGCAAGTACCTCGTCTATCTGATGGGCGCGTCGAAAAGCGTGCTGCTCGCCGCGCTGGCGCTGACCTACCACATTGCGGGGTCGCTCGACTTTGTGACGGGCGGGCTGCTGGCGGGAGCTGATGCCTCCGCGCTGCTGCTGACGGTCGTTTATTTCTGCTATCTCTTTGGCTTCGCCAAGGCCGCGGTGATGCCGATGCACGCCTGGCTGCCTGCCGCGATGGTGGCTCCGACACCGGTCAGCGCGCTCCTGCATGCGGTGGCCGTGGTCAAGATGGGCGTGTTCTGCGTGCTGCGAGTGGTCTTCCATGTCTTCGGCGTCGAGCTGGTGGGGAAGCTGGGCCTCGGCATCGCCACGGCCTATCTGGTTTCGTTCACGATCCTCATAGCGTCGGTCTACGCCCTCACGCGGGACGACCTGAAGGCGAGGCTCGCCTATTCGACCGTCAGCCAACTCTCCTACATCGTGCTGGGCGCGGTTCTGTTGTCGCCGGTTGCGATGGTCGGCGGGATCGTTCACATCGCAGCGCATGCGTTCTCCAAGATCACGCTCTTTTTCTGCGCAGGTTCAATCTATTGCGCATCTGGCAAGCGCAACATCAGCGATATGGCTGGGATCGGCCGCAGGCTGCCCTGGACGATGGGGGCGTTCTTCGTCGGCTCGCTCGGCATGATCGGCGTGCCGCTGACCGCGGGCTTCGTCAGCAAGTGGTATCTGGCACGGGGTTCGGTGGAGGCGGGGGAGATCCCATTCCTGATCGTGCTCCTCATAAGTTCGGTCCTGAACGCCGCCTATTTCCTGCCAATCAGCTATCTCGCCTTTTTCGGGACGGAGGCACAGGAGAGCCCCGCGACGGTTCGGGAAATTCCGATGGTCACGATCCCGCTGGTCGCGACCGCCATCCTGTCGGTGCTGATGGGCATCTTCCCCGGCTATTTCCTCACCTTGGCGGACGGAGTGGTCAGATGATCAAGCGCGTGGTCGATTTCTTTGGTGCCGAAGAATATGCGCAGCAGCGGCGCCGGCTGTTCTATCTGGCGCTCGTTCTTATCGTCATCGCCGACTTTCTAGTTCCCCGCGAACACGCCGAATACCTGTGGGACCGCCTGCCGGGCTGGTCGGCCGTCTACGGCTTCGGCTCCTGCGTGCTGCTCATCTTCGTTTCCAAGTTTCTCGGCCATCGGGCTGGGCTGATGCGGCGCGAGGATTACTATGACTGACTTCATCCATCCGGCCCTGCTCTTCATTCTCGGCGCTCTGCCGATCCCATTCCTCGGAGGATCGATCCGCAAGGCTTATCTGCTGCTGATCCCGGTGTTGGCGATCCTCGCCGTGGTTACGATGCAGCCGGACAACTACGGCGCCGCGTCGTTCGTCGGGCAGCAAATCCAGATCGCGAAGGTCGACAAGCTGAGCAGGGTCTTTGCCACGGTGTTCACCATCATGGCTCTGATCGGAACGGTCTACGCGCTGCACTTGCCTCGCCCCGGCCAGCACGTCGCTGCGTTCGTCTACGTCGGGAGCGCGCTCGGCGTGGTATTCGCCGGCGACTACCTGACGCTGTACCTGTTCTGGGAAGGCATGGCGTTTGCCTCTGCCTATCTCGTCTTCGCACAGGGCGGCCGGCAAGCGATCAGCGCCGGGTTCCGGTATCTCATGGTCCATATCACCGGCGGCGTCGTCCTGCTAGGCGGCATCATTCTCTACGGGCTTTCAACAGGCTCGCTACTCCTAGGCCCGATCGAGGGGGGGATGGGCGCCGGCGCCTACCTGATCCTTGCCGGGTTCCTTCTGAACGCCGCCGTGCCGCCGCTCAACGCCTGGCTGACCGACGCTTACCCTGAGGCAACCGTCACCGGGGCGGTATTCATGAGCGCCTTCACCACCAAGACCGCCGTTTATGTGCTGGCGCGCGCGTTTCCGGGAACCGAGCTTCTCGTTTGGCTCGGCATCGCGATGGCGCTTTACGGCGTCATCTATGCAGTACTGGAGAACGACTGCCGACGCCTGTTGGCCTATCACATCGTCAGCCAGGTGGGTTATATGGTGGCGGGCGTCGGTATCGGGACCGAGATGGCTGTCAACGGCGCCACCAGCCATGCCTTCGCGCATATCCTCTACAAGGCGCTTCTGTTTATGGGTGCCGGGGCGGTGATCTACGTCACCGGCCGTCGCAAGCTCACCGAGCTTGGCGGGCTCTACAAGACCATGCCACTGACCGTGGCGCTCTACATGGTCGGCGCCTTCGCGATCTCGGCATTTCCCTTCTTCTCGGGCTTCGTCACCAAATCGATGGTGATCGCCGCTGCCGGACAGGATCATCGGGCGTTGGTGGTGCTGGCGCTGACAATGGCATCGTCGGGGACCTTCCTGCACACGGGCTTGAAGCTGCCGTATTACATGTTTTTCGGCACCGACCGGAAACTGGAGGCGCGGGAGCCGCCGCGCAACATGCTGGTCGCCATGGGAATGGCGGCGGTGCTTTGCATTGCGATCGGAGTGTTCCCGCAGCCGCTTTATGCGCTTCTGCCCTATCCGGTCGACTTCGAACCTTACACTGGCCTCCATGTCACGGAGAGCCTCGGCGTGCTGATGTTCACTGCCTTCGGGTTCGTGCTGTTCCTGCGGGCGCTCGACCCAGAAAAGACCATCAGCATCGACACCGACTGGTTCTATCGCAAGGGCGCGCGGGTCTTCATGTGGCTCGCCGAACGACCGCTGGCGCGATACGAGAAGGCGGTGAGCGATGTGTCCGAAACCGCGGCGCTGCCCCTGTTGTATGGGGCGGCACGGGCGGGATTGCGGATCGATCTGACCGGGGTGGACGCTGTCGTGAACGGCGTTGCCCGCTCGATCCTGCGCGGCGGCGGGCGGCTCCGGCAACTCCAGACCGGCGTCGTGACCCATTACGTGCTGGCGATGATCGTCGGTGTGATCGCGGCCACCGCCATCTTCGCCGTGGCGTGGCGGTAGGGGGTCCCATGGGGTTACCGCTGCTCAGCCTCATCGTATTCACACCCGCCGCCGGGGCAGCGGTTCTGATGTTTCTGCGCAGCGACGCTGCGGTGCGGTGGATGGCGCTGGCAGTCACCGTCCTCGACCTCGCTCTCTGCATCGCCATGTTGGTCGGTTTTGACACCACGACCCACGCGATGCAGTTCACCGAGACGCGCCCGTGGGTTCCTGCGCTCGGGATCACCTATACGCTTGGCGTCGACGGAATCAGTGCGCTCTTCGTTTTCCTGACCGCGCTGCTGGGCTCGACCTGCGTGCTCGCCTCGTGGGTCGCGATCGACCGCAAGGTGAAGGAATTCATGGTCAGTCTGCTGGCCATGGAGGCGCTGATGCTCGGGGTTTTCTGCGCACTCGACCTGTTCTTGTTTTACGTCTTCTGGGAGGCGATGCTGATCCCGATGTACCTGATCATCGGCGTCTGGGGCGGCGACGGCCGGGTCTATGCGGCTTTCAAGTTCTTCCTTTACACGCTGGCAGGCAGCGTCCTGTTCCTCGTCGGCGTCATCGTGCTCTATTTCAACGGTGGTGAGACCTTCAATATTCTCGCTCTGACAGCACAGGATTTGCCGTTCCGGGTCCAGTCGTGGCTGTTCTTCGCTTTCCTGGTCGCCTTCGCGGTCAAGGTGCCGATGGTCCCGGTCCACACCTGGCTGCCGGACGCCCATGTGCAGGCGCCGACAGCGGGCAGCATCATCCTCGCCGGCGTGCTGCTGAAGATGGGCGCCTACGGCTTCCTGCGATTCTCGCTGCCGATGCTGCCGGAGGCGTCGGTGTATTATTCAACCCTGATGCTTTCGCTTTCGGCACTTGCGATCGTCTATGGCGGGTTGCTCGCGCTGGCACAGGACGACCTCAAGAAGCTGGTGGCCTATTCCAGCATCAGCCACATGGGCTTCGTGACGATGGGGATTTTCGCGCTGAACCTCCGCGGGCTCGAGGGCGGCATCCTGCAAATGTTCAATCATGGCGTGACGACGGGCGCGTTGTTCCTGTTCGTCGGCCTGATCTACGAGCGGACCCACACCCGCAGCATCGCCGATTATGGCGGGCTGATGAAGACAGCACCCGTCTACACCGCGTTTCTTGCCTTGTTCATCCTGTCGTCGATGGCGCTGCCGGGAACGAATTCGTTCGTGGGCGAGTTGCTCGTGCTGTCTGGCGGATTTGCGGCCAACCTGGCCGTCGGCGCGGCCGCCGTTCTGGGCGCATTGCTGGGCGCGGCCTATCTGCTTGGCATGTATGGGAAAGTCGCGCTTGGCCCGGCGAGCCTCAGCGCCCGGTTCAAGATACGTGACGTAAACGGCCGCGAGATCGCTGCAATCCTGCCGCTGACCATCTTCGTACTCTGGGTCGGGCTCTATCCAAAACCTTTTCTCAACATCATCGATGCCTCGGCGAAACATCTGCTGGCGCAGGTGCACGGTGGGGAGAGCGGCCAATGACCGCCGCTGCGCTTCTCCAGTCGGCCCTTGCGAGCCTGCCCGAGATCGTGGTGATCACGGGGGCCTGCATCCTGCTGATCCTGGGACAGTTTGTGCAAAAGAGACAGGAACATTTCCTTGTCTGGGCTTCTGTTGCCATCGTGCTGATTGCCGCCTTGGCGACACTCATGCTGGCGGGCGAGGTGCGGCCGGCCTACACGGGCATGTTCGTCGCCGACCGCTTCGCGGTCTTCTTTAAGTTCGTGTTCTATTTAGCCACCGTTCTGACATTCCTCCTCTCGCGAAAATATGCCGATATCGAAGGGATCGGCAGCAGCGAATACTATGTCCTGCTGCTCTTTGCGCTTTCGGGAATGATGATCATGGCTTCGGCCACCGATCTCATGTCGATCTATGTGGGCCTCGAACTGATGGTGCTCTGTACCTATGTGCTGACCGGTTTCCTGCGGCAAGAGCGGCGGTCGAACGAAGCGGCGCTGAAATATGTGATCCTTGGCGCGGTCTCGACCGGGATTTTCCTTTACGGCGTTTCGCTGGTCTACGGGCTGACCGGCACGACGCAACTGGACGCCATGGCTGCAGCGGTGACCGGAGATCCGCTCGATCCCGGATTGCTGCTAGCGGTAGTCTTCATCGTCGCGGGGCTGGTCTTCAAGGTCGGCGCGGTGCCGTTCCATATGTGGGTTCCGGATGTTTACGAAGGCGCGCCGACGACGATCACCGCCTTCATGTCGGTCGGCCCCAAGGCGGCAGGGTTCGCGGTCATCCTGCGGGTGTTCCTCAACCCTCTGGTCGCAGCCTCGGACGTCTGGATCATCGTCGCCGTCATTGCGGTGGTGACGATGGCGCTCGGCAGCTTCGTGGCGCTGGTCCAGGATAATTTCAAGCGCCTCCTGGCCTATTCCAGCATCGCCCATGCCGGCTTCGCCATTTTCGGCGTGGCCGCTGGCGGCGCCGATGGGATCGCCAGCGTGATGCTCTATCTGCTGATCTACGCGTTCATGAATCTCGGCATTTTCGGCATCGTCATCATGATGCGGAACGGCGATTTCTCGGGCGAGGTCATCGACGACTATGCGGGTTTCGCCAAGTCACATCCGGGGCTGGCGCTTTTGATGCTGCTCTATCTCTTCTCGCTGGCCGGCATTCCGCCGACGGCCGGGTTCTTCGCCAAGTTTTACGTGCTGGTCGCCCTCGTCGAGCGTGGTTTCGTCATGCTGGCGGTTATCGCAGTACTGCTCAGCGCCGTCGCCGCCTATTTCTACATCCGCATCGTGATGGTGATCTACATGCGCGAGCCGAAGAGGGCGTTCGCCCCGGCGCTGACGCCTCTGGTGGGCGCGACACTCGCCGTCACCGCTGCCGGCACCATCGGCATCGGCCTATTTCCGTCGTGGTTTCTAAAGCTTGCCCAAGATTCGGTCTTTGGCGGGTGAGCGATTGGATTTGCAATGATCACACCGACGGAATAAACTTGAAGGCAGAGGAAGGATTGCCCAAGTCGCGCCGCGGCGTGGTCGATGGGCGACCGGTGCAGTGATATGACTGCAATGGAATTTTTGCCGGTTCTTTTCATGGTCGCCGGAGTCGTTCTGGTGACGGGGGTGACGTTGTTCGTCTCCTCGCTGCTGCGCCCATCCAATCCTTATCCCGCCAAGAACATGCCCTATGAATGCGGCATGGACGCAGCGGGCGAGGCGGCGGCGGGCCGCTTCAGGGTGCCGTTCTTTATCCTCGCGATCCTGCTGGTCGTTTTCGATGTCGAAGCGATGTTTCTCTTCCCCTGGGCCGTCGTCCTGAAAGAGATCGGCCTGGTCGGCTATATCGAGATGTTCGTCTTCATATTGCTGCTTCTCGTGGGCTTCGCCTACGCCTGGCTGAAAGGAGCGCTGGAATGGGAGGCGTAAACAACGCGATCCGCGACAGCGTGCTGTTCACCACGGCCGACAGCATCATCAGTTGGAGCCGGAGATCGGCGCTGTGGCCGGAGACCTTCGGCATTGCCTGCTGCGCCATCGAGATGATCTCCGCCGGTTGCGCCCGCTACGATCTCGACCGGTTCGGCGTGGTCTTCCGCCCTTCGCCGAGACAATCCGACGTCATGATCATCGCCGGCACCGTGACCCGGAAATTCGCGCCCGTCGTGCGGCGGCTCTATGACCAGATGCCGGAGCCACGCTGGGTAATCGCCATGGGCACCTGCGCTATTTCGGGCGGGGTCTACAACACCTATGCCGTGGTGCAGGGATCGGAAACCTTCGTGCCCGTCGATGTGCATGTGCCTGGCTGTCCGCCCCGGCCTGAGGCGCTGATGCACGGCTTCCTCCTGCTTCAAGAAAAGATCAAGAGGTCGCGGGCGCTCGCCGGCACACCTCTGGATCGGGTTATAGCGTCATGAGTGCGGAGCCGTCCCTCAATCGCGCTCCGATCATGGAGCGCTTCGGAGAAACAATCGAGGACCTCGGCACTGCGCACGGTATCGACGCCTTTGCCGTTCCGCCCGAGAGGATCGTCGAGTTCTGCCGGTTCCTGAAAGAGCATCCGGCGCTGCAATTCAATTTCCTCTCGGACGTTTGCGGGGTCGATCATTATCCCGAAACGCCGCGGTTCGAGGCGGTCTACCATCTCTACTCCCTGCCCAACAGATGGCGGGTCCGCATCAAGTGCCGCCTTGGCGATCCTCCTGAAGTGCCTTCGGTCACGGGAGTCTGGCGCACCGCCAACTGGCATGAGCGTGAGGCCTGGGACATGTATGGCATCCGGTTCGCCGGACATCCCGATCTGCGCCGGATCTATATGTGGGAAGGCTTCGAGGGCTTTCCCCAGCGCAAGGATTTCCCCCTCAGGGGCTATAAGGACAAGTTGAACCCCTTCGGTGCCGAAGGTCCGCCGCCAACGCAGCCCGACCTTGCCACCAGGGACATTCCGTAAGGGAGGCCGTTCTACGCCGGAACGTTGAGATGACTGAAATCACCGAGCTCAGCAGGCCTGAGGGCGAAGCGCTCAAGACCAGGGAAGTGCTTCTCAACCTCGGTCCGCAGCACCCCAGCACCCATGGGGTTCTTCGGCTCGTCCTCGAACTGGACGGCGAGTTCGTCGAGCGCGTCGATCCGCATATCGGCTACCTCCATCGCGGCACCGAAAAACTGGCGGAGAGCTTCACCTATACCCAGATATTCCCGCTGACGGACCGGCTCGACTATCTCTGTCCGCCCTCGAACAACCTCGCCTTCGCGCTGGCGGTGGAGAAACTCCTCGGCATAGAAGCACCGATCCGGGCGCAATATATCCGCGTGATGATGGCCGAGCTGGCACGGATCTCCGGTCACCTCCTGATCACGGGCGCTTTGCCGATGGATCTCGGCGCCATGACCGCGCTGCTTTACGTCATGCGCGAGCGTGAAATGATCATGGACCTCCTGGAAATGATCAGTGGTGCGCGCATGCACACCTCCTTCTGCCGGGTCGGCGGAGTGCGCGAAGACCTGCCTGACGGATTCTTCCCCAAGATCCGGGAGTTTTGCGACATCTTTCCGAACCGAATCCGCGACTATGAGCGACTGCTCGAAGATAACCGGGTGTTTCTCAATCGCACGAAGGGGATCGGCGTGATCTCCGCCGAGGATGCCGTCGATCTCGGCCTCAGCGGCCCGAACCTGCGTGCTTCCGGTGTCGACTGGGACATCCGGCGCGATGAGCCCTACGAGATCTACGACCGGCTCGATTTCAACGTCATCACCCGTGACGAGGGCGATTGCTATGCACGCTGGCGATGCCGCGTCGACGAGATGCGCGAAAGCATGAGAATCATCGAACAATGCATCGACCAGATGCCTGAGGGGCCGTTCCAGATCGATATGCCGACAATCGCCTTCCCGATGGACAAGGATCGGGTGCACTGCTCGATGGAGGCGCTGATCCAGCATTTCGACCTGTCGGCCTACGGCTTCAAGGTGCCGAAGGGCGAGGTCTATTCGGCGATCGAGGCGCCAAAGGGCGAACTTGGCTTTTACATCATCAGTGACGGGTCGCCAAAACCGTTCCGCATGAAGGTGCGGGCACCCTCGTTCGTCAATCTTCAGGCCCTCTTCGGGGTCACCAACGCCCGCTATCTGGCGGACATGATCGCCGTGCTCGGCAGCCTCGACCCCGTGATGGCGGAGGTGGACAAGTAGCAGAGGATTTGGACGTGATGACCATGCGCGAAAAGATCGAAGAGGCGGCGGCGCGGTATCCCGACCAGCGCTCGGCGATCATGCCCGCGCTTCGGATCGCGCAGACGGAGCATGGCCATCTGCCGGGTCCGGTGCTGGAGGAGGTCGCCAACATTCTCGGAGTCGAGCGGATCTGGATCTACGAGCTGGCGACCTTCTACACGCTCTTCCATACCGAACCGGTGGGCATGTTCCATCTGCAGCTTTGCGACAACGTCTCCTGCATGCTGTGCAGATCCGAGGACCTGCTGAGGCATCTGGAGGAGGTCCTCGGGATCAAGACGGGCGAAACCACCCCAGACCGGCTGTTCACGCTTTCGACCGTCGAATGCCTCGGCGCCTGCGAGATGGCTCCAGTGATGCAGGTCGGCGACGACTATCACGGCGACCTCGATATCGCGCGAATCGACGCGCTTCTCGACAGGTTGCGAACGGAGGCGGGGCAAGCGACTGGTGCCGATCTCGCCTCGGCAGCACCGCCGGGAGAATAGCGTCATGTTCGAACCGATCCTCCTCAAGCATGTCGATGTTCGGGATGGCCATCTGCTCTCCACCTTCGAGGCCGGCGGAGGCTACCAGGCTCTGGCCAAGGTGCTGCGCGAAAACACGCCTGACGAGGTTATCGACCTCGTCAAACGGTCTAACCTGCGCGGTCGCGGCGGTGCCGGATTCCCAACGGGCATGAAATGGGGTTTCGTGCCGAAGCGGACCGGCAAGCCGACATATCTGTGCTGCAACGCCGATGAGGGCGAGCCGGGCACGTTCAAGGACCGGATCATCATGGAGCGCGACCCGCATCAACTGATCGAGGGGTTGGCGGTAAGTGCATACGCGATTGGGGCCGAAACCGCCTATGTCTACATTCGCGGAGAATATGTGACGGCGATCCGTCGTCTGGAGCAGGCGATCGCCGAGGCCCAAGCAAAGGGTTATCTCGGAAAACGCATTCTGGGCTCGGATTTCAATTTCGCCGTACACATCCACTGCGGCGCCGGCGCCTATATCTGCGGCGAAGAGACTGCGATGCTCGAGTCGCTCGAGGGCAAACGGGCGCAGCCGCGATTGAAGCCGCCATTTCCGGCCGTGGCTGGGCTCTACGCCAGCCCGACAGTGATCAACAATGTCGAGACGCTCGCTTGCGTGCCGCATATCGTTATGCGGGGGCCGGACTGGTTTCGGGGCATCGGCCCGGACAAGAGCCCCGGCCCGAAGCTCTACTGCCTCAGTGGGCAGGTGCGCAAACCCGGCCTCTATGAGTTGCCGATGGGCATACCGCTGCGCGAACTGGTCGAGAACCACGCCGGCGGCGTGCTGCCGGGACGCAAAATCAAGGCGGTAATCCCGGGCGGGGTCTCAGCGCCTGTTATACCGGAGCACGGGCTGGAGGTCGGGATGGATTTCGACTCGCTGGCTGCCGCCGGCTCGATGCTCGGTTCGGCTGGCGTTATCGTGATCGACGACTCGACCTGCATGGTCAAGGTCGCGACCCGGATCATCGAATTCTTCCATCATGAGTCCTGCGGCAAGTGCACGCCATGCCGGGAAGGATTGAACTGGGTCGTGAAGGTCCTGCGCCGGATCGAGGCCGGCGAAGGTGCTGCCGGCGATCTGGAGCAGCTGGAGATGCTCTGCAAGGGCATTTTCGGCAATACGTTTTGTGCTTTGGGTGACGGGGCGGCGATGGGGTTGCGGGCGGCACTCGCGCATTTTCGCGCTGAGTTCGTCGCCCATATCGAGGAGCACAGGTGCCCCTTTCACTGAAGGCCTGCACCGCGACAGGACTGCGAGGAAGTATGGTTAGCATTACGATCGATGGGCAAACGCTGGACGTTGAGGCTGGCTCGACGGTGCTGCAGGCCGCCCGGCGTTTGGGCATCGATATCCCAACCTTCTGCTATCTGAAGCGTCTGCCGCCGCTGGCCTCCTGCCGCATGTGCCTGGTGGAGATCGAGGGGCAGCGGCGGCTGCAGCCGTCCTGCGCCACCGCCGTCACCGAAGGTATGGTGGTGCGGGCGAACACAGCTCTGATCGAGGAAACGCGCGCTTCCATGCTCGATATGCTGCTCGCCAACCACCCCCTCGACTGTCCGATCTGCGACAAGGGCGGCGAATGCGAGCTTCAGAACATGGTGATGGCCTACGGGCCTCGCAAAAGCGAGTTTCACGATCCCAAACGTGTATTCCATTCCGAGGACATCCGCCTCAGCCCGGTCATCATCATGAACGTCAACCGCTGCATCCAGTGCCAGCGCTGTGTCCGGATGTGTGAGGAGGTCGTCGGCGCGGTCGCTCTGGGTACCGTCGAAAAAGGCATGGATACCGCCGTCACCGGCTTCGAAGGCAGTCTCGCAAGCTGTGACCAGTGCGGCAATTGCATCGAGGTCTGCCCGGTCGGCGCGCTGATGAGCTTCCCCTATCGCTACAAGGCGCGGCCCTGGGATCTGGTCGAGACCGACACCGTCTGCCCGCATTGTGGCACCGGTTGTCAGTTGACGGTGGGCACGCGCAAGGGCGAGTTCATGCGGGTGCGCTCGAAGTGGGACGAGGGGCTTAACCGCGAAGTGCTCTGCGTACGGGGACGCTTCGGCCTCGATTTCGTCGCGAGCCGGGACCGGATCAAGCGACCGATGATCCGTCGTGATGGCGCCCTGGTTCCGGTTTCCTGGGACGAAGCGGGGGACTATCTGCGCCAGCGGCTGTCGGCCGTCGAGGGCAAGGCTGCCGGCGGGCTGGCCTCGCCTCGCCTACCCAACGAGATACTCTATCAGTTTCAGAAGCTGATGCGGGCGGCATTCCACACCAACAGCATTGATTGCTCGTCACGCTGGTCCACGCCCTTCGATACGCTCGGCCCGCTAATGGCAGCCTTCAACAGCCGCGCACCGCTGGACGAAGTGATCGGCAACGACTGCGTGCTCGTCGTCGGCGGCAACGTCACCGAGGAGAACCCGGTCACCGAATACCTGCTGCGGGATGGCGTGCGGCGGCGGCAGACCGGATTGCTCATGCTCTCGGCGCGGCCATCCCGTCTGGATGCCGATGCCAGGGTGGTGGTTCGCGTGCCGCCGGGCGGAGAAGCGGCGAGCCTTGCGGCCGTGGTGGCCGGTCTCGTGGCGGCAGTTGGTGAGGCCTTGCCGGGCAACGTTCTTGCGGGCATCGGCGCAACAATCGGCAAACCAGCGGCGGAAACCGGCATTGACGGGCCGGATCGTCTGGCCGCGGCGCTCAAGGAAGGCCGCAGCGTCACCGTGCTTGTCAGCGTCGACCTCCTGAGATCCCCCGAAGCGAGCGCGACGCTGCAGCAGATCAATAACCTGCTGCACGTTCTGCGCCTGCTCGGCAAGGGCCTGGCGATGCAGTTCCTCTTCGACCGTGCCAACCAGTTGGGCGCCTGGGACATGGGAGTTCTGCCGGCGGCGCTGCCGGGGCTGGAGGCGGTAACCGACGAGGTAGCGCGCACAACTCTTGCGCGGAACTGGGGCGCCGAAATCCCGTCTGAACCCGGCGCGGATCTCGACGCCATTCTGGAACTCTGCGTCGGCGGGCGGATGGGCGCTCTCTACATCGTCGCAACCGACCCCCTGATTGCCTATCCCGACAGGGATTTCGTGACGCGGGCGCTTGGCGCCGCCGATCTCCTGATCGTGCAGGACGCCTTCCTCACGGATACGGCGGGCCTTGCCGAGGTCGTCCTGCCCGCGGCAGGTTACGGCGAGGAAACCGGCACGTTCACCAACAACGAGGGCCGGACCCAGAAGGTCCGCAAATTCCGCGAACCCGCCTTCGAGGCGCGGAGCAATCTAGCGATCTTCGACTTCGTCGCGGCGCTTCGCAACCAGGCACTGCGGCCGTCGACGCAAGGCGAAATTTTCGACGAGATCGCACGGCTTGTTCCCGCCTACCAGGGATTGACGCAGGATGGACTTGGCGCCGACGGCGCATTCACCAAGGCGGCGCCGACGGCACGTGTGGCCAGGTTCTTTGCCCCGCCGCCCGTCCCGCCAGCAGCCGACCGGCTCATGCTGATCACCGGCGACTGCCTGTTCCACAACGGATATCTTTCCGAACGGTCGGACATCCTGAACACGGTCGCCAATGATCCCTATGTCGCGATGAGCGCGCAGGATACCGCACAGCTTGGCCTTTCGGATGGCGATCAGGTCATTGTGCGTTCCGCCCAGGGCGAACTGACGGCGCAGCTCAAGGTCGACGGGCGGTTTCCCAAGGGCCTCGTCTTCGTTCCGGAAAACTATCGAGCCTTGCGTCTCAACGGCTTGATGCGGCGGGGTGAATACCCATGCCCGGTGGAGGTCCAGAAGGTGCATGCCACTCTTGAGGGCGACCGCACGAGCCGGATCTGGCGTGGGGTCTGAAGATTTGGGGTCGGGGCGCCGCGCCGCCCGCAAGCTGCCCTGCCCAATGCGTGTCGCTCGGAAGTGTGCAGCGGCTCCGGGATAACGACATGCATAAAAACAAAGGGCTAAAGCGCGTCGCATGGATCAAATTTGATGCGACGCGCTTTAGCTTCCTCACATCAAGCCGGCGACGTCAGTGATACCTGGTCCCGCAGATGTAATCCTGCAGATCCTGCTCTGTGCGCTGCGCTTCGTCGAGCCTATGTTTAACCACGTCACCGATACTGACCACGCCGACAACGTCGCCTCCATCCATGACCAGCACATGACGCGTACGCCGCTGGGTCATGATCCCCATCACGACGGGGAGCAAATCCCGTGTCGAACAGGTCGCCACATTGCGGTTCATGACATCCGCGACCCGCATCGTCGCCGCCTCGGCCCCGTATTCCGCCACCGCATTGCAGCAATCCCGCTCCGATAGCGAACCCAGGTATTCGTCGTTCGATTGGCTGACGACAACGAAGCCGATATTGTTGTCGCGAAACAACCTCAAGACTTCCACCATCGTCTGATCGGGAGCGACCGCGATGACACCGACACCCTTGTTCTTCATGATTTCGCCGACAAGCATCTGAGCCTCCTGTCTGCGCGCTCCGGCTTGACGGATGGCGCGCGTTCACGTTCGCCGGATATTCCGCCACCAGTTGTAGCCCTGCATCTCTTTCGTCTCGACGAGCACGTCCTTCTTATTCAGGCGTGCGGTAACCACGCCGCCGCCGGTTGCCGCCTTGCCCGGCTTGGCGAGCAGGTCGTCGCGCCCGATCACCAGGTCACGCGAGGAAAAACTCGAAAATTCGTACTGCTGGCCAAGCGCGATTGCATCCGCTGGGCAGGCGTCCTCGCACAGCCCGCAGAACAGGCAGCGAGCCGTGTCGATCTCGAATTTCGCCGGGTGCCGGTTGCCCTTCTCGTCCTCGTAGGGGACGACTTCAATACAGTCACAGGGACAGATCCGCGCGCAGAGTTCGCAGGCCACGCACTTGATCTCGCCCGCTTCATCACGCGTCAGGAAGTGATGCCCGCGATAGCGTGAGTACGGGAGCCATTTTTCCTTGTCAGGATATTGCATGGTTACGGTTCTGGAGAACAGGTAGCCGAAGGTCAGAACCAACGCATTCGCCAGATCGGCGAAGAACGCCCAACCAATCCATGTTCCAACTTTGTCCTGCGCGCGCGACATCGCCGCCTCGCTACGGAGCCGCCGTGGCCCCTAAAAGTACACCGGATATAATTATGTTCGCCATCGACAGAGGAAGCAAGACTTTCCATCCGATCGCCATCAGCTGGTCGTAGCGGTAGCGGGGGAAAGTGAAGCGGAACCAGATAAACACATAGACGAAGAATGCGACCTTGAGCACAAACCAGAGCAGTGGTGGCAAGGGGATTAGGATACCGTTCCAGCCGCCGAAAAACAGGATCACCACTAGGACCGACACCAGCAACACGATGGCATATTCGCTGACCATGAAAAACGCAAAGCGGATACCGCTGTATTCTGTATGGAAGCCGGCGCCCAGATCGCCTTCCGCTTCCGAAAGATCGAAAGGAATACGCTGCGCTTCGGCCAATCCGGCGACGAAGAACACGAAAAAGCCGACCGGTTGGTAGACGATGTTCCAGACATCGGTTTGGGCCCGCACGATGTCGAGCAGGCTCATGGATTGCGCCAACATGACCACCCCGATCACCGCGAACCCCATCGGAATCTCGTAGCTGATCATCTGCGCGCAGGTCCTGAGGCTGCCGAGGACCGCGTATTTGCTGTTAGCGGCCCAGCCACCGAAGATGACGCCATAGACCTCGATCCCGATCACCGCAAAGACGAAGAGTAATGCCACATTCATGTTGGAGACGTAGAGCGTGATCTCGGCGCCGAGGACCGAGATGCTTTCGCCGAAGGGGATCGCGACGAACACCACAAAGGGAGGGGCGAGCGCCAGTATTGGCGCCAGTTTGAACAGGAAGCGATCGGCCTCGGCCGGGATGTGGTCCTCTTTGGTTAAGAGCTTGATCCCGTCCGCCACCGGCTGCAGGAGCCCGTGCCACCCCACGCGCATCGGCCCCATCCGCTGCTGCATGTGCCCTGCGATCTTGCGTTCCAGCCAGGTCAGCGGCAACGGCAGCAGCAGCAAGATCGCAATCAGAAACGCGACCTTGAAAACGATCAGGCCAAGGGCGACGATAAGTTCCATGATCCGCGGCTACTTATTCATCGGGTTGAAACGCGCAACCGGACTTTGGCTCCGGCTATACGCTGAGCACTTGTGCACTTTGTCAGGCTACATAGTATAACGCTGACGCAGCTCTTACAACGCCATTACAGTATTACAGTTATGTCGTCGCTGGCGATGATGTGTCCGAGTTCAGGACGTTCGAGACGCCTGGTTCGATGCGCACGTCTCTGTATTGCGCTCCTTCAGGACAAAACGGTGGTTGTTTGTGAACCATCTGACGCTGGCCATTGCGGACATCGATCTGGCCTTCGTCGAGAAGATGAAGTCTTCGTGCCGGCGATTTTCTCTGATGTGCTTGGAATCAAAAAAGCCCGCACTGTGGCGCGCAGATCGAAACAGTTCAGTCGCGCCAACCGCCGTCGAATGCATCCGTCAACAGCGCGCGAATGGCCGGTTCGGTGACAGGCGCCGGATTCCAATAGGGATTGGACACCGCCTGGGCGGCCGCTTCGCCTATACGCTCGCCCGGCATGCCGATTGCAGCAAGAGACAGCGGCGCACCGATCTCCCGGGTGAGGTTCCGGAGTCCGGTTGCGGCATTCTCCACACTCAGCGCCCGCGCCACTTTTGCGGCCGCTTCGGGTGCAGCTTGCATGTTGTAACGCATCGCGTAAGGCAGGATCACGCTGTGGGTTTCGGCATGCGGCAGGTCGAACATGCCGCCCAGCGTGTGGCAAACCTTGTGATGAAGCGCCATTCCGACGCAACCCAGGCAGATGCCGCAGAGCCATGCACCGTAGAGAGCATCTGAGCGGGCCTCAACGTTCAGGCTATCACGGACAATCTGCGGCAGCGCCCGCGCCAGCGCGCGGATCCCGTCCTCTGCCATCAGATTGGTCACCGGGTTGCGGTCGCGGGCGTAGAGTGCCTCGACCGCATGTGCAATCGCGTTGAGGCCGCTGACCGCTGATAAATGCACCGGAAGTTCCAGTGTGAGCGAGACGTCGTAGATAACCGTTTCCGGCAGAACGCGCATGTCACGGAGCGTGACTTTGCGGCCATCTTCGGTCTGCCCGAGAATGGGCGTCATTTCCGACCCCGCATAAGTCGTCGGCACGATGAGCTGCGGCAGATCCGTACGAAGCGCGATTGCCTTCGAAAGGCCGGTTGTCGAGCCGCCGCCGATTGCGATCAGACCATCGGCACCGGTTTTCTCGACAAGCTTCATTGCCTCCTGCGTAACCTCGACAGGCGTATGCATGACCGCGCCCGAAAAGATCACGGCCTGTGTCCCGATCAGGTCCGCTACCCTTTCCGCCTCGCTGTTCTGATGAGGCGTGGAAAGGACCAGCGGCCGGGACATGCCGAGCCGCTTCATCTCATCGGCAAGCTGTTTGAGCGTGTCGGTGCCGAAAATCACGCGCGTTGCCAATCCGTTGTAGACGAAGTCCTTCATCTCAGGTCTCAGCCCTTTTTGTCAGCACGAAGTCCCAGTCGACCTGCCAATAGGGCGCATTAAGGCCCTCGTCCTCACCCACGCCGTCCTCCTGCCGTGTCCGGAAATCGGCGATGAGACTCTCCTTCACCCCGAACACTGCATCCTGATCCAGATATTGGCAATCCGGGGGGAAGATGTGGGTGACAACGGGATCGTAACCCTCGGCGCTGACGATGAAATGGATATGCGCCGCGCGGTTCGGATGCCGGCCGAGGCGCCCCAGCAGCTTACCCACCGGCCCGTCGTCTGGGATCGGATAATAGCGCGGTTTGACGGAACGAAACCGATAGCCGCCCTCCCCGTCCGTAGTGAAGACGCCGCGCAGATTCCAATCCGGCTGCGTGCCTTTCTGCTGGACGTCGTAGAAGCCGTCGTCGTTGGTCTGCCAGACGTCGATCAACGCGCCTTCGATCGGATTTCCATCGGTGTCCCTGACAAAGCCGCCGACCACGAGCGGCTCACCTTTGCCGTCGAGACAGATGTTCGTCCCCCGCGCATAACGCGGTGCCTCCGGCACGTAGAACGGACCGAGAATGGTGTTCTCCGTCGCGCCCGAGGGACGTCGATGGTTGATCGCATCGACCAGCATGGACACACCGAGCACATCCGAGAGCAGGATGAACTCCTGCCGCCACTCATCGCACATCTGACCGGTCTTGGTGAGGAACTCGATCGCCGCCAGCCATTCCTCATGCGTCGGCTCGATCTCCTTCACCGCGGCATGAAGATGACGCACGATCGTCGACATGATCTCACGCAGGCGGGGATCGATATCCCCGCCCATGCGCGTATTGACGGCCTCGACCGAGTTTTCCTCGGTGAAAAGCGGATAGTTCGCGACCATCTTGCCCTCCCTCATATCCCGAAGAGTAGCTTGGCATTGGTCCGGCCGATTTTCGCCCGATCGGCCTCCGAAATCGTCGTGGTATCGAACCAATCGGCGGCGTGATCGATGTTCTCGAAGGGCCAGTCGGTCGAGAAGAGGATCCGGTCGGCGCCGATTTCCAGCATTGCATCGATGAGCGTCTGGGTACGAAAATTCCCCGATGTCGTGATGTAGAAATTCTCGTTGAAATAGTCGGCGATGCGGCGCTTGGCCGGATATTTCGGCGGCACCTTGACCCAGGCATTGCGGTGGTCGATGCGCCACATCATGTAGGGAAGGCCTTCGCCCATATGGCCGAGGATGATCCTGAGATTGGGATGCTCGTCGAACAGGCCCGATCCCATCAGGCGCAATGCATGGACCGCCGTTTCCTGGGCAAAGGCCCAGGTCGGGCCCATCAGCCAGGGGTGGCCCTCATAGATCCGGCTGTCCTGCGGCAGGGGATTGCGCGGATGCAGGTAGAACGGCACGTTGAGGGCGGCGACCGTCGCCCAGAAACCGCGATATTGCGGCAGGTCGTAATAGAGAAGCGCATCGGTATCCGCGCGCTGGCTGAAGCCGTTGACCAGCGCGCCGACGAAGCCCAGCTCCTTGACGCAGCGCTCCAGTTCCCGGGCGGCCGCCTCGGGGTCCTGCAGCGGCAGGGCAGCAAAGGCACGAAAGCGGTCGGGACGCTCGGCACATTCTTCGGCTAGCGCATCATTGGCGCGGCGGGCGATATCGATGGCGCGTCCCGTCTCGGCGATGGCCTGAACGGCCGGCGCGTTGAGCGACAGGATCATGGTTTCGATCCCATGCGCATCCATCAGTTTCAGCCGCTTGTCCTGAATGTCGAGCAATCGGGACTGAAGCTCGGTCCAGTAATCGCCCGGTACGAACCCGGCCGAATCCATTAGCGTTTCCGGAATGGCGAAATGTTCCTCGAGCGCGATTTTGCCTTGCATGTCTCTCTCCCTGTTCTTGTTTCAGTATTGGCCCTTCGGCTCGAGGCCGAGCATATGCTGGCCGACCATTGTGCCGACGGCATCCCAGTTCATGCTGATATGGCGGCCGACGGCATTGGCATCCCGCCAGGCCCGTTGCACCGGATTGTCCATGTTGAGGCCAAGTCCGCCGGTGGACGCGTTAAGCGCCTCCACGGCTCGCAGCGCCAGGTTGACGGCAAAGGATTGGCCGCGGCGGCTCAGCAATCTGTCCTCGATCATGAATTCGCTGCCTGAACCTGCCAGTTCCTCGGCCCGCGCCACGTCACGCAGCAGGATCTCGCGTGCCGCATCGACGCTGGCCGCAGCTTCTGCCACCCGCAGCTGTATCGTCGCAAATTCCGCCATGCGGCTGTTACCGCCGGCGACCGCCCCGCGAGTGACTCGGGTGCCGGTGGACGCGACATAGCTCTCCAGTGCGCCCTTCGCCGCGCCGACGGCGGCGGAGGCGAGGCAGGACGGAATGCCTGTCAGAAGCGGCATGTTGAAAAGACCGCTTTGGGCATAGAAGCTGGCGCCCGGCGTGCGACCGCTTGTGGCATCCGGGAATGTGAGTACGCGATATTTCGGCACGGTAACATTGCTGAGGATCAGGGTCTTGGACCCCGTTCCCGCCAGCCCCGCCACATCCCAGGTGTCCTCGATTTCATATTGCGTCGCGGGCACGAGCAGGAAGGCGGGAACCGGCTTCCGCTCGCCCTCGGCGGGGAGGATGGCGGCGCAGAGCGACCAGTCGGCATTCTCGCAGCCGCTGGCAAAAGCCCAGCGGCCGTTCAGCCGATAACCGTCTTCGGTGGCCTCAGCCATGGAGGTCGGCGCATAGGAACCGCAGAGAAGCGCATCCGGGTTTTCGCCCCAGACATCATCCTGCGCGCCCTTGGGAAACATGGCGAGCAGCCATTGATGTGCCGACAGAAGGCCCGCGACCCACCCAGTCGAGGCGCAGGCCGAGGCAAGTTCGATATTGGCGTCGACAAGCTCTGAAAAGGGCTTCGGCACGCCACCATAGGCGGCCGGCTTGACCGCATCGAAATAGCCGGCCTCGCGTAGCGCAGCGATATTTTCCGCCGGCACCCGGCGCGCCCTTTCGGTCGCCAATGCCCGGTCCCTGAATGTCGGCAGAAGCGGCAGGACCCGGTCCTTCAGGGAACCGCCGCGCATGATGCGGGCCAGGTTTTCCCCGCCGCTTTCGATGAATTCGAGTTTCATGATCTCCTCCTTCGTCTTCCGCGATCAGGCTGCCGGCTGCGAAACGCAGTAGCGGGCGTCCTCGTAGATCAGCGGTATGGTGCTGGGGGCCACGGTCGCGTGAACGACCTGACCAATGAAAAGCGTGTGGGTGCCATAAGGCACGGCAGCCATGCGGCGGCAGACGACATTGGCGTTCGCATCGTCGAGAAGCTGCATGCCGGCCTCGTGCCGCCGCCAGTTCGCCAGTCCGAAGCGCGCATGCGGCTCGACTTTGCCGGCGAATGCCTCAGACAGCGGCCGCTGAGCGTGACTGAGCACATTCACCGCGAAATCCGGCTGACACAGCAGCATTTCGTGCAGGAGGGTCCTGTTGTTGAGGCAGATCACCAGCGACGGCGGATCCATGGAAACGGAAGTGACTGCCGTGACTGTCATGCCATGGTCGATACCGTCCTTTACCGCCGTGATCACGGTGACTGTCGCTGGAAATTTTCGCATCGCGGCACGAAAATTTGCGCCGACCATTCCATCGGATAAAATCTGCATGATCTCTCTCCCATTCCGATTTTTACCAAATATTTGCGTTTGCAATTATTGTCAATGCAAATATTTTCTTAGCCGTAATGGACGAGACCGCAATCCGACCACCGGTCGACCCATTTGAGGCCCCCGCCGAGGATAATTTTAATCGGCGCAAGATTTTCTCTTGCAATATTTGCATTTGCAATCTTTTATTGTTGTAGGCATCGGGCAGGAGAGGACTGTCGGACAAGCGTGCCTTGCGCGCCGTTCACAAACCCGATGCCGAAGGGGAGTCTTTGATTTTTTGGGCTTCAGCCTTTTTTCAAAGCGAGATCACGGAGGAGGAGCCATGTCTTCGCAGGAAATGAGCGCCATGGTGGCGCAAACCAAAAGTACGGCAAGTGTCATTGCCATGTGCGGCTTCATGATAATGTTCGACGGCTATGACTTAGTGGTCTTCGGTGTCATTGCACCGGCGCTGCTCAAGCAGGTGGAGTGGGCCCTGGATCCGTCTCTCGTCGGCCGCGCCGCCGCCTTGACCCTGTTCGGCATGCTGCTCGGTGCTGCAATTGCCGGCACTCTCGCCGATCGCATTGGCCGGAAGAGAGTCGTTCTCGGTAGCCTCGCCAGCTTTTCCGTCATGATGATCGCAAGCGGGCTTGCTCCGAACTTCCCGGTCTTCGCAGGCACGCGCTTCCTGAGCGGGCTCGGGCTTGGCGCGCTTCTGCCGACGGTGACCGCACTCATTCTCGAATTCTCGCCCACCAAACGAAAGGCGCTGGCCAACTCGCTGTCCTTTATGGGCTATCTGCTGGGCGGCATTCTCTCGGGTATTCTTGGCATGCTGATCCTGCAGCATTACGGCTGGCGTCCCCTAATGATCATCGGCGGCGCGCCTTTGCTGGCACTGCCGTTCCTGATCAAGTCACTGCCCGAGTCGCCCGACTGGCTCGCCGCCAAAGGCCGCCGTGCCGAGGCTGACGCAATCTGCGATACTTTCGGCCTGGAACGGGTTCTGCACCAGCCGACCACCTCTGGAAAGCAGGGTATCCTGGCGCTATTTGCGGAAGGGCGGCTTGCGCTGACGCTGAACGCCTGGGGGATTCATTTCTGCTCCCTGCTGCTGACCTTCGGCATGGTGAACTGGCTGCCAACCATCATGAACAAGATGGGTTACGACATCAGTTCGGCGCTGCTGTTTGCGATCATGCTCAATGTCGGCGCCGCCATCGGTATCGTCATTGCCGGCCGGATTGCCGATAGGGGCCATGTGAAGATGACTGTCGCCATATTGTTCGCGATCGGCGCCGCAACGATCTACATGCTTACGCTGAAGCAGGGCGTTCTCATGTACGCACTTGTCGCTCTCGCCGGCGCCGGTACGATCGGAACCCAAATCCTCTCGAATGTTCTGGTCGGCCGCTTCTATCCTGTCCAGATCCGCGGAACGGGCCTCGGCTTTTCGCTCGCGGTCGGCCGGCTGGGTGGTATCGCCGGGCCACTGATCGGTGGCGCCGTGCTGCAGCGAGGGCTCGCGCCGGAGTGGAACTTCTACATCTTCTCGATAACGGCAGTGGT
The DNA here is from genome assembly GCF_002531805.1 of Rhizobium sp. M1. Taxonomy (NCBI): domain Bacteria; kingdom Pseudomonadati; phylum Pseudomonadota; class Alphaproteobacteria; order Hyphomicrobiales; family Rhizobiaceae; genus Rhizobium; species Rhizobium sp. M1. The sequence continues at coordinate 9,578 of NZ_NWSW01000014.1, read as the reverse complement.
TGGCTGCGTTTTGACGGCCCTCACCTTCCTGCATGTGACGACCGAGAAGGGAAGTGTCATCGCGCACTGACCGGCAGGAATACCCGCCATCATAGCCGGCCTCGATGAGGCCGGCTTTCATTTGCCCGGACGAACGCGACATTTGATTGCACATGCCCTCGGCTACGGCTATTCAGTGCAGATGCAATAATTGCGAGCGAAAATGTCCTATCGATTTACCGGATCACTTCCCTATCTTCTAAATCGCGTCGGCGTGCGCATGGGCGAGCTTTTTTTGGAACGGCTGCACGATTTTGACGTTACCTTGCCCATGTACCGCGTCCTGGCCATCCTGAAGCAGGAGGGCCCGCAAAGGCTGACAGATCTGAGCCCCATGGTTACGGTCGAAATCTCCACCCTGTCGCGTCTGGTCACAGTGATGAAGAAGAAAGGATTGGTGTCGCGCACCCGGCCCGACGACGGGCGCACGGTTTCGATCATGCTTACGCCCTCGGGCGATGCGCTCGTGCAGAAGTTGATGCCGCTCGCAGCAGAGTTCGAGGCGGTCGGCGTCGAGACATTCAGCGAGGCTGAAGTGGCCTGGCTGAAATCGGCGCTGAAGATCATCCATACCAACCTGGACAAGCTCGAAGCACGCTGATGTGCCGAGGTGGAAACTCTCCTAGAGCCTTTCCTGGTTAGATTGAAGCATTCTGTTGGCTCAAACGGAGTCGGATGGTCGACCGGCCGGCGCGTGTCGTAGCCCAGTTCTACGGCCAAGCCGGCCGGTCGATCAGACGGCCCGGTTCAGCCAACCCTCCCGCAGATTTGCCAGGCAAATCTGCAAGACTGAAAAACGCCGGACGCACTGATCGCTTCGCCACGGCGAAGCGGTGCGGCCGGTGGGCCGGGCATCTTTTCGCCAGGATCAGAGGCGATCGGCTCGGACGTACCAACGGGTATGCCCATCGCCAATCGCCTCTGCCCTGACGAAAACCTGCTCCGGCAGAATGCTTCCTAGCCAGGAAAGGCTCTAGGCCGGTCCGATGGCGGGAAGCGGCGCGAGGGCAGGCAGGGCACCACCTTCGGCGCTTAGGTTGCCTACGCCCTTTCCGCTGAGCCAACCCACGAGGTCGCGGGCAGTCCCTCTGACGATCATTGCTGGCGCCTGGCTCATGATCAGTGGGGCGACCCGATCGGTCGCGACCAGCGCGAACCTCCCGGTCGGAAGCCGTCGCGAGGCCTGGTCGAGGATCAGGAAATCGACGAAATCCGCCGGCATATCCGCAAACCGGCCGCCAGAATTCAGATCGATGGCAAGAAGCCAAAGCTTGCGAGCCCGCGTCAGTGGCGTATCGCGCAATTGGGTCTTTCGTCCTGTGGTGTCGGCCACCGAGCGGCCCCAGCCTTCATTGCTCAAACCGCGCCATTCGACATTGAGATGAACCGCAGAATGGTCGAAGAGATAACGCAATGCCCGCGAGGGCTGGGTAATGCCGAATTCGAGATCGTCGGCGGCAACGTCGAGATTGCGCGGAAAAGGTCCGGCCTCGCCGGCCCTTCCCCAAGCCACGAATTCGCTCAGCAGACGCGCATGGTAACCGGCATAAGCGACAAGCCGCCGCCGGCTGAACCCTTCCACGGCGCTAGGTTCATCAAGAGCGCGATCGGAGAGATCGTTGAGCAAGCGGGCGAAATAGGCCGTGCCGAGTCGAGCCCAGTCCAGCGCTTGCGAGGGCGCGAGCACTGCGTCATGGCGCGCCCCCCTGCCCTGCCTTTCGCGCAATGCGATCCGGGCCTCCTCCAGCGTCTGGCTCATGTTTCGGCCATTTCGACATGGCTACGCATGAAATTGAGTCGCTCCATGATCGGCGCATCGGAAAAGCGGAACAGGTCGAATTGCGTTTCGGCTTGAAGCGACCAGGGAATCCAGGACGGGATCACGAAAATATCTCCGATATCCAACTTATGCGTAACTCCGCCAATCACGGCCGCGCCCTTACCGTCGAAGACCTGGAACACGGTCGAGCCCACCTCGCGGCGCGGCGGCGTGTCGGTGCCTGCGCGCAAGCGGTGGAATTCGCAGCGGATGGTCGACATGACATCGCCTCCGGTTGTGGGGTTGACGTAGCGGATGGCAGCATGACCTTGCTCAACGGTCGCGGGCTGGCCTTCCTCCTCAAGAAGCAGCTGCTCTGTCAGCGCGCGGTCCGTATGTTCCCAGCGATAGGCGCCAATCGGCGAAGCTACCGTATCCCGCAGGCCCGACAGCGGGCGAAGGCCCGGATGGCACCAGAGCCGCTCTCCCCGCGAGAAGCGCGGCGTCGCATAGTCCGTCACCCGGTCGGAACCGAATTCGAAGAAGCCGACATCGTTCTGTTGCGCAAACGGAATATCGAGCCCGTCGATCCAGGCCATCGGTTTGTCGGTATCGTTGTGATGGCCGTGAAAATGCCAGCCGGGCGTCAGCAGCAGGTCGCCCCGGCTCATGCGTACGGGATCGCCGTTCACCACCGTCCACACGCCTTCGCCTTCGACCACGAAGCGGAAGGCGTTTTGCGCATGGCGATGCTCAGGCGCCGTCTCACGCGGGCCGAGATACTGGATCGCGGCCCAGAGCGTGGGGCTGACATAAGCATGTCCACCAAGGCCCGGATTGGCAAGGCCGATGGCCCGCCGTTCGCCGCCACGGCCCACGGGCACCAGGTCCCCCGATGTCTGGGCCAGCGGCAGCAGATCGGCCCATTTCCACACATGCGGGACAGCCTTGGGCTTCGGATGACGCGGCATGAGATCGCCGAGTTGTGTCCAGAGCGGCATCAGATGCATCGCCTCGAAGCCCTCGTACAGCGCGCGCAATTCCGGCGTATCATCAGGCTGCATCGCATTGGCCGGCTTGGCGTGGATCTCATCATGCATGGCATATCCTCCGTTTCACGGTCTCAGGCCGCATCGGGTTGCCGGGGCGGCGCGGCGTTGCTGAACGCCGCTATTGTGTCGAGGCGCGCGAAAATCCGTTGAATGGTCGGCCAGGCCGACGTAGCGATCCCGAAGCGCTGATTGTTCCAGACCTGCGCATATAGGCAGATGTCGGCGAGGCCCGGCACGTCGCCGTGGCAGAAGGCGCCGGTGCGCGGATCGCAAGCCAGCATCGTCTCAAGCGCGTCGAACGTCGTCGCCACCCAATGGGTGAACCATTCCTTCTGGCCATCCTCGCTGGCGCCGAAGCGGTCGGCGAGATAGCCGAGCACGCGCAGATTGTTCAGCGGGTGGATTTCGCAGGCGATCATATAGGCAAGCGCACGCACCCGTGCCCGCCCATCCGGATCGGTGGGGAGCAACGCGGGGGTGGGATGCGTCTCCTCCAGCCATTCGATGATGGCGAGCGATTGCGTCAGAAAGCTTCCGTCTTCCCGCTCCAGAACAGGCACGAGACCCTGAGGGTTCATCGCCAGATATTCGGCCTTTCGCGTATCGCCACGGCGCAGGACATAGGGGACATAATCATAGGCCAACCCCTTGAGATTGAGCGCTGCGCGAAGCCGCGTCGATGTCGAGGAGCGGAAGAAATTGTGGAGCTTGAGGACCATTTTCAGTCCCTCGGCCCGATCGTGGTGGAAATCTCGCCCAGACCCTTGATGCTCACGGTGCAAACATCACCCGGCACCAGCGGACCGACCCCGGCCGGCGTTCCCGTCATGATGAGATCGCCGGGCGCAAGCGCGATCGAATGCGAGAGATAGGAAATGACTTCCGGAACCGACCATATCAGTTCGGCCAGATCCGCATCCTGCTTGACCACGCCATTGACCGCAAGCCGGATCGACCCCTTCGCGGGATGCCCCGTCTCCGATACCGCATGCACCGGGCCGATAATGGCGGAGCGGTCGAACGCCTTGCCGAAATCCCAGGGCCGGCCCACGTCACGCGCGGCCAATTGTAGGTCGCGCCGCGTCAGATCATTGCCCACAGCATAGCCCCAGATGTGATCGAGCGCGTCCGCCTCCGCTATGGAGCATCCACCCTTGCCGATCGCCACGACCAGCTCGGCCTCGTAGTGGAAATTCTCGGTCTGGGGCGGATAGGCCACGGTTTCACCGGAATCGACCACGGCATCCGCCGGCTTGCTGAAGAAGAACGGCGGCTCCCGGTCAGGGTCCTTGCCCATTTCGCGCGCATGCGCCGCATAATTGCGGCCGACGCAGAATATCCTGCGTACCGGAAATCTGGCATCCGATCCGGCGACGGCGACGGTGGGGGTGGCAGGAGCGGGTAGGACCAGGGTCATCTATCTTTCCTTGTTGGTTGCAGTTCTGGCTCCGCGGTGATCCGCGGAGCGTTTGGGCTTTCGCCTCAGTTTGCGGCTTCAATCCCGCCCGGCTTCCATGATCTTCTCGCCCAGCAGCACGGGCGCCGTTACATGCGTCGAATGACTGCCGGGCATGCTGATCAGACGGTAGAGCCCGAGCTTTTCCGAAAGACGCGGATGGAAGGGTAGCGACTGCGGCAGCGACGTATCTTCCGTGCAGTGCAGGAAGGACTTGCCGATCATGAACTCCGCCGGGTTCTTCGAGAGCCTGATCCTGTCGTTCATCGTGTTGAAGGGCTGGGCGTTGAGGCTGTTGAACAGCGACCGCGCCTGCTCCTCCGTTCCGTCGTTGATGAAGGATTCACGCAGGATCGGATAGGGAAACAAAACTTCGCCGGTCTCGCCGGCAAGCTGCGGAAACAGCGCCTGATAATGCGGCGGGCACATATCGATCAGGCTTTCGCCATTGTTGGGCACGAAGGCGCTGAAATAGACGAGACGACGCACACGTCCCGGACCCAACCGGTCGGCTGCCCCGGTGATGGCCATGCCGCCCCAGCTGTGGCCGACCAGAACCGCGTCCTGAATGTCGTTTTCCTCGAAGAACGCCACGAGGGAGTCGATCGCATCGTCCAGTGTCACGGCCTTGCGGTCGTCTCCCGGCCGGTTGCCCTTCAGCGTCGGGCAGTGGACGGTATGCCCGGCTGCGCGAATGGGCGCGGCGCAAGCTTCAAAATGGCTGCCATCATGACATGCGCCATGGACAAGTACATAAGTTCCCATGGTTTCCCCTCCTCTGGTCATGCGCTTCAAAGTCCGATTGCAGCATCTTGCCGCACCGGCATCGCGGCCAGTGCCTGGCGATCGATCTTCCCCGTTCCGGTCTTCGGCAGGTCGGCGACATAATTCACGATGCGCGGATATTTGTAGGGCTGCAGCCGCGTCTTCACATAGGCGCGCAACGCATCCGACTGCGCTTCAGTCGCGGCGCGCCCCTCCCTCAGCCGGATCACGGCCCGCAGCGTCATTCGGCGGTCTTCGAGTTGATGGGCCATGACCGCGCATTCATGGACATCGGGATGCTCGTTGAGACAGCGTTCAACCTCAAGCGGCCAGACCCATTGGCCCGAAACCTTGATAAGCTCGTCGGCGCGGCCCTGGAAATAATAGTAACCGTCCACCTCGATGAAGCGGTCGCCGGTATAGATCCAGTCGCCCCGCATCGTTTCCTTCGTCTTGTCGGACCGATTCCAGTAAGACGGAGCGGAAGAATCGCCTCGCACGAACATGACGCCTTCCTCTCCGGGCTCCGGCACCCTGCCATCCGGCGTCTCGAGCCGGATTTCGTAACCCGGCACCCGCGCGCCGGCCGAACCGATGCGGTGATCCGAAAGGCTGTTCGAGAGGTAGATGTGAAGCAGTTCGGTCGACCCCAGTCCCTCGGTCGGACCATGGCCGGTCAGACTTTTCCAGGCGTCGTAAATATCCTGCGACAGGATTTCCGCCGCCGACATCGATTGCCGGAGCGAACTCAGATCGCGCGTCCCGACATTTTCCGTCCGCGCCAGCGCCGTATAAAGCGTCGGCAATCCGAAGAGCACCGTCGGCCGGTATTTTTCGATCATGTCCAGCACCGCGTCGGGCCTCGGCTGGCCCGGCATCAGAAGCGTCGTCGCGCCGATCGAAAACGGGAATGTGAGGGCGTTGCCGAAGCCATAGGCAAAGAAAATCTTCGGGACGGAGAAGCAAATGTCATCCTCGGTCAGCTTGAGCGCATGCTTGCCAAAGGAGGCCTGCGTATAGGCCATGTCATGGTGGAGGTGGACGATCCCCTTGGGCCGCCCCGTCGAGCCCGAGGAATACATCCAGAAGGCCATGTCCTCTGGCCCGGTATCGGCGCAATCGAGCGTGTCGGGCTGCCCAGCAAGAAAGTCCGCCGCAGCGATGCGCCCTTCACCATCCGCCGCGCCATTGACGATCACCACCCGCTCGAGCGTCGTCCCGTGTAGCGCCTCGCCTTCAAAGCGCCTCGCAAGCGCTGCTTCGCATAGCGCGATCTTCGCGCCCGTGTCCTGAAGGAAGAAATTCAGCACATCGGCCGTGGTCTGGGTGTTGAGCAGGACCGGCACGAAGCCGGCTCGGACTGCTCCGAAGAAGGCAGCCGGATAGACAGGCGTGTCGTCGAGGAAGAACGGAATCCGGTCGCCACGCTTAAGCCCAGCGGCGATGAAGGCATTCCCCCAGCGTGCCGCTTCGGTCACCAACTGGGCATAGGTCAGCGATCCCGCCGGGCCGATCAGCGCAAGCTTATCCGGACTGCAGAAGAGATTGTCCCAGAGGATTGAAGAACAATTCGGATGGTCCTCCCGCCTGAAGCCGACCTCCGTAGCACCCGCATTGTCGTGGCCGACGGGATCGACGATATTGCCGCCGCCCTTCTCCGCATCGTATCTTGCCATGAAGCCGGGAGCCATCCGGCGCAGCCTGTCCATATCGACACGGCCCGAGCGCATCAGATAGTCGAGCCCGAAATCGACCGGCGACAGATCCATCTTGGCGGCAAAATTCTCATACCATGTGGCGGACGTGTTGGCGGCATCGACGATCTTCCTGGCGATCGGCTGGCGCTCCGCCTGATAGGCAGCCAATGCCTGTTCGACATCGTCGTGAGACGAGAGTGCCCGGACAAGCGCGATGGCATCCTCCATGGCAAGCCGCGTGCCGGAGCCGATGGAGAAGTGGGCGGTATGAGCGGCATCCCCGAGAAGCACGTGACGGCCGACTACCCAGTTTTCGCACCAGAGACGAGGAAACTGCCGCCACGTGGACTTATTGGTGATCAGCGGCGCGCCATCAAGAAGATCGGCGAAGATCGACTCGCAGGCCCGCGCGCTCTCGGCCTCGTCCATGGCCGCAAAGCCATAGGCCTGGAATGTGGCGTCGTCGCATTCGACGATGAAAGTACTGCGATCGGGCTGATAGCGGTAGTGATGCGCATTGAACGCGCCCCTCTGCATTTTCACGAAAGTCTGGGTCAGGGTGTCGAAAGGCCGTTCCGTGCCGAACCAGGCAAAATGATTGCTGAAATGCTCGATCGTCGGCGCAAAGTCCGCCTGGTTGGACCGCCGCACGAACGAGTTCAGCCCGTCGGCGCCGATGATCAGGTCGGCCTGCACTTCGTCCAGCGATTCGATCAGATGTGAAAAACGGATTTCGACACCGAGGGCTTCTGCGCGCTTGCGCAGGACCTCGATCAGTTCCAGCCGCCCGATGGCCGAGAAACCGACGCCATCGAGGACGGCCTGCCCACCGGGAAGGTTCAAGGTCATGTTGCGCCAGCGCTCCATGGCGGGCGTGATGAGATCGTGCGTTTCCGGATCATCCGCCTTCAGGAAATCCAGCGCCTGATCGGAAAAGACTACACCGAAACCGAAGGTCGCACCTTTAGGATTCTGTTCCGTCACGCGCAGGCGCAGATGCGGCATGGCACGCCGCAAGAGGATTGCGGTGTAGAGCCCCGCAGGGCCTCCCCCAAGTATCTCCACGCTGGACAGTTGCGACATGTTTCCTCCCAAGCCACTCGACAGTTCCCGATCCTGATGATAGATATTTTTCCACATTGCGCAACTAGTTTCATATGGTGGAAAAATGAGAAGCGCACATGTGCTTGAATATCTGGTGAGTTTTGGTGACTGCGATCCGGCGGGGATCGTTTTCTACCCCCGGACCTACGCTTGGTTTGACCGCGCCTTCCACGACTGGTTGCGTAATTTTGGGGGCCATGGAAAGATCTGCCAAACCCTCGGCGCGGTCGGCATCGGCCTCCTGGAAGCAAAGGCACAGTTCCGCAGGCCTATGCGCGACGGCGACCGGCTTCGCATCGCGCTGTCGATCGAGGAGTGGGGCCGCAAAACCCTGCGGCTCGGTTATGAGATCACGGTAGCAGGCGAGGTCGCGGCTGTGGGCGGCGAGCTCCGGGGCCTGTTCAAGCCGGCGGGCGATGCTATTGTCGCCAGCGAAATAGAGGTACTGCGCCAATTACTGGGTGAAGATGGATAAGGACGACGAAAGCGATCGCCAGTCCGGCGGCATCCAGTCGCTGGACGCGGCGTTGAAGCTCTTGAGCGCGATGGGCGGCTATCTGCGTCCGATGTCGCTGTCGGAACTGGCGCGCGACTGCGGCATGCCACCGAGCAAGGTGCACCGCTATCTGACGTCATTCCTAAACGCGGGCCTGGTCGTTCAGGCTGGCAAGTCCGGCAAATACGATCTCGGTGAAGGCGCGATCGCGCTCGGTCTTGCGGCGCTCGCCCGGCATGACTTCGTCAATCGTGCGTCCGACGCTCTTCCGGAGCTCTGCCTCGAATCCGGCCTGACCGTGCTTCTGTCGGTCTGGGGCACGCATGGTGCGACCGTCGTCCGCTGGGAGCGCGCCGCCACGCCCACGGTCACGTCGATGGGCCTCGGCACCATCCTGCCGCTTCTTAACTCCGCGACCGGGCGGGCCTTTCTCACCTGGGCTCCGCCGGCGCCGCTTCAGGCGATCCGCGAAGCGGAACTACGCGCCGCACGCAAGGCATCATCCACCGTGGACAGCCAATTGCGAACGGAGCAAGACATCGAGAGAATGACCGAGACGTTCCGAATGCGTGGATTCTCATCAGTGGAAGGGCGCTTCATTCCCGGCCTGGTTGCGATTGCCGCACCCATCCTCGATTGGCAGGGTAGAGCCCAATGCGTAATCACCCTCATAGGCACAGACCCCGCAGTGACGGAGCCGGGTTCCGATGCTGTGCGGAAGCTCATAGGATTCTGCGAGAAGCTATCCTTTTCGCCGATCATCACCGGCTAACGCGCCGCCCCAAATACGCCTTCCGGGGCCGCGGCGGCGTGATCCAGGCCCCTGGCGCCGGCACACATCGTCGAAAGCGGTCTGCCGACAGAACGACTGCTTGGCTATATCGCAGTCTCCAAATACCCTGGCGGGGGCCAGATCGAAGGCGTCAATCAGAGGCGGCATAACCGGCCGGGATAGCCGTGTTTGGAAATCGATCAGGACGCGCAGGAGTTCATCGCCTGTCTGTTCTGTCGCGCTAAAACGACAAAAGCCCGCTTGAGGCGGGCTTTTTGAGTATTGTGTATTGAAGAGTTTGGTTGCGGGGGGCAGGATTTGAAGTTTTCTGTCCCGCTTGGTCGGCTTTGCCTCCTTGCAGGCCCCTGAAGAGGCGTTAACTCCTCGACCCGTTACCAAACAAAAGTGAGCGTACGGTGAGCTGTTTTTGCTGATCGG
>NZ_NWSW01000013.1:0-190972 GCF_002531805.1 Rhizobium sp. M1 | reverse complement strand
ATCTCGGAACAAAGGGGCGGCTTCATCGGAATCGGCACTCTCCGGACCCTCTGAAAAATTTACGCATCCACCTAGTTGCGAAGTTGATCGCGCCAAGTGGCTCCGCGGATTGTTCCCTTTCTGCACAACCGCCCGCCACATCCTGGTGCAAGATGAGAGCGCGGAAGATCATTTCAGCTCGTTGGGGGCCTTAAGCAACCCCTGGATCCGCACTACGACGACCGAGTATTTGGTCTTGCCTGCAGGCGGAATTACCTCCTGCACGGAGACGCGCTCACGGATATGCGCCGCGGTGCCTCGCCTGTCCACGAGGTCAAGCACCATCAGCACGCAGAAGGTATAGCTCGATCGCTGGTACGCGGCAGTCTGCAGGCCGTATGTCTTTGCCAGCCCTTCGAGATCATGATCGGCGGCGGTCTTCTTCAATTCCGCAACCACGTTCATGCCATTGAGGACGAAGTCGATGTCCGCCCGCCCTCCCCCTCGATCACTTGTTTCTCGCATAGCGATCTGGCGAAGGGCCGTGGACTGAATGAAGCTGAAGAAATCCTTCTGGAGATCCTTTTCGAGAGGCGGAGATGTCCTGTCACGATTGAACAGGTAGTCAACGCCCACGACGGCTCCGGCCGTGAGGTTTGTCCTCGAGAATGCGAACGACAGTGTCGTGTACAGGATGGTATTGAAGAAACTCCTTGCGCCGGCATTCGTCCGGTAGTCGTCGTTCCGATCCAGCTCTCCGGCTAGCTTCGACCATATGTCAACGAGTACGGGATCGGTCGTCCCGAGGTCGAAATCGACGAGAGAAGCTCGCAGGGCCACCCCCGCACGTGCGCCGATTTCAGGACTGAGGTGACCTAGTGCTGCGGCGACGGCGTCTTGCGAGACCGCCGCCTCGGTAGGGTGGCGGCGAAGGCTGCCCTCCATCGCCTCCGCGATCATTCCGCGCACGGCGGAGACAGAAGCTTCCTCACCGGAAAGACCGTTTTCAACGAGCCACTGCTCGAGCAGAGCCAGCCTAGCCCGATCACGCTGCAGTTCATCTGAAATCCTTGGACGGATGATCTTTTCAATGCCGCCGTCCTCAGCGTGACAAAGCAGCGACCGACTTGCCGCATATAGTTTAACGAGTTCGTCTTCGATTATACGAACAGCATGAAGCCAGGCGCGGCTTTCGAGCGTCCTCTCGACGTGGCTGATCCTTATCGCGAGCTCGTACCATCGCATGCCTTCCAACTGAGGAAGGCCCATCCACTGACGTGACCAGGATCGGTCGTCGCTCGGAAATGCGGATGCGGAATAGGCGAAGGCGGCCTGACGTATTTGGTCGATTAGCGCGCCGAGTTCGTCCTTCCGCTGGTCTCGTGCGAAATCGAGAAGGACAGTGAGACAGAGGGAGTAGAGTTCGGCGTCCGGGCGCGTCTCTGCAGCCGCAATTGCCTGCCCCATCAAGTTGAGGCTTCTCTCGAACGCGGCGATGGCTTCGGCCTGATCATTCGCCCCCAATCCATCAGCCATCGCCAGCATTCCCAGAGATGTCGCTGCCTCGCTCTGTACGCCATCAAGTTCGAGGAAACTGTCGAGCACGCCCTGCAGTTCATCGTCTTGGATATGGGCCAGTATGAAGCCGATGATCCTAGCGGCGTGCTGCAGATAATCAGGGTGGTCATCGATAGCGAGTTCGAGAAGGTGGGCCTGCAGACGCCTCATGTCCGATGGTCGCGTCATCGCCACGATATAGGCGGTCTTAAGCGCCTGAGCCCGAGCGATCGGGTGTCGCTCCTGACGGGAGGCGAGTGTCAGCAGAGACGACGAATAGCGCTCGGGGAGATGTGCTCGGGGCTCGACAGCCGTGATGTTCGCGATCTCCGCAAGAAACCCAGGATCTTCGGCTGTCTCGATGTTGTAGGCGATCGCAGCGTCGCAGTCGGGCGATCCGGCGACCCACATGGCTTGGAAGAGCCCAGCAGCCATCGCTTCATCCTTCAACTCGTCGACAGCCGACAGCAGATCCCGCAACGCTTCCCCTGAAAGGTCCACGTCCGGATCATCGGAACCGCGGCTGAATATCTTTTCGACGACTGGGTTCATTAGTACCGTCTCAGAAAAGCTTGTCCTCGTTGAAAGCCTGCTTGCGATTCTCACGCGCGACAATACCGTCCAACTCCGGTCTATGAACGGCTCCGATGATGATTTGAAGTTCCGGTTCTTCCTTGAGAACGTCCCCCAGGCTTCCCATCAGGGAGGCGAACTCCGCTGCCATTTCCTGCGATCCTGGTGAATCCAGCACCAATAGTCCTGGATGACGACCGACACCGCTTCCCCTTGCCACCGAAACCACCGAGATGGCGAGCGCGACTCGGACACGCAGGTTTTCCCCAGGCGACAGCTTGGAGAAGGTCGTGGCCGCGCCGCCTTGATTGATTTCGAGCCGGCTCGAATGCAGCGTCATGCTCTCCAGGTTCTGGACACCCAGACGGACACTATAGTCGAGAAGCATGTCGCCCACTTTCTTCAAGGTGTCTGCCTGCGTCTGCTCCATTAGATCCTTGGTGATCTTCTCGGCAGCCTTGAGGATCGCATACACGTCGGCTTGAGGCTCCGCCTCGCCGGCGACCTCCGTGGCCTCTTCGTCCTCCTCCCCCATCAGCTCCTTTATCAGGGCTTCAGTGATTTCGACCTTGCGGTAAAGATCGTCCGCCTTATCCGGAACCGAGAGTTCGCTCTGGATCTCCTTCATCTCGGAGGCGAGCACGTCCATCGCATTCACTGCCTTCTTGAGCGCGTCAGCGGCCTTGTTGGCTTTCGTTTCGCACTCACCCGCGTTCGTGGCCGCGTCAGCGACCGAATCCTTCAGAAATGTCAGGTCGTCGCTCGCCTCTCCGTCAGGCGCACCGATGTCCGTGATTCCGCAGAGGCCACAGGCGGCAACTTCTTCAACTTTCAACCGCGTTCCCAAGTCCGCTTCGCATGCGGGGCAGCAGCGGGGTTTCAGTCGACGGAAAACATACCCAGCTTCCGTATTATCCTTCGCCTGCTGATAGGCGTGACGCGTTTCATTCCATGAATCCTTGGCGACCTGAAGTGCAGCGGCAGCCTGATCCCTGGCGATCCTACAGGTGGTGATGTCGGCCTGCGCGCTCGCGATCAGCCTGTCGACTTCGATCAGACGCCTTCTGAGACGCTGCCGATCGGGAAGCTTTGCCAGGTCCTGCTTGGCCCGCTCCAGATCCCGGCGCAAGGTGTCCACACGCGACCTTGTCCGGGCGGCCATAGCATCGCGCGTTGCAGACTGTCGCCGCTTGGCTTCGGCGTACTGCTTCTCGGCCGCAGCGGCGGCGGTATAGGTTGAAATCCATGGGAGGCCGATGAACCACTGCACCAATCGAGTCGGGAGCCCGTCAACGACCTGCTCGCCAAACAACGCAGCTCCGGGTCCACGCACGAAAAGCGCTGACGACATCGCAGGCCAGCCGTGCTCCACTATGGCGTCGTTGCCCTTATGGAAAGCATGGATCCGGTCGAACCCCAGCTCATCGGTGAACAGATCGCTCATTGACTGTTCGAATGCCTTGCCCGCTGTCCCTTCGTAGATTACCGCAGACGGATCCCTCCCACGCTCGAGCCGCGCTGTCGCGTCCTCTGCGTTCTCGACGCCGGCTTGTTTGGAGACCCGAACGGCGTAGAGGATCTCATCGATGCTGAAATTCACGTCGACGCTGTCGAGCCACTTCCAGATATCGGCCTTCAGATCGCCTGGAAACCTTCCCTGGAGAGCACATCGAAGGATATTTATGATCGATGACTTTCCCTTGGAATTCCCCCCGGAAATGACACCCCAGAGACCTTTATCGAGTCCTTCCCATGCAAACTCGAATCGTTGCGTCTCCCCGTACTTGATCCCTCCGAAGCTGACAGAGCGTATTCGCAGTCTTCTGGTTCGGGGAAACACAGACTGCGCCCGGACGTCATGGGCGGCGAGTACGACCTCCACTTCCTCAACCGTCGCACCCGACTTCGTCGCAATTGCCTGTATCCAATCTGCGGACGATGTTACGGATCTCTCAGCCATTTTGTTTCTCCTCCAGCTTCTGGAGCCGGACGCACACGCGGTCTCTGATTGAAGGAATGACAGATCCGTATGGCGTCGAACCGTATTCCGGATCGCGATAGTGTATTTCTTTCAAAGCTGAACCGCTCTGATGTCCCGCGATGGTCAATGCGAGATGCGTCTGCTTTTCGTACCAGCGAAGGGCAGGAAAATCGTCGAGCACGGAATCAAGAAACTCACGCGCGGCAGCCCCTGACAGGTATTCGTGCTGACGAATTCCGTTTTGCAGGCCCCTGTCCATCGACCGGACGAGTCCGCGGTATGACAAAACGCCCAGCGACGTCTGCAGATCGTCATATGCTCCCCGTCGCCACCTGATCATCTGGACCTGACGGACATCCGGTTCTTCGTCGGCGAATATCTCCTTCGCAGCGAAGAGTGCTTGCCGGTCGCCATCCCTTTCGAACCGGTCCAGAAGTTCGTCCGCGAGATAGTCGGGATACCTCACCCAGAAGTCGATCGCGAGAGCGCGTTTTTCGCCGATGAAAACGCTGTCCCACTCTTCATCGATAGGTGATTCAACTGGTTGACTACCCCTGACGAGAATGAACAGGAGGCGCAACGCATCGCGATAGGTGTAACCCAATGGTCTTGATAGGCCTGAAGATATCACCATGGTTTGCCGCTAAGGATGATGCACATCTATACTCGCATAACGTTCCCTTACAACTGGTTTCTTAAACTTGCAAATTGTGCTTGCGAGAGAGATTTCGGCGCCGCGTTGACGTTTCAAGGTTCTACTTGCGACAACTGACTGCTTTCGGCCTCGGCCGACGCGGCTTCGCCCCGGCGCACCTAGTTCATAGAGCGGGTGAAACGTGACACCTTGCGCGCCAATGACGCCTGTGGTCTGCGAGGACAGTCGTTCAGTTCATGGAGTGCCAGATGCCGCTCGCCGACCATCCGAATTACCCGATCACAGTGGCCACTTGCGAGGACCGTAACCAGGACAGGCGTCTCCACGCATTGGTTCCGGAGCATGGCGAGACTGCAACCCTGTTTCGGGTCCAGGACCCGTTCGGGCTGCGAAAGGCCATTGTCCCCATTTTCCAAGCGGACCGCAACGATATCCTCACAGGGCTGGGTACGGGGTTCGCCCTGGATCCATGGGGCAGTTTCCTCACTGCGGATCACGTCACGGACTTCTTGCGGATCGGGGCCAACCAATCGGGCCAAATGGCCATTCGGCCAGACCTCAGCGCTTTGGCTCTGCTGGGCATGGGGCTGGTCTTCGGCGAGGTGGGCGTTCCAAGGGAGGCGCTGGCTGTCATGGCTTCCCTCCGAACGCCTCTGGTGGAAGTGGAGGATCCCTTGAACTTCGTCGCCACGGCTTCGACGCGTCCTATCGATGTCACCTTTCTGAACACAGCGATGCCTCCGCCCTCGGACATGATAGGAAACCTGCCACTGCGACGCCATCCGAGCACTCCAGGGGTCGGAGAGCTAATAGTCGCCGTCGGCTTCCCCGAAATCGAACTCGCCCACGGAGCAGCATCGGACCTTCCGACATCGATCACCGAGGGGATGTTCGCCGCCTATGGCATTGTCACGCGGCACCACCCCGAAGGCCGAGACCGTTCGGCTCCGACCCCGGTCTTCGAGGTGCGGGCGAACTGGCCATCGGGTATGTCCGGCGGACCCGTGTTCAATGCCAATGGCGAAGTCATCGGGCTGGTGAGCAGGAGCATTCAGCCCGCCGACGGAGAGGAGTTGGGCACGGCATGGGCGACATGGCTGGCAGCTTCCATTCCTCCGGAGCATCCGACGGTTTCGTGGCCGGAAAGCATCGACCCCGGCGACCTCCATTTTCGCAGGGCTTGGGGTGCTTTGCGATTGGATCCGTGGACGCTCAGGGGCTTCCCCTCAACCCGGACAGACGCGACGGCACTGGCAGCTTCACTAGGCGACGGTTTCGAGGCCCGTATGGTCAGCCAGCGGCTCGGCACCGAGACTTATAGCATCATGTCGCCCGCATGAGACGTGCCGAAACGCGTTGCAACCTAACACGCCACCAGTCCGATCTCCTGCAGCTCGTCTCTCTGCGAAACCGACCTAGTTTTGGCCAACTCCCAGATGCCTGCAATCGTTATCTTCGCGTCGGACTCACTTTGATGGCTTGAAGAACAAAGGTACAATCGTAGGCCGGCCGCGGAAGTCGCTGCCTGTGTTCATGTGCGTGTGCGCTGATCTTCTGAACAAGCCCTGCGCAACGTCGACAGTCGCCGACCTGATCCGCCGTGGAGATGATCCAGATTCCGCTTGGGTTGGCGCTCTGTCCAGCGGCATCAATCCCGAGAACCCATCTCACGATTTCATCTTAGACGGTCTCGATCTCTTCCAGTGCGAGCCCCTGAATCTTGAGTTCGGCACCAATCCATTTCCGCGCTGCGCCCATGCTCTGGCGATAGTCGTCGGCGGCGAGTGAGAGCGATTCTGGCGAGGTGGCCCGATCAAGGTCCTCGAGCGACCATCCATCGACCAGCCGCTTGCTGATCGCGAAGCAGGTCGCCTTTCCTACGCGAAAGGCCATGGAACGCTGTGCCGCCCTCAAAATGATCCGTCGTAGTTCCTCGGCCTCCATCTGTCCGGCAAAAAGAACTTCGAGTTCCGCCGTCATTCGCTCGACTGCGGAATAGAGGCCGTTGATGAACAGGGTCTGCGCATCCTTGTAGTAGCGGCCGGCTCGTCCCTTCATCTGCTTCTCGTCGATCTCGATCGGATCGTCCAGGATCTCGATTGTCGGCGCTCGTTCGAGGGCCTGCGCCTCCTTAGAAAGCTTGGCTCCTTCTGGTGCTTTGCGGACCTTCTTGTCCGTCGCACGCCGGCCGCCACTTCTTTCGCCGCGAAGGAACCGGTCCTCTTCATCATTGATGGGCTCGACGGCTGCTGACCGTGCTTCATCGAGCCCGAGATCGCTGTCGTCCGTGCGATCCGGAGTTTTAAGGGATCTGACGTAGGTGGTCGTGGGGAGGCGGAATTCGTCGAGGAGCTTCTGTAGGTCCTTCTGCAGATCGTCGAGGTTTTCGTCACGCGGCGGGTGAGCCTCCCGGATCACGTCCTTGACCCACTCGGGCATGAGCTCACGCACCCTGCCCGCATAATCGTCCGTCGAAATGGGGGTTCGCTCATCGACCGTCATGAGCGCATCACGGTACTGGGTGGGAAGCGCATCGCCGTCGGGAACAAAGATCTCAACGGTGAGAACGGTCGAACCAAAGGGAATGCCGTAGTTTGGCGCTACAGCAGACCACTTCTTGCCACTGCGGAAGTCGTAGCGCTCGCCCTTGTGAACGAGAGCGCAGAAAGTCGTCGAAGACGTCGCAGGATTATTCAAAGCGCTGATGGAATGACTGTAACTCTGGTGCTTGGGATCGTGGATATATTGGATCTCGGTCCCGGTTTCGGGGCACGTCACGATCTCCGCTTTCGGAAGCGCTGGGACAACCTCCTGCAACGTCTTGAGTGTCCGCGTTCTTCCCGTCTCGTCCTTGCCTCCCCCTTTAGTCATCGACACGTCGAGCATCACCTTCACGCCAGGACGAAACTCGGCGAACCGTCGAAATATTTGCGTTGCGACGTAGCTGCGGTCGACCCTGATACCCTTCCCCACGGGCTCCAGGATCGTGTCGTGATCGTCGTCCTCGCCAATCAGAACAACCTCGGTCCAGTCGGACGACAGGTCTATCGAATGGCGCACTGAATAACTGACATCGAAGACCGCCTCCTGCCTTCCCTCGACGTCGTAAGTGAACCGGACGAACGTCTCAGCCTCGTCGTCATAGCCAATGGTAACCTGATGGACGACACCGTTCTTGCATGAGCGATAGCGTATTCCCGCCGGGGAGACCGTGAGGCCGGAAACTTTAGCCCCGATCCCGAAATTATCCTTGAGCGACATCTGCTTGTTGATGGAAGCCGATATATTTGTCGCCGTCCTGAGTTCGGTCGCGTCCATACCCGGTCCTGTATTCCAGAATGTCAGCTTTCTGACGCCCTCGATTACCGTCGGGTAGATGCGGACGAGACGTCGGCCTTCCGGAGCAAGCGAAGCGCTCTCCTGGGCGTTCATGAAGAATTCCCGGACCAGGGTGTGGCGCGGAGCCTGCCCGATCATCCGGTTGATCAGGAACCTGTCATCTTCGATCGTCAGGCGTTCATAGCTCATGCTGAATCCTACAATTTGAAAGCATCCTTCTCGGACGCGCCGGAGGTTCCGAACTTGCGTTCGAGTTCGGTTGCGGCGTCGCGCAGTGCCTTGACGATCTTTTTCACGTCGCCATCATCGAATTCGTAGGCCCGACGGTTCGAAAGGTTGCCGATCTTGCGGATGGCATCGAGAGCGGCCTGTGTTCTGCCCTCCGCCAACTTCACGAATTTCTCTCGCTTACTGTCCATTCTCGTCTCGCGAACTCATCGTCGCGCGATGATTGCGGCGGCTCTATTTTTTGTCAACATTTCACGCTGCATATTTCACTGAAATTCATCGAAATATGCAGTGATTATTTCACCACTCTACAGGCGACGCTTTTGGGGGCAAGAAGTGCCTGCGTGAGGCGGCCGGCACGAAGGCTGTCGTCGGTCGGGCGACGATCTGATGCGGGCACTGACAAATCGCGAGAGACACCGGTTCATCGAGAGGAATGGTTTGGACAGCGTCCTCGCGCGCGGATCGTCTTCTCTCGCTGAACCCGCGGAAATTCATCCAGAAAACGTTCATTTCACGATCGATAGAATTTGAACGAATCCTGTTCCGGGACAGAAAGACTTCAGCCGGTATGCATCCGTGGTGATTGGATAACCGTGGGGTCAAGGAATGAATTCGAAGGCGGAGGCACTATCGGCGGCTAAGCGACGGATCATCGAGTTGCAAAAGCAGATGGCGGCCCGGATCCTCGACATGGCTGCGGAAGTCGAAAAGCTCGCCAAGGAGACTACGGAAAGCGAAGCGCGCGAATTCCTCCGCGTCGCCTGCAACATGCCGGCATCCGATTTATCGACCTACATCCGCTTCAGCGGGACGTTACGTGGCCGGGAGGAGCTGCTCGAGAAGCACCGGATTTCGTTCCCAGTGCTAAAAGCGCTGGTTGGAGCTGACGAAGAGACAAGGTCGGAAGTGCTCGAGAGAATGGAAATCGGTGCAAGGATCGATCTCAAAAGTATTTCGACGATCCGGAAGCGTCTGCGCGAGGCGAAGCTGACCCCTGAGCAGGTAATGGCCGAGCAGGGCAGCAAGGTCGCAGCCGCGGCAGCGCGCAAGCGAGTAAAGGCTTCCTCCGCCGCCTTCCTCGATCGGCTCCACTCCTTCGTCTCAAACATCATCGACATCCGAGATGCTGCCGAACTCGGCAGCGACAACGTCCGGCACGAGGCCGGTCAACTGCGGACTGGGTTCGAAGATCTGTTCGGCCTGGATCATCGCGCTCCGGAGGAACTTAAACCGCGTTCGGCCGTATACGAGCTATCGTTGGCGTACCGTGCTCTGATGCATCTCGAAGACGGCACCCTGCCCTTTGCAGGCGGCGTCGGTGAGGTTGATCCCGGCCGGAGGCATCCTTGGCTGCAGTCACTCAATGCTCTGACCGGGCGAGCGTTCCAAGGGCACAAAGAGGACAAGGCGAACCTTCGAGAATTACCTCCAGCTCACGAGCGCCCGACGGTCGTCGAGATCTGCGCAGGAGCCGGGGGGATGTCGATAGGCCTCGAACGGGCTGGCTTCGAACACGTCGCGCTCATCGAGTACGACAAGCATGCCGCCGCCACGCTCCGTCGGAACCGCCCTGACTGGACAGTCATCAAGGAGGATCTCCGGAAGATGGATTTCAAGCTATACCGCCAGCTTGAGATCGACCTGGTGAGCGGAGGTCCTCCCTGCCAGCCTTACTCTTCCGATGGCTATGGCCTCGGCCAGGACGACCCACGTGACCTCCTCCCCGAATGCGTTCGCATCGTCGATGAAATCAAACCGAAGGCGTTCCTGTTCGAGAACGTCGATGGGCTGCTCCACGCACGCCACTCTGATCATGTCGCCGACATCCTCCGCGGGTTCAGGCGCGCTGGCTACGACGTCGACATTCATCGCATCCAGGCCGAAGACTACGGCCTGGCTCAAGAGAGAAGCCGCGTACTGATCCTCGGAATCCACAGAGATCTCGCGCGCTCCTTCCGGATGCCGCCGACATTCCCGCAGCGACACACTAATCTCGGGGATGTCCTAGTCGACCTGATGGCGGCGAACGGCTGGGAAGGCGCTTACGAATGGGCGCGAGAGCGTCGAGAGAGCAACGCCATCGCATCCACCATCGTGACTCGCCGCGGCAAGCCGCGCGCCAAGGAAGCAGCCCGCTGGGGCTCCAAGGGCATCGATATCGCAGGCCTGCCGGAAACGGCCCCCACCGGGGAGCAGGCAGCCAAGCCCGGCTTCATGCCCGCACTGACGGCGAGGATGCGTGCGCGGCTGCAAGACTTTCCGGACGATTGGGAATTCGTCGGGGGCAAGCAGGCGACGGCGGACCAGATTGGCAATGCGGTCCCGCCGCGCATGGCGCAGGCGATGGGCCTTGCGATCCACGGGGCGCTCAAGAGCGTAAGTTGGAACATGGAAGCGATGCTCTGGCCGGAGAAAAATTATAGGAGATCGATATCCGCGCCGGCGCTGCTATCGGGCTATATCGCGGCCGAAGCGGGTCTCACCCCAGACCTCGCGGCCAAAGCAGTTTAGGCGCCTGCATAGAGGTAATCATGGCAAGTCAATACGACGCCATTTTCAAGCACATCATGAACCACAAGGAGAGTGCGTTCGTCGCTCATGTGACAGGGTCGAAAAAAGGCAGACCGCTCTCTAACGAAGCAGGATGGTATACCGGTCGCTCCGTGGACTACGTGGCCAAAATTTCCGACACGCTTTACACCCACATAGAGATCCAGACGAACATCGATACCACGATGCACTGGCGCATGGTCAACTACTACACCCTGCTCAATCATAGGATCCACGGGTGGGAAGATGACGGAATCGCGATCCAGCAATTTCTGGTCTATATCGGCCCAGGCAGCAATTCGATGCCGAAAGAGCACCTGAAATTCGGCTTGCCTTATCGCTACACAACAGTGGAGTTGGCAGCGTACGCGCCGGGGGCGCTTCCCCAGTCGCCCTATTACGGCGACAGGATTCTATCCCTCCTCATGGCCGGCGCGACAAAAGAAAGTTGGCGTTCAGCTTTCGAAGAGATTTGCTCCATGCAGAACGAAGCTCGTAAACTTGAAGCGTTGTTCGTCCTACTCCAGCTCTCAGCGCTCAGAGGTATGAAAGAAATGATCGAAGAAGCAATCGTAGAGGTCGGGATGTACGAGGCATTGCACGGTACCCGCCTCACAGCTTGGGCTGCAGAGCAGGCTGCCATAGACACTGTCATCGATCTCATGTCGGACGAGTACGTCCATCGCGGTGAACGCCCCTTAAGCAATGAGGAAGCGGATATTCTTCGTGGTCTTGACTATGAACGTGTAAAGTCGATCTACCGGGCCATCATGAACGGTTCGCCACGATCTTTTATAGTCGCAGGCGCGATTATCCAAAAAGGCGGCGACCCGACCCCGTAGGTCGCCGCCGACCCCTCAATTAAGCAACGCTTTGGACCGCCAAATTCCGCCTGCCCCTAAACATTCTCGGTGGTCAGGTCATCAGGCCTGATGCCGTCCCCGCCCCGGACGAGGAGGACTCGGGAGGGGGCGACGACGGTGGAGGGCGGACCAGAAGCAATCTCGACGAGCGGGTTGCTTCTGGTCCGCCCGCCAAAAGGCTTTGAAATCGGAAGAAACGTCGCGCACGCTCAGCAGCTTGATCGGCTCTCCCGTGCTCCACAGGTCAATGCTGACGTCCGTCTCATGCGACTGAGACGAGCGATGGTGCTGCCCCGATCTTCGAGGCGAGCCTCACGATATTGCAACTTCGTCGACGACATAAAGATTGCAGGTCGATGCCCAGTTAACTTGCAGGAAACACTGGCCCACCGGAGAGGGCACTGAGCTAATGCTTCAACACATCTGTGTGAACCCGGCTTCCAATCCCAGAAGCGTCGTGCCAGTATATGATTTATGAATCTCCTGAAGGCCATACATCGCCTGTTCCTGCTCGTCGCCACGCTCGCGGTCACCCTTGGCCCGGCAAGCGTAGGCCTGGCAGGCAGCGCCATGGCGTCCTCTTCGCCGGCGATGACTGGCGACATGAGTTCCATGGCCGGAATGAAGATGGCGGAGGAGATGCCCTGTTGTCCCGAACAGCAGCCGGTCAAGCCGGACTGCGCCAAGGGCTGCCCGCTGTCACTCGTGTGCACGACCTCGATCTTCGCCCACATCTCCGGCGGCCACGGCTGGTCATTCGCGGTTTCCTGGCGGTCTCACCGCTACGATCTGATGCCCGCGTCACAACTGACGTCGGCCTTTGTCGATCCTCCCGCCCGCCCACCGAAAGCCTGATCTCCAACCATTCTTGAAACACGCCTGCGGTTCACACCGGACGCGCATATGCGTCCGTTAGAATCCGATGGCCATCAATTTTGCCCCGAGGACGCGGTCAGGAGATCCGTCCCGATGAGATCGGAAATCATGAACAAGACTTCTTTTTCGGGAGCGATGCTCCTCGCCGGCGTGCTGATCGCCGGTTCCGCCACCGTGTCCTTGGCAGCCGCGCAGGACTACGAGTTCCAATCGGTTTCGACCGAAGTCAAGCAGGGTCAGGGATCGCTGGTCTCCGTCCGTTTGATCGACAAGCGGACGGGCAAGGCCGTTCCCGACGCCGTCATCTTCACCACCCGCATGGACATGGCGCCCGAGGGCATGGAGATGATGACGACTCCCGTCGAGGCGGCGACCTCGACGGAACCTGGCGTCTATTCCTTCAAGACGGACTTCACCATGGCCGGCGGCTGGCGCTTCAAGCTTGCCGCCAAGGTCCAGGGCGAACCTGACACCGTTCAGGGCGAACTCGTCCTGAAGGCTGCTCCTTGAGCACGCCATCGCGCGTGGCAGCCACGCTCTCCCTCGCCGTATTGCTCGGCGGGGGAGGCTATTGGGCTGGCATGAACAACCTGGTCTCGTCGCTTCCCTTCGATCTGGCCGAAACGACGCTCGTCACGCCCGCCCCCATCGTCCCAACCGGGGCGATCGTCTACTACCGCCATCCGGACGGGCTGCCGCAGTTCTCCCCGGCCCCGAAGAACACCGACGACGGCCGTACCTTCGTCGCCGTGCATGCAAGCGAGGACGTGAGCTTCGATGCCGAGGCGAAAGCACCCTCATCTACGAAGGCGGCCGATGCCACGCCGACAGAGCCTGCCAAAGCCCGAATCCTCCACTACCGGAATCCTATGGGCCTGCCGGACACGTCGAAGGTGCCAAAGAAGGATTCGATGGGCATGGACTACATTCCCGTCTATGAGGGCGAGCAGTCTGACGCCTCGACCGTCAAGGTGTCTCTCGGCAAGCTGCAGCGCACGGGCGTGAAGACGGCGACCGCCGAGATGGCCAGCGTCAGCCGCAAGGTGCGCGTACCGGGCACCGTGGCGCTCGACGAGCGCCTTGTCAGCATCATCTCGATGAGGACGGATTCCTTCGTCGACGATGTTGCCAACGTCACGACGGGCGACCACATCGGCAAGGGCGAGAAGCTCTTCCGCTTCTATTCCAGGGAAGTCGCGACGGCCGCCTCGGAATACGCCGCGGGGCGCGACGGTTCGCGCGGGAATGACGACACGGGATCGGCGCTGCGCCTGAAGAATCTCGGCGTGCCGCAGGAGGTGATCGACGGCATCGCCCGCACGCGCCAGGTTCCGACGAGTATGAGCTACACCGCCCCGCGCGACGGCATCGTGCTCGAGCGCACGGCGGCTGCGGGCATGATGGCCAAGCCCGGCGACGTGCTGTTCCGCATCGCGGACATTTCCAACATGTGGGTGATCGCAGACGTTCCCGAATACGACCTTGCCTCCGTCGGCATTGGCGCGAAGGCGGATATCACGATCCGCAGTCTTCCCGGCAGGACCTTCCACGGCACTGTCGACCTCGTCTATCCTGAGGTGGAGACGCAGACGCGGACGACCAAGGTCCGCATCGAACTTCCCAACCCCGACGGCATGCTGCGCGCCAACATGTATGCCGACGTCGAGATTGAGGCGGGCGCGCCGAATCCTGTCGTCGCCGTGCCCAACAGCGCCGTCGTCGACACGGGCGACCGTCAGGTCGTCTTCATCGACAAGGGCGACGGAAAATTCGAGCCGAAGGATGTGAGTCTGGGCGTCCGGGGCAATGACACCACGGAAATCAGACAGGGTGTCGCCGCCGGCGACAAGGTCGTCGTCTCCGCCAACTTCCTTCTCGACGCCGAAAGCAACCTGAACTCGGCCCTCAGCGCCATGACCGAAGAGGCCAAACCATGATCTCCCGCGTCATCTCCTGGTCTGCCCACAATCTCGTCCTGATCTTCGTCGGCGCTGCGCTCGCCGTGGCGGGTGGTGTCTATGCGCTGCGCTCCCTCCCGCTCGATGCCATTCCCGACCTCTCCGATGTCCAGGTCATCGTCAACACCGAATATCCCGGACAGGCCCCGCAGGTGGTCGAGGACCAGGTGACCTATCCGCTGACCACCTCCATGCTGACGGTGCCGAAGTCGAAGGTCGTGCGCGGCTTCTCCTTCTTCGGCGTCTCCTTCGTCTATGTGATCTTCGATGACGGCACCGATCCCTACTGGGCGCGCAGCCGTGTGCTGGAATATCTGAACGCAGCGTCGAGCCGCCTGCCGCAGGGCGTTACACCGACGCTCGGCCCCGACGCAACCGGCGTGGGCTGGGTCTATCAGTATGCGGTGATCGCCAAGGAGCTGTCCCTCGCCGAGCTGCGCTCGCTGCAGGACTGGGTAGTGCGCTTTGGCGTCTCGAAGTCTGAAGGAGTGGCCGAGGTCGCGAGCGTCGGCGGCTTCGTCAAGCAATATTCCATCGTCGTCGATCCGGCCCGCCTTAAGGCCCAAGGTGTGTCGCTCAACGACGTCGCCAACCTGGTTCGCGCCAGCAACACCGACGTCGGTGGCCGTACCGTCGAACTCTCCGAGTTCGAGTTCATGGTGCGCGGGCGCGGCTATCTCAAGGGTATCCCTGACATCGAGAATATCGTGCTCAAGAGCCAGAATGGTGTGCCGCTCAAGCTCGGGGATGTGGCGAAGGTCGAGCTCGTGCCGGATGAGCGGCGCGGCATCACCGAACTGAACGGCGAAGGGGAAGTCGCAAGCGGCATCGTGCTCCAACGCTTCGGTGCCAATGCGCTCACCGTCATCGACAACGCGAAGAAGAGCTTGGAGTCGGTCAAGGGCAGCCTTCCGGCAGGAACCGAGATCGTGCCTGTCTACGACCGCTCGACCCTGATCGAGGCAGCCATCGAGACCTTGAAGGGCACGCTGGTGGAGGAATCCATCGTTGTCGCTCTGGTGACGATCGCCTTTTTGCTGCATGTTCGCAGCGCGCTCGTCGCCATCATCATGCTGCCCGTCGGCATCCTGATCGCCTTCATCGCCATGAAGCTTCTCGGAATCGGTGCGAACATCATGAGCCTCGGCGGCATCGCCATCGCCATCGGCGCGATGATCGACGCGGCGATCGTCATGATCGAGAACGCCCACAAGCATCTCGAACGGGCGCCGCCGGACAAGCCGCGTATCGACATCCTCGTCGAGGCGGCAAGCGAAGTCGGTCCGGCTCTGTTCTTCAGCCTGCTGATCATCACGGTGTCGTTCCTGCCGATCTTTACGCTGGAATCCCAAGAAGGCCGTCTGTTCGGCCCGCTGGCCTTTACGAAAACCTTCTCGATGGCGGCAGCCGCGTTCCTGTCGGTGACGCTTGTTCCGGCATTGATGATCCTTTTTGTCCGGGGCCGCATCGTTCCTGAACATAAGAACCCGTTGAACCGGTTCCTGATCTGGATTTACCGGCCGGTGATCTCGGGCGTTCTCAAGATCAAGACCCTGACGATCTTGGCGGCGGTCGCAATCGTGGCGGCGACCGTCTGGCCAGCCCAGCACATTGGCAGCGAGTTCATGCCCAGCCTCGACGAGGGCACGCTGATGTACATGCCGACGACCTTGCCGGGCATTTCCGTCACCAAGGCGGCCGAGCTGATGCAGACGCAGGACCGCATCATCAAGTCCTTCCCCGAAGTCCAGAGCGTCTTCGGCAAGGCCGGACGTGCGCTCACCGCCACCGACCCCGCGCCCACCGAGATGTTCGAGACGATCATCACCCTGAAGCCGAAATCGCAATGGCGGCCTGGTGTGACCACCGAAAGCCTGAAGCAGGGGATGGATGCCGCCCTGCAATTCCCCGGCGTCTCGAACGCCTGGACGATGCCGATCCGCGCCCGCATCGACATGCTGTCAACCGGGATCAGGACGCCCGTCGGCGTGAAGGTATATGGCACCGATCTCGGCGAGATGGAAAAGATCGCCCGTCAGATCGAGACCGTGCTGAAGACGATGCCGGGAACGTCGAGCGCCTATGCCGAGCGGGTGATCGGTGGCTACTACCTCGACGTCGTTCCCGACCGCACCGCACTCGGCCGTTACGGCCTGACGGTCAACGATGTCCAGGATGTCGTCGGCATGGCGCTGGGTTCGGAAGTCGTCACCTCCACGGTCGAAGGGAGGGAACGCTACGGAGTCGCGATCCGCTATCCAAGGGCCTTCCGCAGTGATCCGCGGGCGATCGCCAGCGACGTGCAGGTCTCGCTTCCCGGCGGCGGAACGGTACCGCTCGGCGAGGTGGCGGAAGTGAAGCTGACCCGCGGCGCTACGACGATCCGCACCGAGAACGGCCAGCTTGCCGTCTATATTTTCGTCGACATCGCCAACCGCGATCTCGGCGGCTATGTTGCGGAAGCCCAGCAGGCGGTGGCGAAGAGCATGAAGCTGCCGCCCGGCTATTCGGTCGCATGGAGCGGCCAGTTCGAATATCTCCAACGTGCTGAAGCGCGTCTCGCCATCGTCGTCCCCCTGACGCTGGCGCTGATCTTCCTGCTGCTCTACCTGAACTTCAAGGCGCTGACCGAGACGATGATCGTCATGCTGTCCCTGCCCTTCGCGCTCGTCGGCGGCATCTGGCTGATGTGGTGGATGGGCTTCAACGCCTCGGTGGCAGTCGCCGTCGGCTTCATCGCCCTTGCGGGCGTTGCCGCCGAGACGGGGGTGATCATGCTGATCTACCTCGATCACGCCATGAAGGAACAGCGCGAAGCCTGTGAAAAGGAAACCCGTTCCTTCTCCAAGCAGGACCTCAACAGAGCAATCATGGTTGGTGCAGTCGAGCGCGTCCGGCCGAAGATGATGACCGTTGTCGCCATCATGGCGGGCCTCGTTCCGATCCTCTGGAGAACCGGCACGGGATCGGAGATCATGCAGCGCATCGCCGTGCCGATGATCGGCGGGATGGTTTCGTCGACGCTGCTGACGCTGGTCGTTATTCCGGCAGTCTATGGGCTAGCCAAGGGATGGCGTCTGCCGTCGATGTCCACGCAGAGCCGGTTCGTCGAGGAAGACGAGCGCAGTCTTGAAGCCGCCGAATGAAAGGGAGGGAACCATGATGGACGACACGATGGGCGGCGGCATGATGTGGGGCGTGGGGTTCGGGGGCATTCTCGGGCTCGTGGTGACCGCGCTTGTGGTCGCGGCGCTGATCAAATACCTCTTCTTTCGCTGAAGTGTACTTACATCTCAATCGCCCACCGACGCCGCGCCTTAAGGGTGCGTCGTCATCGCTCCCCCGGATACCATGCGGCGAAACATGGCATCCATTTGATGTGGCGGCAGCTTCGCGCCTCCATCCAGCCACCAGGTCAGCACTGCCATGTAGGCGCCTACGACATATTGAACCGCGAACTCGCGCAGTATGGTGTCTGACGAGCGGTTGGCGGGGTCCGCCGTCAGGTCGTCACGCACGAGATCGGAAAGTATCTCACGAATTGTGCCAAGCGCGACCGCGCCTCCCCGACTGTCCGCCAACGCCCGGTAGAGATCGATGTGATCGCGGGCATGTTCGAACATCGCCAGGCTGAAGCCGAACGTTTCGCCCTGCCCGGCGCGAGCGGCGGTGTCCGCGAGCTGCCTCCGCAGGCCGTCAAGTCCGTGCTGCTTCAGGTCGTCCTTGCTGGCGTAGTGGAGATAGAACGTCGATCGGCCGACGTTCGCCGCCTCGCAGATTTCCTCGACGGTGACCGGATCGTAGCCCTTTTTCAGAATGAGGGAAATCAGCGCCCGGTGCAGCGCCGCTCTGGTACGGGCGACGCGGCGGTCGACCTTCTGCTTCGCTGTCTCCATGACTTTTCCCAGTCAAATCGAGGCGGTTGTCCATGATCAGGCGTCGATGATCGAGCGGATGTTGACATCCGCGAGCATCCTACCTGTTATCAGACACGATGTTCAGTTTCTTTGCGATCGACTTGAAAGCGAGCGACAGCGGAGCCCTGCGGCAGGACGCGAACGAAGATGGTTGACGAGCCCGCCTACCCCGGCGTGCCACGCTGGGTAAAGATCTCCGGCGTGGTTCTGGCCGCCGCGATATTGCTGGCAGCCGTTCTAATCGTATCGGGCATCGGCGGCCAGCACGGGCCCGGCCGCCACCTCCCGCCTCTCGACGCCGGACATCAGGAGCCGACTGGAAGCGACCGGCCATGATCATGAAACCAGGCATCCGGAAGCTCGCTCTCATCGTCCATATCGTATCCTCAGTCGGCTCACTCGGCGCGGTCGCCGCCTTCCTCGCACTTGCCGTTGCAGGACTGTCCAGTGAGAATGATCGGCTGGTGCGGAGCGCGTATGTCGCGACGGACGTCCTCGCGCGTGTCGTCGTGGTCCCCCTGGTCCTGGCCTCGCTCCTCTCCGGACTCGTCCAGTCGCTGGGGACGAAATGGGGCCTGTTTCGACATTATTGGGTCCTGGCGAAACTCCTGCTGACTCTCCTTGTCGCGGTGGTCCTGCTGCTGCAGGTGAAGGGAATAGTGTACGTGGCAGTTGAGTCGCTCGAATCCCCCGTGTCGAACACCGACCTCCTCGATCTCCGGCGCTCGCTCGTCGTGCATGCCGCAGGCGGCCTCGTCGTATTGCTCGTGACGACGGCGCTGTCGGTATGCAAGCCGCGCGGTATGACCAGATACGGGTGGCGCAGGCATCACCCACCGCCAGCGGGCCGCACATGAGCGCAGTCCCGTGTCCTTGGTTTGAAGTCCTCCTCTCCCTTAGAATCCCAGCGGCGGCGCATAGAAGCATCGCACCGTATCTTCGTTGGGAAACAGGCAGAGATGGTAGGCGCCGTCCGGAGACTCCTTGGTCTGTGCTTGTGGAATCAGGAAAACGTGTCCGCGCGTCGCCAGCTTGTGGTCGCCAGGCAGAAGCGTCACTTCGTAGCCTTCCTGGCGAGGGCGGACGGTCCTCGGCGAAATCCGCTGGCAGTCACCGCTGTCGCCGTCTCCATTGCAGCAATAGGGGTCGTAGGTGAAGCCCGACGGCGCGTGATGGGCGTGGGCCATGGTGGCAAACACGATCCCGATCGCCGCAAGTATCCTTCGCATGGCATCCTCGCTTTCGATGCGTCGGGATCGTGGCAGCGCCACGATCCCGACTGGACACGTCACTCCCTTCCGTCGAACGGATCGGCCAGCGCCGCCACCGGGCGACTGATTGGATACTTGATGGCGGAGACCTTTTCCGCGAGTTTGACGTCACCATTTTCCTTGAGCAGCGAGCGGAAGCTTGGGTGCATCCCTCCATCCTGATAGGCAAGTGGCGGGAGGCTTTTTCCGGCCAACTCCTGGTATTTCTGATCATCGGCGGAGGTCTTCGCGGCGACTGCCGGATCGGTTTGATCGATGCGCTCCGGACATATCGCAAGCGGATCGCCAGGATCGCCATCCTTGAACTCGGCGTCGAAGGCATACTTCCTGCCGCAGGTGGCGACCTTGGGCTCCCAACGTCGAACTTCAAAGATGTCATAGCCTTCCTTTAGGTTCTTCCAGAAGGCGAAATTCGGGTCGTCGCGGTGTGCGGCCAGGTTCTGCGGCGTCATGCGAAACGGATAGGCCTGTACCTGGAAAGCCTGTTGTCCGCCCTTCAGGGCCTTCTCGACGACGGCGTAGATCTCGCCGACGCCCTGGTCGGTCAGGGCAAAGCACCCCGACGACGAGCAGGCGCCATGCACCATCAGGGCCTCGCCGGAATAGCCAAGCGCGGCCTCCAGCCGGTTCGGATAGCCAAGATTGAAGGAGAGATAGAACTGCGATTTCGGATTGAGTCCTCCCATGGCGACGCGATAGAATCCTTCGGGTGCCTGTCGGTCGCCAGTCTTGGTCTTGGGCCCCAGCTTGCCGGACCAGCGGCACATCGGATAGGTCTTGAGCAGGGCGTACCTGCCGCTGCCGTCGACTTTCCAGACCTCAAGCTCGCTCTCCATCTTGAAGATGCGGACGAGGACGGGACTTTCCGGATTCATGCCTTTGGCATGCATGCTCGCAAGCAGCTCCGGCGGTATGTCGTGCGAAGCCACGCCGAGATCGTCGAGCGACTGCACGCAACCGCTGAGGGCCACGGCGACGACTGCAAGCGCCGCCCTGCGAAGATGTCGCCACCCCCGGACCATTTGATAAAAGGCATTCAACAACCGAGATAAGCCACTGACGTGGCCTGCAAATATCGACATGCGCAATGTCATGCTTCCCTTTGATCTAAAATTCGAGCGAACGGAGATCAGACGGGAGCTATAGGGGGACGCTGCTCGACAGGTTCCAGAGCGCCGACGAAGGTGATGGCAGCGACAGCGCCAAATGCAACGGCGTCGAGCCGCGAACAGGGGGCTTCTGTAGCAAGTGCGATGATGCCGTCCTGCTGGCAGTGCGTTCCCGACACAGATCGGCCGTCACCGCGATGGTGGCCATCGGAGGTCATAGGGGCACTGACGAGGGCTGGGCCGGCGTGGCCTCGATCTGCAGGCACGGCGATGCAGGGCGCGGCAAGCGAGCCTAGCAGTATAATGGTCGCGACAAAGACGTTGATCAGCAGGCGCATCGACTCGTTCCTGAGCAGGGGTGAATCCCTGCTTCAGCGGCGTCATAATGATGAAGTTCGCCTTTTCGGTCAACGAGGGAGCCCTAGGTTCCAGTTGCAGGCTCTCTTGACGAAGCCTCACCTTGTCCAGACAACGTCCAGGAGAACTGCTGTTGTTCATCCAGCCCGTCGACTACCTTCTTGTTGCCTGGTTTCTCCTTGCGGCGCTGAGCACCGCCTACGTCGCGTGGGACCAGTTCCGAAACAATCCCGAGCCGGCCGTGATGAAGTGGGGTTTCATCCTCGTCACGCTCTACCTCGGTCCGGTCGGCCTTCTGCTCTATGTGCTCGCGGACAAAGAGCCCCGGCCGAACACGCACGAGGAATTCGTCAAGCCGCTCTGGAAACAAGGAATCGGGAGCACCATCCACTGCGTCGCGGGCGACGCGACCGGCATCATCATTGCCGCGGTGATCACCGCCGTCGTCGGCCTGCCAATGTGGCTGGATATCATCATCGAGTACGTCGCCGGATTCGCCGTCGGGCTGTTCGTGTTCCAGGCGCTCTTCATGAAGAACATGATGGGCGGATCCTACTGGCAGAATGTCCGCAGCTCCTTCATGCCCGAATTCATCAGTATGAACGCCATGATGGCCGGCATGGCCCCGGTCATGGCAATCCTGATGATGGGCCGCGACATGCGGGCCATGTGGCCTGGAGAGATGCTCTTCTGGGGCGTCATGGCGTTCGGCATCGGAATAGGATTCGCTGCCGCCTATCCCTTCAACGTCTGGCTGGTGTCCAAGGAGCTGAAACATGGATTGATGACGGCGCGCAGCGGCGATCAGGCGGGAGATGCGACCAGCCATGAGCCTTCCGAGCATCCGGCCGGCCGCAGAAGCATGGGCCATCGTTCGGGAGCTCACCATGCCGAGCATGCGTCTCGCCGGTCGTCTGCTTCTCATGGGAGCCACCAGCACGGAACGAAGCTGCCCCCGGCCCTCGCCCCCACCCGGACCCAGCTCGCGACGATGGCGTGCTTCACCCTGATCATGCTGGCCGGCGGCTATGCCTATCCCTTCACGTTGGTGAACATGCACCTCAGCGCCCACGACGTCAGAAGGTCGATCATGGCGCCTGGGATGATCATGACGTTCGATACGCCTGCAGACGCCATGAAGGACATGGCGGCTGTCGATCCGCGCGACGTCGGCTTCAAGGCACCTGCCGACGCCCGTGGCGCTTCTGTCCTGGCGCCCCGGATGGAAGGCGGCGTGAAGGTGTTCGACCTCACTGCCTCGGTCATCCGCTGGACCATCCTTCCCGGCGTGACGGTCGATGCCTATGCCTACAACAACCAGGTGCCGGGTCCGACGCTCCGCGTCGCCGAGGGGGACCGCGTCCGGATCAATGTCCGGAACGAGCTGCCCGAAAGCACGACCGTTCATTGGCACGGTCTGATCCTGCCGAACGAAATGGACGGTCCGGCGATGATCACTCAAAGGCCCGTCGAGCCGGGAGAGACGTTCACGTACGAGTATACCGTCGGCCAGCGCGGCACGTACTTCTATCACACGCACGACCACGTCGACCGCCAGCAGGCGCTTGGTTTGTACGGGGCCTTGATCATCGACCCGAAGGATTCGGCGGACGCCATCCCCGCCGACGCGGAATACATGGTGCAGCTTCAGGAATGGATAAAGCGGGATTGGCTGACCTTTCCCTCGATGCCGATGGAGGGCGCCCTTCCCAATTATTTCACGATCAATGGCAAATCATATCCTGCCACGGAAACGGTCCGCATGAAGGTCGGTCAGACCCTGAAGGTGCGGTTCATCGGATCCAACACGACCGCCATACACCCGATGCACATCCACGGCGGCCCGTTCGAGGTCGTCGCGATCGACGGTGAGACGCTGACGCCGTCGGCAAGGTACCTGGCCGATACGGTCAACATCGCTCCGGGCCAGCGGTACGACGTTCTCTGGCAGGCGCGAAAGCCGGGCAAGTGGCTGCTCCACTGCCATATCTCGCACCACACGACGAACAACAACGTCGAGACGGACGGCGGCGGCGGGCTCATGGTGGTCATTGATGTCGCCACCGGGCAGACTGGATGACCGGTTTCGCAGCCACCTCGCTGCCTGCTGCTTGCCAACATGCCCAAGGTCTTCCAATGTCTGTCCGCTGGGATGCTACATGTGAGGATCAGATTTTGCCCACCGGTACAGTAAAGTGGTTCAATCAGGACAAGGGTTTCGGCTTCATCCAGCCGGACGACGGATCGACCGACGCATTCGTTCACATATCCGCCGTTCAGCGTTCGGGTCTCTCCGAGCTGAAGGAAGGCCAGAAGATCAGCTACGAGATCGTCCAGGATCGGCGGTCAGGAAAGTCGTCTGCTGAAAACCTGAAGGTTCTTTAGGTAAACGGACGTCGCCGGCACGTCAAACGCCGGCTTCTTCCGCGTGGAGGCCGTCACGTCCGGGAAGAAGAAGCGCGCCCGCTCCAATATCGCTCTTGTCCGAGGGCATCGTCTCCGCCCGAAACGACGGATGCGGTTCCGTGTCCTGGAAAGGGCCAATCGGCAGGTCGCAGTGATCGCTTCGGCCGTGGTCGTCGCGTTCTTTTCAGCCGTCGTACTTCACGCCCTCTTCTCTGGCTAGAAGCGACGACGCGTCGGCGTTATCTGCAAAACCGACGAATTTTACGAAAAATTTAGGTTAATTTTGTCGATCTGAAGCTGCCTGTTTCGATCTGAAAAAAGAAAGCTACAACTTTCATCAACACGTCCCTGGACGTGTCCTCGTTCTTTCAGACACAGCCACGGATGGTCGCAATGAATACTATTGCCAATTCGGATTCTGCATATTTTTCTTCCGCGCGAAGTCTCCCATCCCAGGCCACGGAGAAGGTGCAGACCAGGGCAGTTGGCCCCGATGTTTTGCGATCTCTGGCGATCCTTCTTGTCATGCTCGTGCATCTCCCCGGCGAGGCCACGCCGTCGATGCTCGTGGGCGTCCGCAACTATGCATGGGTGGGCGTCGATATTTTCTTTGTCCTCAGCGGATTTCTCATCGGAACCCAGCTCTTCAAAGAGGTATCCCGGACAGGAGGCGTGGACCTCAAGTCCTTCTATCTCCGTCGGGCCTTCCGGATTTTCCCGGCGTTTTTCGTTGTTCTCGGCCTCTATGCGATCTTCCCCTTGCTTCGAGACGCTCCGACGATGCAGTCGATCTGGAGCTTCGCAACCTTCACTGTGAACTTCGACTTCGACCCGCGCATAGGCCGAGCCTTCACGCAGGCATGGTCGCTTTGCGTCGAGGAACATTTCTACCTGGTTCTGCCGTTGCTGGTGTTGCTCCTGCATCGTCGGATCGGCATGGGCCGGACGCTCTTCATCGCTGCAGCAATGGCGATTGCGGGAATGGTCCTTCGATACACGATCTGGGAAAGCCAGGTCGGCGTCCTCGTCGACGCAGGCAAGCTTCGGGACGCGTTCGCCGTCTATCTCAGGGACGTATATTATCCGACATACACCCGCCTTGACGGCCTGATGTTCGGCGTGATCCTGGCTGCTGCTAGATTTTTCAAACCGGACCTCTGCAAGCGCTACACGCCTCCTCGTTTGGCGCTGCCGATAGGCGTCGGCCTCGTCGCGGCCGCTCTTGTGCTGTTTTCGATCCGAGGGCCGCTGGAAGGAACCAATCTTTTTCTCGTGTTCCAGGCGCAGCTCGGCTCAGTGGCCGGATTTCCGCTCGTCTCGATCGGGATCGCGCTCATTCTCGGTGCTATGCTTGACCTCGAGGAGGTGCTGAGACGCTGGCCGGTTCCGGGCGCCACGGTCGTCGCCACCTTGTCGTACAGTCTGTATCTGACCCACAAGTCGGCCTTCCATGTCGACAGGGTCGTCTTTGGGGAAGAGAACCTTCAGGGCAGTCTGGGCTTTGTGGTCTATCTGGTCACCAGCTTCGCTGTGGCCGTAATGCTGTGGTTCTGCGTGGAGAGGACCTTCCTCCTTCTTCGCGACCACATTCTCTCTTCCAGCCGATGACCTGAATTCCTTCAGCTTCGGCCTCACTCCGGAGCTAGTCTATAGTCTAGGCGGGCCGAAATCGCGAATTCCGGCCGCCCAGCCATCGACATTTCCACCGCCTATTTCGAATATCCGCGGTGCTTGTCATACGCCGCGATCTGAGCGGCGTCGAGAACCTGCGTCACCTCAAGATGCGCAGCAAGGTGGATGAACCTCAGCCGCAATCGGCTGGCCTCAGCCTTCGCGAGCAGGTCTTGAAGTGCGGATTCTGTGATGGCCCTTCTCCTGAACGCGCCCTCGAGGTCCCGCTCGGCTGCGACGAAGATAGTGCCTTCTTCCGACGCCCGAGCCTGCATAAGGTCGAAAGCGTTCTGCACTTTCAGGAGCTGATCGTCCCTAAGTCCTAGCTGGTCCTTCATCTGCAGCACATGCGAAGGACCCGGGTAGCCATTGAGCTCGGCAGGCTTCGCAAGGCCCCACCCGCCCCCTCTGGTCAGCTCATCGATGTCCTCTTTCGACAAGGATTTGATGGCTCGACCCGCCTCCGGCGCGTACACCGAGATGCCGTGGTGTGGTCCGTCGGCCCACGCCTGTGTGGGGAGAATTGCGAACGTAAGGCTGACAAGCAGGGATTTCATCGATTGCGTTCCGGTTGATGATGGGAATGCCACTATTGCTTGTCATCCTGATGTAGAACATGATTGAAATCATGTCTGGATTCCTCATGGATCACATTCGCGGCCTCTCGATCGGAAGGAGGACTTTCGGCGCCGGCCAGCACATCTTCAACCAGGGCGACGAGGTCGGAAGCCTGTATCTAGTGGAGTCCGGCGTCGTTCATCTCGTTCGGCATCAAGCCGATGGCGATCTCGCGGTGCTGCAGCGAGCGTCGCCAGGCCAGGTTCTTGCGGAAGCCTCCGTCTTCTCCAGCGTCTATCATTGTGACGCCGTTGCCGTGACTGACGTGAACACAACGCCGGTTCCGCTCCAATTGATCAGAGGTGCCCTGCGCAGCAATCCGGACTTCGCCGAGAGCTGGGCGTCGTACCTTTC
Organism: Rhizobium sp. M1; assembly: GCF_002531805.1. Taxonomy (NCBI): domain Bacteria; kingdom Pseudomonadati; phylum Pseudomonadota; class Alphaproteobacteria; order Hyphomicrobiales; family Rhizobiaceae; genus Rhizobium; species Rhizobium sp. M1. Next base: position 164,707 of record NZ_NWSW01000013.1, on the reverse strand, counting down.
CTACCAGCTACAGCAGACGAGGAAGCGCGCGGAGATCGGCAGCCTAAAGACAGTGGCTGCTCGTCTTGAATCCTGGCTCGCATGGAACGACGGCGTGCTGCCGTCGAAGGGAGAATGGAAGTCGTTGGCGGAAGATATCGGCGTGTCGCCGGAAGCCCTCTATCGGGAGCTGTCGAAGCGGCGAAGTTCTTTTGTGCAGGATCGGACTTGACCTTCCCATGGTTGGAAGCCCCATATCGGAGCGGTCACACGATTGGAGACCCATTATGTACGAATTCGAAATTCAGAACATGACCTGCGGCCATTGCGCGAGCACGGTGGAGAAGGCGATCAAGACGGCTGATCCGGAAGCTTCCGCCAGCATCGATCTTGAGGCCAGGACTGCAAAGGTTGAAACGAAGAACGATCCAGCCGCGATCAATGCTGCCATTGAGAAAGCGGGCTACCCATCCCGTTTCAAGCACGTGTGATTGCCGTCGCGGAGCACCGAGTCAAACAGAGTGTTCCGCGACGAAGCCCGGACCGTCACCGGGGCAACTTATAGGTCAGCGGCGACTGCCGATACGCCTCTTCGCAGCGCGGCGAACAAAACCATGGCCCCTGCGGCTCGGCCCGCCGATAGGATGAGTATGGTGCGTGCATCTTGCACACCGGATCGATCCAGGCCGGGTCGGCCGACGGAGCAAGCTCGATTTCATAGATTGGGATCTCCCCGGCTACCGATCTAAGCGCCGCCGTTCCGAGGTCGCGCACGAGGATGCCTCTGGCGATAGCCGCCTCGGCAATGGGTTGAGTGGCAAGCAATTGACCGGGCGATGCGAGCGCGGCGATCCGTGCTGCAATGTTGACGGTCGATCCAAAGAGATCGCCAGCTCTGCAAATGACCGGCCCGTGATTCACCCCAGCCCGAGTGAGCGGTAGCCGCGATTCTTTGCGGCATGCCTGCAAGAGCGTTCCAAGTACCTGGATCGCCGTTTCGGGCTCGGGAAACGAGAGCATTGCCTCATCGCCGATCCATTTGATCGGAGGTTCGTAACCGCTGAGAGCGTCGCGGACCATGCTTTCGAACACCTCAAGCACGTCAAGCGCGGCTGCGTCTCCATAAACGTCCGCGATCGCACTGAATCCCGCGATATCTATGAACGCAACGGTGACCGATGCCTTTGCCGAATCCTCTCGCTGCCTCGCGTGGCTGTCCATCACCGCTCCTATTGGCAGCCTGCGCTGGAGGAAGTGGAAACAAGCGCACCTGGAAAGCTGCAAAAATCGCTCCGTTGATTATCAAGGATATGAGGATTGAACTCAAGAAGATCGAGAGACAATTTGGAAAGCAAGACGCCCCTTGACCTTCCCATCATGGGAAGGATTACCTATGTGTGCAGTTCAACAAGGGCTCCTCCCATGACTGCCATATCAAGGATTGAAAACTCGACAGCATCGCCAATTCCGACCGAGTTCGGGATCGCGGGCATGTCGTGCGCGTCGTGCGTCGCCAGAGTGGAACGGGCGATCAAGGCCGTTCCCGGCGTCGACACGGCATCGGTGAACCTCGCGACCGAACGTGCGACGGTGACATTCAGGGACACGGTGGACGCTGCCGCTGTCCAGCGAGCCATAGAGGGCGCAGGCTACGAGGCGAGGATCGATACGCTGGAGATGCTTGTCGAAGGCATGACCTGCGCGTCCTGCGTCTCCCGCGTCGAGCGCGCTCTGAAGGCCGTGCCGGGGGTGGTCGATGCATCTGTCAATCTGGCGACGGAGAAGGCAACCGTCCGCTACGCGGCGGGTGTGGCGTCTATCCGCGCATTGGAGGACGCGATCCGCACTGCCGGATACGAGCCGAAGCCAGCAAGCCAGCCTCACGACGCAGCAGGCCTCGACCGCCGCGATGTCGAAATGCGTTCGCTCGCGGTCCGACTTGGGCTATCCGCAATTCTCACCCTGCCGCTGTTCGTGATCGAAATGGGCTCGCACTTCATACCGGGGGTCCATGAGTTCGTCATGGAAACCTTCGGAATGCGGGAGAGCCTCTACCTGCAGTTCGCGCTGGCAACCGTCGTCCTGTTCGGCCCTGGTCTGGCCTTCTTTCGGAAGGGCGTACCCAATCTCCTGCGGCTGGCGCCCGACATGAACTCGCTGGTCGTGCTCGGGACCTCTGCGGCCTGGGCGTATTCCGTCATGGCGACGTTCATCCCCGCCGCCCTGCCTGCAGGAACCGAGAACGTCTACTATGAGGCCGCAGCCGTCATCGTGACCCTCATACTGCTCGGCCGCTACCTCGAAGCGCGCGCGAAGGGAAAGACGAGCGAAGCAATCAGGCGCCTCGTCGGCCTGCAGCCGAAGACGGCGCATGTGCAGCGCGATGGCGTCTACGTCGAGACCGACATCTCCGAGGTCGTGGTCGGCGACACGCTCCGCATCCGTCCGGGGGAAAGGATTCCCGTGGATGGAACGGTCCTCGAAGGAGAATCCTTCGTCGACGAATCCATGATCACGGGCGAGCCTGTTCCGGTGGAGAAGACAGTCGGCGCGACGGTCGTCGGCGGCACTGTCAACGGCACCGGCGTGTTCACGTTCGCCGCGACGAAGGTCGGCGCGGAGACCATCCTCGCGCAGATCATCCGAATGGTCGAGACCGCCCAGGGATCGAAGCTGCCGATCCAGGCGCTCGTCGACCGGGTCACGGGCTGGTTCGTCCCGGTGGTGATGGCGGCCGCGCTCGCGACCTTCCTTGCATGGTTGGCCTTCGGTCCCTCCCCGGCGCTCTCGTTCGCTCTCGTGAACGCCGTCGCGGTGCTGATCATCGCCTGCCCCTGCGCCATGGGGCTTGCAACGCCGACCTCGATCATGGTGGCGACCGGGCGCGCCGCCGAGCTTGGCATCTTGTTCCGGAAAGGCGAAGCACTGCAAGCGTTGCGTGACGTGGACGTGGTCGCCATCGACAAGACGGGCACGCTCACCAAAGGAAAGCCGGAACTGACCGATCTCGTCGCCGCCGAAGGATTTGACGAGGCCGAGGTCCTGCGGCTGGTCGCGAGCGTCGAGGCGCTTTCGGAACATCCTATCGCCAAGGCCATCGCCGCGGCCGCCGCGGAACGTGACATCGCGCTTGCCGAAACGACCGGCTTCAAGGCGTCCGTCGGGCTTGGCGTGCGCGGAACCGTCGACGGCAAGGCAATCATGGTTGCCGCGGCAAGGGCTCTGGAATCCGCCGGCATCGGACTCACTGTCTTCGCGCCACTCGCCCAACAGCTCGCCGAAGAAGGAAAGTCGCCGCTCTACGCGGCTGTCGACGGCAGGCTCGCGGCCATCATCGCCGTATCCGATCCGGTGAAGGAAACCACGCCCGCCGCAGTCGCGGCACTGCACCGGCTCGGCCTCAGAGTGGCCATGGTGACCGGCGACAACCGCAGAACCGCCGAAGCCGTCGCCGCCCGTCTCGGGATCGACGAGGTTGTCGCCGAGGTTCTACCGGAGGGCAAGGTCGACGCCGTCGCAAAGCTGCGCGACGGCGGCAGGAAGGTCGCATTCGTCGGAGACGGCATAAACGACGCGCCGGCGCTCTCGGAAGCCGACGTCGGGCTCGCCGTCGGAACAGGGACGGACATTGCCATCGAAAGCGCCGACGTCGTCCTGATGTCGGGCGACCTCTCCGGCGTGCCGAAGGCGATCGCCATCAGCAAGGCGACGCTTCGGAATATCAAGCAGAACCTGTTCTGGGCTTTCGCCTATAACGCGGTTCTCATTCCAGTTGCCGCTGGCTTGCTTTATCCGCTGGACGGCACGCTCATGTCTCCGGCGCTCGCTGCGGCTGCGATGGGAATGTCGAGCGTGTTCGTGCTCGGCAACGCTCTGAGACTCCGTGCTTTCAAGGCGCCGTCATTCTGAAACATAGGCGTCACAGACGCTTCCTTCGAGGAGAAATCGCATGAACATCGGAGAAGCCGCCAAGGCAAGCGGGGTTTCCGCCAAGATGATCCGCTACTACGAGCAGATCGGACTGATCACGCCCGCGCACAGGACGCAGGCCAGCTACCGGACCTACACCGACAACGACATCCACACGCTCCGCTTTATCCGCGGCGCGCGTGACCTGGGCTTCTCGGTCGAACAGATGAGGACGCTTCTGGCACTGTGGCGCGACCGGACGAGGGCAAGCGCGGATGTCAAGGCGATGGCGCTAGAGCACGTTGCCGAGTTGGAACGGAAGGCGGAAGCGATCATTGCGATGACCAAAACGCTCAAGCATCTGGCCAGCCATTGCCACGGCGACGATCGGCCCGATTGTCCGATCATCGACGAAATTGCCAACGCTGGCGCAATGAGCGACCTGCTTCCCATGGACGCGAGATTCGGCGTCGGCGGACTCAGGGCCGAGTAGCGGAACGAATCCTGCGCCTCAGCGGTGGATCCTGAACGCCGCGTGGCACGTCGTGCAGGTCTGCAGCATCAGATGGAAGACGTGCTCTGCGGAAATGGAGGAGAGTTCCGTCTCGTTCCGGACGTGAATCCCAAGCGGCCCGCCGCCCTTCGGCTCGCCCGGCTTCATCCGCATGCGCTCGGTCATCGCTCCTGGGCTGGCTTCACCCGCGGCATCGAGCGCCAGTGCGTAGTTCCGGAGGTCATCGGCGAGACGGTCGAAGCGATCGCGCTCCTGGGCGATGTCCGGTTTCGCCTTCGACCTCGGATCGTCTGTGCCGCCGGCGAAGTGGCCGGCCAGCACCGCGCCGGCCCGGTCCACGATGATGTCAGCCGCCCGCCTGAACTCCGTTGATGAATAGGACTCGGGAGCCCGGAACATGTCCGAGATTGTCTTCGCTGCGTCGGACATCGCCTTCATGTCGGCCTGCCGGAGCGCGACGATGTCGTCTGACGGAGGCGCTGAGGTGGATACGGACGTGGCTGCGACGAATCCCAGGACGAGAGCCGATCTTAAAATGATCAAAGAAACCTCACACAGATGATGCGCCGATCGTGACGACCAGTTTCGGTGGTGTCTCAAAGACATCGCCGAAACCTGATCGACGGCCGTTGTATCTTGCGAAGTTGAGCGAAAAGAGGGCGCGGTGTGCCCTCTCCCGGGTCACGCCGCCATCTTCCGGCAGCTATCGGCGCAACGCCGACAGGCGTCGACGCAGCTCTGCATGTCGCCGATCCGCTCGCAGTCCTCTGCACACTGAGCGCAGATTTCGGCGCATTCCCGGCAGACATGCCTGTGGTGGTCCGAGCCGATCAGCATGAAATGCGCCGAAGTCCGGCAGATCTCCGCGCAGGCCATCATCAGCTTGAAGTGCGGGGGCTTAGTGTGCTCCCCGCCCAGTTCCAGGCAATGCCCCATCGCCATAGACAGGCATTCGCTGTAGCAGGCCAGGCAGTTGTCGATGCAGGCCTTCATTTCAGTCGACATGTGATGCATGGTGCAATCTCCTATTTGACTTCCTTGTCGACCCACTTGGACATCTCCTCGATCTCCTTTTTCTGGGCTTCGATGACCTTCTGGGCCATCTGCTTGGCCTCGTCGTTGTCGCCATACTTGAGTTCAACCTCCGACATGCTGATCGCACCCATGTGGTGGGCGATCATGCCGCAGACGAAGGAGACGTCAGCGTCCTTCTTCATCATTCCCTGCATCATGTTCATGCCCATGTTCTTCATGCCTTCCATCGAGGCCTTCTGGTGGTCGGTCATTTCGCCCATCTGCATGCCCGCCGACGACATGTCCGTCTTCGGCATATCCATGCCCTGGGACTTGCATTTCTCCGGATAGGCGATCGTCGCCTGGGCGGACGCGCCTGATGGAAGGATTGCGAGGGACGCAGCGGCGGCAACCGCGGAAACGGCTAGTGTGGAGAGCGTATTCATGATCGTGCTCCGATATCGGATTGAAGATGGATTGGGTCTTAAGCAGCGGAATTTCGGGGCGGCGGATCGATCGCGCGGATCAGCAGCAGCGGCCGGGAGTCGGACGGCGTTCTTTCGTGCCGACCCCGCTCCAGGCGCGGCGTCTCGACCGCTGCGAGTTCCGGAAGCATCGGACAGCAGTGCGTCGTCGAACAGCACGCGGCCTGCTGTCCGCACACATGCCCGCTATCGCGATGATGCTCCACAGTGACGGGACAATGCCCCGTCTCGACGGCGGACGACCCCGCGGCCATGCCGAAGGGCGCCGCCACCAGTAGGGCGACGACGACGACCTGCGCGTAGTGGAATATGCTCCCAAGTCTCATTTGGTTGGATTTCCGTTCCGCTGTAGAACCGTACGGCTGCAGAAATGTTCCAGATCTCCCTTGATCTGTGGCGGCCTTGCGTTTCGGCAACAGGCCGATGAGAAACATTAACCGCCGCCGGCTAGCCTGCACCTCTTCCGGGAGGGAATCGATGAACGCTGGCTATTCTCTGGCCCAGATAGGACTTCACTGGCTGGTCGCCCTGTTGGTGCCGGTCCAGTATCTGACGGGCGGCAGCATCGAGAGAACCCACCACGCCGTCCACATGGGCATGACGCCGTCGCACTGGGACGTCGTCCAGCACCATCTCCACAACTACGCCGGAATGGCGATCGGCCTGCTGATGGCCGAAAGGCTCGTTCTTCGTATACTTCAGCCGCCTGAAACCGGCGCACCCGGCTCATGGACCGGGCGGGCCGCAACGACGCTCCACCACACCTTCTACGCGGCAATCATCGCGCAGGCCTGCATGGGATTCGTCGCAAGCTATTTCTGGTTCGGGATCGCGCCGTACCATGTCGTCGGGTCGAGGATCATCCTGGCGATGGTCGCGCTGCATTTCGCCGCGGCGGCCTGGCACACGCTCATCGCCCGTGACGCGACAGTCGATCGGATGATCTTCCCGCGCAGGAAGCCGTCAGCCCACGAACTGCAAAGTGGCCAGCGTCAGGACGACGTAGCGGCCCGTCTTGGCGACGAACACGAGGATCGTGAACGGAAGCAGCGGCTCCCTGAGCACTCCGGCGACAATCGTGAGAGCGTCTCCAAACACCGGCATCCAGGAAAGCAACAGCGTCCACTTTCCGTATTTCCTATACCAGCGGGACGAACGTTCGAGCGCCTCCTCACCGACTGGAAACCAGCGCCGATCCCGGAACCTTTCGACGCCGCGGCCGAGAAACCAATTGGCGATGCTTCCAAGCGTGTTTCCGATACTGGCGACGGCGAGTAGAACCAGAACGGAGAACTTGCCGGTGAGAAGAAGACCGACCAGCACGGGCTCCGACTGCATCGGCAGTATCGTCGCCGCACCGAGAGCGGCGGCAAAAAGGCCGAAGTAGGATGCGAAATCGATCATTGTTAGAAAAGAACCAGCCTCTATTGACCTTACCAGCGTTGGAAGCCCTAGCTGTGCACAACGTGATGTTCGCGCCACATAAAGGACTCGAACATCGGCGAGACATAGGTCCTAATTGAAATTGCGCTGCTTTGCATGTAGCTCGTAAGGAATGGGCAATATGTACCGAATCACCGTGAGCAGTCTGCTCGTGATGATGCGGCTGGTGATCATCGTATCACTGGCGGGGTACTCGCTGTCGAACGCCCACGCCGCCATGCACGGCTCCTCGTTCCCGGATCTGGAGGCCGTCGTCTCGGACGTGACACAGTCCCACGAAGGCCACGACATGGCGGACGCGGCCCATCACGGTCACTCGCATGGCGACGAATCCCATGATGGCGATGGCGCGTCGAAGCTCGTCAAGCAGGAATGCTGCAAGGACTTCTGCGGCGGCTTTGGCATCATCTGCGAAGGCCCCGACGTCGGCGGACCCGTCGTGACCTCGATCCGGCAGTTCGCCGACGATCGTACGACCCTCGGCGAACTGCCGGCTCTCCATCGTCCCCCGAATATCTGATTAGAGACGCACCCGCGTGATCGGGTCCATGTCGGTCGCCAGCCTGAATCTAGGCGGGTGCCGTAGGCCATCTCTTATTCGGAAAATTGATAATGAAACCCTCGCTTTTTGTGGTGGGGCTGCCGCTTGTTGTCGGCGGCTGCGCATCCACGCTTCCTCCCGACGTGGTGGCTTTCCCCGCCGCGATCGAAGAGCCGTCTCCCCGCCCGGTCGCATACCGGTCGCCGGTCTCGGGCTACGTCGCCAGGCAGCCGGTCGATCCAAAGCCATGGCGCAGACAGAACGATCTGCAGTCTCCTGAAAAGGGAGAGGCCTCATGATCGGCCTCGGAAAATTCGTCACGGTGCTGACGTTCCCGCTGATCCTGAGCGGCTGCGTCACAGGCGCCGAATATTCAAGCAAGCAAGCTGGTTTTGCTTCCGTTGCCGACAAGACGGCGATTGTGACCACGAAGCAGACGGTCTGGATACAAAACCAGAGCCAGGCCCGCTCGGCGGCTGCGCAGGTCAAAAGCCTGCTCGCGCAAAAGAAGCCGCTCGGCGTCGAGACGGCGGTCCAGATCGCCCTCTTGAACAACAAGGGCCTGCAGGCCGCCTACGCCGATCTCGGCGACAGCGCCGCCGATGCCTGGCAGTCGACAATGTTCATCAACCCGACCGTTTCCATCGGCACGACGGGAATAGGCACCCCGGAACTTGAGGCCTTCAAGACCATCGAGGGGATGATCACGACGAACGTCCTGGCGCTCGCGACGAGAAACCGGGATATCGCGATCGCCGACACCCGCTTCCGCCAGGCGCAGTTGACAGCGGCCGTGAGAACGCTGCAGGTCGCCGCCGACGCGCGGCGTGCCTGGATCGGTGCGGTGGCGGCCTGGGAGAACGTCGGCCAGCTTCAGCGCGCCCAGGCTGCGGCAGACGCCGCTTCGGAGCTCGCGGAGAAGCTGGGCGAGACAGGCGCGATGGCCAAGGGCGCCCAGGCCCGCGAGCACGTCTTCGTCGCCGAACTTGCCGGAGAGACGGCGAAGGCCCGACTGGCGGCGCGGCTTGCCAAGGAGGAGCTGACCCGGCTCATGGGCCTGTGGGGCTCGGACCTTGATTACCAGGTTCCGAACGGCCTGCCGCCGCTACCGAAATCCGTCGTCAAACGGGACACTATCGAGGCCGAGGCTCTTAAGAACCGCATCGACCTTCAGGTCGCGAAGCTCGAACTCGAAGCCACCGCCAGATCGTACGGCCTCACCGAGGTGACACGCTATGTCACCGACCTCGAAATCCTGACCGGCTTTGAAACGGAACGGGAAATTGAGGACGACGAGAAGAAGACGGAAACGACAGCCCAGGTCGAACTGGAATTCGCCATTCCGATCTTCGACACCGGCAAGGCCCGGATGCGCAAGGCCGAGCTGGCATACATGCGGGCTGCGAACCTGCTTGCAGAAAAGGCCGTCAACGTCCGCTCGGAGGCGAGGTCCGCCTACGAGGCCTATCGCTCGAACTACGACATCGCCCGGCACTACCGCAACAGCGTTGTGCCGCTGCGCACCAAGGTCGAGGAGGAATCCCTGCTGACCTACAACGGCATGATCTCGAACACTTTCGAGCTGCTGACCGACACGCGCGACAAGATCAACTCCATCCTGCTCTCCGTCAACGCAAAGCGCGACTTCTGGCTCGCCGAAGCCAATCTCGCGCCAGCGATCTATGGCGGCGGCGCGACGACCGCATCGGCAGAGACCGAAGTCGCCGCTGCCCCCGAAGGCGGCGGTGGCGGCGGCCATTGAGAAAGGAACTCACCATGTTCAACAGACGACAACTGTTCGGTGCCAGCGCTGCCCTGCTGGCGGCAGGCGCCTGGACCAAGACGTCGGCCATGGGCCTGCCCGACGCGCCGACAATGGACTCGGCGGACATGCAGCCGCCGCTCCATCCGACCTCGGGACCGGACTATCAGCCGGTGGTCACCCTCAACGGCTGGACCCTGCCCCACCGGATGAACAACGGCGTCAAGGAATTCCATCTCGTCGCCGAGCCGGTCGAACGCGAGATGGCCGAGGGCATGACGGCCTATCTCTGGGGCTACAATGGCCAATCGCCGGGACCGACGATCGAGGCCGTCGAAGGCGACCGCGTCCGCATATTCGTGACGAACAAGCTGCCGGAGCACACGACGATCCACTGGCACGGCATGATCCTGCCGTCCGGCATGGACGGCGTCGGCGGCCTCACGCAGCCGCACATCCCGGTCGGGAAGACTTACGTCTACGAGTTCGACCTCGTGAAATCAGGCACCTTCATGTACCACCCGCATTCCGACGAGATGGTGCAGATGGCAATGGGCATGATGGGTTTCTTCGTTGTCCATCCGAAGGATTCGACGTTCATGCCCGTCGACCGCGACTTCGTCTTTTTGCTCAACGCCTACGACATTGACCCGGGCTCCTACGTGCCGCGCGTCATGGAGATGACCGACTTCAACATGTGGTGCTGGAACAGCCGCGTGTTTCCGGGCATCAGCCCGCTGGTCGTCTCGAAGAACGACAGGGTGCGGGTCCGCGTCGGCAATCTGACGATGAGCAACCATCCCGTCCACATGCATGGCTACGACTTCGAGGTGACATGCACGGATGGCGGATGGGTGCGCCCGGAGGCGCGATGGCCGGAGGTCAGCATCGATATCCCGGTCGGTGCGATGCGGGCCTATGAGTTCGACGCCAAGTACCTCGGCGACTGGGCGATCCACTGCCACAAGTCGCATCATACGATGAACGCCATGGGGCACGACATCCCGACCTTCATCGGCGCCGACAAGTCGAAGGTCGCCGAGAAGATCCGAAAGCTGCAACCGGAATACATGCCCATGGGCACCAAGGGCATGGCCGACATGGGCGAAATGGAAATGCCCATCCCCGAAAACACCGTTCCGATGATGACCGGCTGGGGGCCGCACGGTCCTATCGAGATGGGCGGCATGTTCTCGGTCGTCAAAGTCCGCGAAGGCATCTCGGCGGACGATTACTCCGATCCGGGCTGGTACGAAAACCCGCCCGGGACGCAGGCCTGGGAGTGGACCGGCGAACTGCCGGACGCGACCAAGGCCAAAGACGCGAAGACGCAAATCACGCCCAAGCCGACAAACGGCTGAGGCTCAATCTCCCATATCCAAAAAGGATCTACGCATGAAGAACTATGTACTGGCACTGGCGCTCGTCGCCCTCGCAACCCCGGCGCTCGCTTCCGGCAATCACGCTGGCGGCCATGGTGAGAAAATGGCAGTCGGCGAGCCCGGCGACAAGGCCAAGGCGACGCAGACGATCCGCGTCACGATGAAGGAAACCGACGATGGCAAGATGCTGTTCACGCCGGCCGTCTTCAACGTCCGCAAGGGACAGACGGTCAAGATCGCCATCAAGAATGCCGGGACCGTCGATCATGAGTTCGTGCTCGACCAGGAAGACAAGATCCTCGAGCACAAGGCGGTCATGGAGAAGTTCCCCGAGATGGAGCATGACGATCCGAACTCGATCCGCCTTCCGGCCGGTCAATCCGGCGAGATCGTCTGGAAGTTCACCTCCGACGGCGCGTTCAAGTTCGCCTGCCTGATCCCCGGCCACTACGAAGCCGGCATGCACGGCGATGTCACCGTCGCTGGGAAGTAACCCTCACCAAAAGGAGCCATGAAGATGAAAATCGCAATGATCAAAATCGGGCTAGCCGTCCTGCTCTCAACCAGCGCAGCCTTCGGTGCCTTCGCCCAGGAATTCACGAAGGGCATGGTGAACAAGGTCGACACCAAGGCGAAGAAGGTCACCATCAAGCATGAGGATCTGAAGAGCCTCGACATGCCCGCGATGACGATGGTGTTCCGCGTCGAAGACCCGGCCCTGCTTGAGAAGCTGAAGGAGGGCTCTAGCATCGAGTTCGTTGCCGAACGCGTGAATGGCAAGCTGACTGTCACCGAAGTAAAATAGCGGAACTGCTGCCGCCCGGACTAATCCGGGCGGCAGCAGTTCGAGGAGTGGAGACCATGCACAGGAGAAGCTTTGTTGCAATGGCGAGTTCAGCTCTGGTCCTTCTTGCCGGAAGAGCCTATGGCACCCTGCCGACGGAGATGACGATCTACAAAGATCCGACCTGCGGCTGCTGCCAGGCATGGGCGAAGGCGATGGCCGCCGCAGGCTATTCCGTCGACGTCCGCGATACGGGCGATCTTGCCACGATCAAGGCGCGGTTGAGCGTGCCCGCCGATATGGAAGGCTGCCACACCGCCGTTGTCGAGGAATATTACCTTGAGGGTCACGTGCCGCTCGAGGCCGTCCAGCGGCTGCTGCGGGAGCGCCCCTCCCTCCGGGGGCTGGCCGTGCCCGGCATGCCGCCTGGTTCGTTGGGAATGGGCGACGACCCGCAGGCATCCTATGACGTTTATGCGATCCCCTCGGGGACCGGAGCGCCATACGTGTTCATGGAGATCCGCCCCCGGAAGGGCTGATGCCTCGATCGATCGTACTACCGCTCAGGAACCCGGAGCGGCGCAGAGCGCTGCCCATAGATCGTGCTTCCAGTCGGCCCCCGGCCGCGCCGACACGTCGATCGCGTAGTCGGCGGAATTGATCCGCACCCTGGCGGGCGAAACGCAGCGAACACTTGCCTCGTGTCTTCCTCTGTCCCGATAGAGCACTGTCCCACCACCGTCGAACTCCGACAGCGTGATGACGACGTCGAAATCGAACGTGGGATCGCGCGCGGGCCTGCCTTCCGCCAGACTGAGGCTGACCGACCGGCTGCTGCCGAACGAAGCCGTATGGAAGATCGCAAGCTCAGATGCTGCCGACATCGATGCGGATTGCGCACAAAGGATCAAAGTCAGAAGGACCCGGCGCATTTACCCCTCCCGCGGTGAATGCGTCCGCATCCTATCATATCCTGGGAGGCTCCGCGACTATTCACAGAGTCTCCCAGGCCGGATCCGCCGGCTCCGTTAAGCCCCCCGGCATTATGTCCTCGCCTTACGCCATCCAACTGAATTCGTTGATCGATCGCATTTGACCGAATCCTTTCCCGGGCTCTTAAGAGGGTGCCGATATGGGACAACGGATATGAGGGGAAAGATGGATCCGGAAGCATTCGACACCACGAAGAGTGACTTGATGTCCTTTCAGAAGGACATCATCGCCCTGGCTACGCAGATGTCAGATGCACTGGCTGAGCTGGAGCAGTCAGTGCCGTTCCGCAAAGTCCGCGTCCAGCTCCGGATCGGGTGCGGGGGCACCTCCGCCTGCGCTCGAACCTCGGAGAGCGACTTCCGACGGCAGGCAGGAAATGATGGCAGCACCCTCAATTGCACCGATGAGGGTTTTTCACCGAAACGAAGCATTATGAAAGGATTCCAGAATGCTGAACATCAAATGCACGATTAAGAATGCCAGCAGCGCAAACGAGGCATATGACTGGAGGATACTGGGGCCTCTCATCAACGAATGCGTTCGGGGAAGCATCTCTCTCGGAGCGGACATCGAGGCGGGTTTCGAATTCCAAGACCTCACGAAGTCAGAAGCACAACCAGTGCGGACATTCGGCTCGACATTCAAGGATCAGCATGGCACTCCGATATGGTCTTGGTTTGCATTCACAAACGAATGGGGGCTGGATCCCCAGGCGGCGATCGTGCGTTATCCAACGACCGAAACAGATGAATTCGATCTGCACGTTGAAAAATACCCGCTCGATTAGCGCGAGGCCGTAATCGGCGTGCCCTGTAGCCAGGCAAGCGCGTCGTTATAGAGCTGTTGAACTTCGGATGAACAATGGCTCCTCACGAAGTCCAAATTTCTCTTCAGTTCGACTCGAACGAAGCCAGCGCGGCTGCCCCTCATCGCGCTGGCCAAAGCCACCGAATATCCCATTTCGATCTGTTTGATTCGAAATTCGTGCATTCTTATCTCCATGCGTTTTTTCATCTCGCATCAGAATGCTTTTCGATCGCGCAAGGCACCACAGGCCATCTAAGTGGTCGCGGTGCAGCATGGACTTCGCATCTCCTCCCCAGAAGGCATCTCGAGGACGGAAGTATTCGGTGATCTCGGACTCGGCTCCAGCTTCCCTCCGCGCTGATCCTAGCCTTGCCCGCCGACGAATCATCGGCGCGCAAGCATCTCCCGAACCTCATCTCCGGACAGCAGCTCTCTTTTCATGATCTCCTTCGCGAGGGTGTCGACATCTTCGAGCCGTTTCCGGACAATCTCCTTGGCCCGTTCGAGTTCGGCGGTGAGAAGCTTCTCCACGCGTTTGCGCAGGACAGGATCGGAGCGACGCAGCTTCTCAATATCCTCGGAAGTTTTCACGTCGCTGTAGGAAAGCCCGTGCCCCATGCCCAACGTCGCCTCCATAACCGTCGCGATATCAGCAGCGCGATGGAGATCTGAGCCGTTCATGCCCCCTGAACCGTCAGTAACAAACCCTAGAACAACTTCTTCGGCTGCCCTGCCCCCAAGAACCGTGGCGATCTCGTTCGCATAGGACCCCCGCGTCCTCTGTAGCAGTTTGGTACGCCGCCAGACAACATAGCCGGCGCTATCGTCGCAGGGCGACAACTCCCGTACCACCGTTATGACCGCGATCTCACCGTATGCCAGCTCTGTCCCCACGACGGCATGCCCGGCCTCGTGCACGCACGCAGTGCGTCGCGTGAATGGATCAAGAGGCATCAATGAAGGTGTGACAGCCCGGACATCGTCGGCGGTGACCGATCGCCCTGCGCGTCTGGCCTGCTTCCGCGCATCCCGGGCGAGCTGGGCAAGAGCCGCGCCGGAATATCCCCTTGTGGCGCGCGCGGAATGGGCGAGCACATCCGGAGAAACTTCCGTTCCCAGGTGCAGTGTCAGGATGTCCTTCCGTGCGTCATGGTCGGGAAGCTCGACCTTGATGTGCCTGTCGAGGCGACCGGGTCGCCGCAGTGCGGGATCGATCGCATCCGGGTAGTTTGTCGCCGCGATGACGACGACGCCGTCGCGGCGGGGTGACCCATCGAGAGCCTCAAGAATACCGTTCACTACCTGGACGCAGTAATTTGCATTGTCGCCCCTGAATTTCGCTCGGTCCCCAACCGCGTCGAATTCGTCCAGGAAGAGGATGCAGGGCGCTTTCTCTGCCGCTTCGCTGAATGTCTTTCTCATGGCGGCCAAGAAATCTCCGAGGTGCCCTTTAGCCTGCCACGTAGCACAGGACGCACTTACGAACGCGGCGCCACAGGTCTTTGCAACCGCCTGCGCGAACATCGTCTTGCCGGTGCCCGGCGGTCCGCTTAACAGGAGGCCGCAATCAATGTCGCTCCAAGCCAGCGATCCGTGCGTCCACCCGCGAAGGTCCTCGGCGAGGTCCAAAGCCCATTCCTTTGCTTGCCCGAAACCCGGGAGTTCTTCGACACCGAAGCTCACGGGGCCTATCGGTGGCCTCTCGGCTTTTGCTTCAACCGCGTCCGACAGCCGCGCGAGAGCCTGCTGAACGCTTCTGCCCGGTCGAAGTGCCTGGAAGATCAAGTCCTGGGGATACGACAGCAATAACCGGGCTTCCTCAAGGGTGGTCGGTTCTCTGCGCAAGGTCTTGATGGCCGCCACCAGATGGGACGGGCGGATCTCCTCGACTTGCATGACTTCGTCCAGGGACACCCTTATGTCGGAGGGAATGGCGACCCCATGAGGTATGAGTAGCACGACGCCAGTCTTCGCCTTCAGGATGTCCGCCGCCTGAAGCCAGTTAGCGTTACCACGATGGGAGACTTCAACGGCGCACTGCGCGTAGAGTTCGCTGCGCTTGGTGGATCGCAGGACGTTCCTGAGCGCATCGTCATATTTTTCGATTTCTCTGTCCCGGGGGATGATGAGCCCTACAGCCTTCTCGTTGCGCATGAAGACATCTGCCTTGCGCAAGGCTTTGCGAACCGAATAGGAGCATGCGGTCACCTCGAGGGTCGCCGCGCGTTCGGAAAAATTCATGTTCATGGTAATTTCCTATCGCTCGCCGCGTCGGACGACGGTGTCGGGATTGATCAATTCTTCATCGAGATCGACCGATAGGATCCGTTGGAGGACAAGCGATGCTAGGCCTGCCATCGGTGAGATCTCACGAAAGAGGCCAAGCCCTTCGGCCACCGAGAATGAACCAACTTCATCGAGCTCGGCTATCACCCGGATGCGGTCGCCCAGCGGGCAACGATAGTTTCCGTAGCGTAGGAGATCTCGGGCATTGCGGAGCCGCCAGCCGCCCTCTCTCTCCTCTCGGGTGACAAAGCGGTGCGAATACCCCATGGAGGCCGCGGCCTCACTGATCGCAAAGTCGCCGCCGGTCTCGCATGCGTCGAGCAGGCACCTTCGTGTTGTCGAGTAAGTCACGAGGAAGTCAGGGATGTGGATTCGATCCAGCATCTTCAGCTCAAAAGGCTGGCACGCCCAGGACTCGACTTCCGGATCGACATCAAGGAGACAGCCCAGGTCGCGCGCAGCTTGCGATCGGAACAGGCGATCACCGGCGCATTTGATGGTTGCCCTTGGAGGAAAGAAGATACGTTCAGCGCGCGCACTGTCGCGACCGCGGGTGTGGAAACTCTCGGAACTCATGACGATACCCAGACACGGTTGAAGGAGTGCCGCCGGCGGCGGTTCGATCAGCGTCGTTGATATTGTCGTTGTTGGAGCTTCATGATCGGAACATATAGAGAACGCCGAAAACGACGTCAACCGGAATCTTCAGACGGCCTTTGAGCCGCCCAACATCGTCAAACTAGAAGAAGCGAGCTAGGATGGGCGACCGAGATGACGCTGGCGTGAACTTCCGCCGCGCAGACCGGCCTCACCACCGGAGCATCTCTGGCTGACCGTCAGTCTGGTCCGGGGGCCACGTCGAAAGTAGATACATGCAGTCAGGCCGTCGGAGGCGGAACGGCGTCGCCGCTGCGCCTAAGCGTTTCGCGGTTCCGGCCCGCGCCGATTACGATGCGCGCGCCGCGGTACGGCGTGAAGCCAACGTTGTCGAGTGCCTCGCCAAACGTCTGCTCCTTGGCGGCGTCGAGTAGCGTCGCGAGATCCTTAACGGAGATGACCACGGCGGCGTCTTCGGTGCAGCCGATTATCTGAGGCACTCCCTCGCGCGCGCGCCTAAGGACACCACTCAGGCCGTCCTTGGCCTTCCGGTCGGTCAGGCTGCCGCCGGCAACTTCGACCAGCGTGCGGCCGAGCCCCTCGACGAAGTCATTCTTCGAAGCGGTGCGCATCTCTCTGACGTGCTTGAGAACGCGTACGTCCATCGTCCTAGCTCCGTGTCTGAGCGAGACAATAGTGTGGCCACGCAACCGGTTCAAGCCTGTGGCCACGCACGTTGAGCAAACCATTCAATCAGCTTCGGAGATCAACATAGATTATTGCGGTGGCGAACGCCCCACGCTGGCTTAGCGATTTCCCGACTGGAGATCCTATCGCTCCTATTCGAACCATGAAGCTGCAGCGATGCCTCAGGAACACTGCGGCGGACCTGGAAGCGCAAGCCCGCAGCCAATTGCATTCACTCATCGACGCCGTCTTCAACGAGGAATTTAATGATGCTGGGCTTCGGTTGAGGATTCGTGTGGGAGACGATGAAGAACCCATTCAGTGGGTCAACAATCCTCTGAGGTCCATTTATCCTGGCGGCTTCAAGAAGCTTGAGCACATTGAGTTCAACTTCTTCTATGGTCCATTCGTTGGCTTTGCGTGGCATCACTTACGAATCCTCTCTCGGCTTGAGGATAGATCATCTCCTCTTGTGCCGCTAGGCGGTTAATCCTTCGTAAACCATCTTCCGGAACGATCGCATGAAACGCTCCGGGGAAAGGACATGCATATCCTGCTTGATACAAGTGTCCTGAGTGAGGCCAGGGGGCCGAAACCTGTCGAGGAAGTGAAGCGATTTCTCGCATCCCTCCCGGACAGGATCGTAGCAGTTCCGGCGCCGGCCGTTTTCGAACTGGAACGCGGGGGCCAGATGCTGAACAACGTCAACCCGGATCGGGCGAAACCCCTTCTCGCCTGGTTGGATAGAATGTTGGAAACGAACGTCTACGTTCCTCAGATGGACTCCGCTGTTTCCCGGCTGATCGCGCGGATGGCGACTGTTCCACGTTTTAGGAGGTTCTGGGCAAGCAATGATCCGGACGACGATCTCCGGTTCGGATGTGATCCTGCGATAGCGGCAATCGCCATCCGCTATGGGATGCCGATAGTGACCCGAGACATTCCTGATTTCATGTTCATCAATGAGGAATTTCCGCTTCCAGGCCTGTACGAACCCGTCAAGCGCAAGTGGTTCGTGGAACCTGCGGATCAATGGGACTTCGAACCCCGGGACGGAGCGACGAACTGCTTGGTGTTTCGATGATTGGACTTCGTTACCAGACTTGATACCGTCGCCCGGCGGAAGTGCGATCGCGGACGCCCCTTGCTGTCAGCTCATTTCGAATTGCATCGACCAGATCGCGAACAGCCGCACCGTCACCGCAAATCTCGCTTTGAATCTGAATAGACGCAGCTCGATCGGCGAAAACGACGGCGGTCTCGAAAAAAAATGTTGCTGTTCGTGTAGTTTTCTCACCGAGCAGAATTCGTGTCAAATCGGGACCCGAAATTTACAAATCATGGCCAGCCAACGCGACGAGCCCGGGGCCACGTTAGTAAACATAAGATCAATGCGCTCAATATTAACCATTTTTTTAACTATTTATTAATGCTGAGCAGCCGATTTCTTAAGAGAAATCAAGTCATTGCAGCAACGAGTGTCGAAACTGCACCGTTGCAAGTCACATCGAACTGTGTATTTTCACACTCGTCGATCCAATTCGGGTCACCCATCAAGGAACTGCAAGACATGCAACAAGTCACATCGACATATCGGGCTCGGAAGGGCCAACAAGCCGCCTAAGGCATCGATGCGACTTCGGTGACCTCCTGGAGGCCACCCTTCCCTCAGCAAGACCAGTTAGTTTTGGAAAATGAGGAACAGCATGTCCAAGTCCAAGAAAGACCCCCTCCAGCACATCCACCACGCGCGACAATGATGTCGCTGCGTCGTCACCGTCGGTGACGACACCGAGTTCTGTCGAAGCTTGCTTCGCCGGAACTTTCTGGTTTCTCCGGAAGACATCCGAACCGAGGGCCTCGCATTGAGGCTTGGGGATGCCGGTCATCATGATCGGCGCTCGGATTAGCCTCTGCGGATCCGCTCCCACCACACAGAAACGGATGAAAGGAACTGCACGATGCTGCAGAAGAACGATGACGCACGCCTTCTGGTTGGCGACCGCATTCCGGAACACTTCCTACCCGAACTCCGCCAGTGGGCCCGCAGGAAGCGCGGCTACTACTTCACGAGGAACGAAATCGACTTGTTCCGGATCGCCGCTGTCGCCTACGCAGATGCAGCTCGACCGAGTGTCGGCCAGATCTACCGACTGTTGTGCGCGCTTGTCGACGAGGACGCGGCACGGAACAGCGTGCCGGTCCGCAAGCCGTCGCTCACCACCTTCCGCCGCATCGTGAACTCCATGCCGGACGAGTTCGTCCGGTACATGCGCTTCGGCCGGCTGCGGCAGGTCCACACCTTCGACCTCGTGTCCTCTGCCGCGCGGGCCCTCGATATCAACTTCCACTGACCTAATCGAACCCACAAGAAAGGAAAACACCATGAAACCGCCTGTCGTCCGCACTCCCAAGATCAACCCGCTCATCGAGAGCACCCTCCAGCAGATCGCTGATCACTGGGACGAGCAGCGCCGCATCCGCGAAGAGATGGGGCATTCCGAGGTTGAATGTGAAGTTATCGAGGAAGCTCTTCAGGCCGCCCGAGACATCCCCGGAGCTTCGCGGGAGGTCTGGGACTGGATGTCCAGCGCGATCAAAGAAGTGAACCTGAGCTTGGCCTCCATGGATGCTCCGCCGCTGCGGTGCGTCCCCTACGAGACCTTCCTCGCGTTTCTGCGCGCCGAGGCGAGTGCCGCCGGTATCCACTGACCGATCTCTGCGCGCCGCCGAGGAGGCGGCGCGTCATCCCTACCGCCATAAAAAGGAGAAGACCATGAAGTACCACAATGCGATCGAGCTCATCCAGGACGCGATCGACGTCCTCGGCGACACCTTGCAGTATCCCGATGTCCAGCGGAAGTTCGGGTTTGAGGAACTGCGACAGCATGCTCTCGACGACGTACTGTATCTCGCCGCGAAGTGCCCGGGTCAGGTACACGCGCTCTGGGATGGTGCGATGTCCGCTTTCAGGGATCTGAACCTGCAGCTCTCCGAACTGAATGTGGCTCCGCTCGGGATCCCGACGTACGAGGCCTTCGTGGAAATGCTGGATGGCCGGCTCCATGACACCACCGCCTCATCAGAGGACGTCAGTCGTGATGGTGGCAAGCCGGGAAGCGACTTCTTCCAGACCCTCCTGGATTCCGATCTCAATCAGATCGAGCAGGCCAACCGCGTCATCGCGCGCATCACCAAGCAGAAGCATCGAGAGCATCGAGAGCATCTGGCGCGCCAGCCGGCACCCACCGCAGTTGAGATCAAAGCCAAGGACAAAGGTCTCATCGAAAAGTCGGTGCGCCTCGCCTGCCGCCTCGACGGTTTCGAACACCTCGTTTTCAAACTCCTGCTCGACGAGCTTGGCGACGAAAACTCGTGGCGCTTCGATGAGGCCGCAGAGGCTGCATGGCGGCTGTACTTCGCGAACGAGGTCACCAAGACCCTCATCGAGGAGGCTGCATGATGACGAAAGCAGGTGTCGGCGCTCTGCGCCGAGCGCACTTACAAACCTAAAGCTTCCCGCAGCATAGCGGGCTGATCCTTCCCGAAAATCAAAGCTGCCGAACGCGGTGTTATCGCCACCGCGGCCGGACCTCCATGCCGATTTTTCACGACAACCAAAGGAGTATCTCGTGCGTCGCGAACATCTCATCAAGCACCACCTGGTCCGCGTCCGCCTCGGCGACACGATCGACTATACGATCCCCTCATCGGCAACCTACGGCACGCCGACGACCCCTCTCGAGTACCCCGAGCCGCTGCCGGCCAACGGGGACCGCACGCCGTCCGCGAAGTCTCCGTTTAATTACCGCGGAACCTTGGTGGCGAACAACAACGCTCCCCAGGTACTCACCTTCGAGAGTTCGGTGGAACGCAATGCCACCCTCATCCTCCAGACCAACCACGACATCGTCGAGCTCCAGACACAGCAGCCGACGCTCCCCTACCGTGATACCGACGGCAAGTCTCATACACACACGTTTGACATCTGCGCTCGTCTCAAGGACGGCCGGAAGATCGGCATCGCCGCAAAGCCCATCCTGAAGCTGATCGAAACCGACCTCGTCGGTACGCTCTTGCGCATCAAACAGCAGGGTATGAACGGCCTCTTGGATGACGTGAACTTCGTGACCGAGAAGTTCGCCTCCGACGACGCCGCGCAGAATGCACGCGAGATCCTTCTCTCGCGCCGCCTCCGCAACGAGGAAGAATATCAGGCGGCGCTCGAGGTGGTGAAGGGAGTCCGTGGTCCGGTCAGGTTCCGTGCCCTTTTCGTAGGCGCCGAAGTCCCCGCTCATCGCCGCACTGCCCTCTGGTGCCTCATCGACGAAGGCCTCCTGCGCCCTGCCGCACCCGGACGCATCGAAGACACCACCCTCATGATCGTCACGCTCTAGCAAAGGAGAACAGAGCAATGAACATGCACAATCCCTACGCCCTCGCCACCCGTAACGCAGCGCCCATGTTCTGGTTGGGTGACGCCAAGTCCGTCAAGATCGACACCGTCGACTATACGGTTGTCCGCCAGACGCCGGACTACAGCGAACTCCGGAACAAGGACGGCGTTGTCCAGCAGTTCTCGCATGCCACCATGTACATCCTCCACCTCGACAATAAGGTCGAGGTGGATCGCCAGGGACTCGAACTCTCGCCGCTCAGGCTCGGGCGCGACATCGTCGATGTCCCCGAGGACCAGGCTCGCCGCGCCCTCGTCTACGCCGACGCCTTCGACTTCGTCCTGACACTCATCGGCAAGAAGGATCCGCGTCTCGCTGAGATGGGTTGGAAGCGCAAGGTTACGCTCGGTCACGACTGCCTGGATAAGTACGTCCTGCCGCTCGCCCGTCAGCACGTGCTCTTGAAATGGACCTCCAAAAAGGCAGGCAAGAAGAACACGATCGTAGCGCTTCCGAATGCCCGCCACTTCCGCCGTCTCTACAATCTCTACATTGAGGGCGGCTGCGATCCGGCCGTGCTGGTGAGCCGTCGCAAGGGTCCCGGCTCTTACTCGAAGGCCCATCCGGCCGACCTGCGCCTCTGGACCGAGTTCTCCCAGAAGTACGCCACCGAGAAGCGTCCCTCGATGCGCTTCTGCTTCGGCTTGCTCCAGGCTGAGATCAAGAAGCGCAACGAGGCCTGCCCCAAGGGCGGTCACCTTTACAAGATGCCTTCCCGCAATTCGTTCGAGGCTTTGATCAAGGGCATGGGCGAATACTTCCTTCACGCGGCCCGCTTCGGCGAGGACGCAGCGAAGAAGAAGTTCGCTCCCGTTCGCGACGGCCTGCAGGTCTTCGCACCCGGCGAGCGCGTCGAGATGGACGAGTGGAAGGTAGACCTTCACGCCTGGTTCGTCCTCACTCCGGTCTGGTTGACGTTGACGGAGAAGCAGCGCGAGGCACTGACGAAGGTGCGTGTGTGGATCACCGTCGCTATCGACGTTGCAACCCGCTGCATCGTTGCTCTCCGGTTCAGCACCCGCGCGAACTCCTCACATTCGTCGATCGCAGCGCTCGAAATGATCGTCACCGAGAAGGAGCACATCGCGGAAGTAGCGGGCGCCGAGAGCCGTTGGATCCATTCATTCGTTCCCCGTGAGCTTGTCACCGACGCTGGAGCGGGATTCATCGACACCGGCTTCCGTCAGGCCGTTGCAGCGCTCCACTGCGTGCACACGATCCCGCCGGCAGGCATGGCGTCGGCACGTGGCACCATTGAATCCGTCTTCCGTTCGTTCGGACAGAAGTTCCTCGCCTACTTCGATGGCCGCACGTTCTCCAGCGTCTACGCCAAGGGTGACTACGATGGCGAAGGAAACGCTGTTCTCAACGTGGACGAAGTCTGCCGCTGCCTGACCCGTGCGATCGTCGACATCTATCACCACCAGCCGCATTCGGGTCTTGGTGGGGAGACGCCGGCTAATGCCTGGATGCGCTTGTCGCGCGAATACGCCATGCTCCCTCCGCTGAGCCAGCGCCAGCGCCGTGTCATGTTCGGAACCGTCATCAAGCGCAAGGTTTCCGCCCGCGGAATTGTCTTCCTTGGGATCCACTATCAGTCGCGCGAGCTCGAACGCCTCTGGGCGGAACGCGCGGCCTTGCCGAATTCCCCGAGCGTCGAGGTGAAGGTCCGCATCGACCGCTTCAGTCTGCGGACGATCTCCTTCCACGACGGCTTCAAGTGGCGTGACCTCGTCGCAGAGCATCTGCCGGAAGGCGTCAGCGTCTGGGAGTGGACGGAGGCGATGACGGAGGTTTCGAAGACCCACGCGAAGAACGTTGAGATCAATCTCTCGACGATGCTGAAGGCGATCAATGATCTCCGCGAAGCCGGCATCGCCGCCGCGGCCCGCGCCGAACTCGGAACCGACATCCCCAGCGAAGCCGCCTATCGCAAGGTCGAGCACGAGCGCTTTGCTCGCGAGATCACCATGGACATCCTAAGCGGCAAGGAACTGGCTCCGCTCGCGATCGCACATGACCCGCTCACGACCTCCATCGAGGAGTTTCGCTTCCTCGCCCGCAACAAGAAGGAAGTCGATGCGTACTTCGGCGAGAAGAACTCCGCCCCCGAGCCAGAGGAGTCCGGCTTGGCATACGGCGAAGAGAGCGACGGATTCTCGTTCACGATTGAGAGCTGACGTTCTTCGAACGATGGCCCGCGCGATGGGCTGCGCGGGCTGGCCAAACATCAAACCAGGAGAGAAACCATGCCACGCCTGACCACCAAATCCCGCCCCTGCACCGTTGCACAGGCAAACGCGGCCATCCGCAGCACGCCGGTACCGTTAGCTTATCTCGCGGCACCCAAGCCTCTGACGTTGTCCGCTTTCATCGACGCGGCGGCGCGCATCGACCGCACCAGCGCCTTTCGCCCCTACGACGCCGACTGACAAACAGCGGCCACTTCTTCGCTCAACCGAACCAACTCAGGAGTAATACCGATGACCGCGCAGTCCTCAAACATCATCAGCCTCCCCATCGCGCCCGACGACGCCCTTCCAGTCAACCCAAACGCGGGAGGGATGGCCGCTTTGGTCGAAAGCAGCCTTCCCAACTTCAATGACGCAGCGCAGGCGCTTCTGGCCACGATGAGCCATGATCGGCAGCAGAGAGCCGAGCGTCGCGGCAAGACACAGGCGAAGTACGTGAAGATGCCGAAAGACGATCTCATCACCGAGGGCATCGACATGCTGACCGAAAATGCCGCAGCGGCGTTCTTCGGTGAATCAGGGAAACGTCGGGCACTCTGGCTTCTGGGAGAGTCTGACAGCGGAAAGACTCGCTCGATGGAATATCACATTCCGAAGCGGCCTGAATTTCTTCCCTACGTCACGTCTACCGGCGAGGAATTCAAACCCTTCGTTTCCTTCGAAGCACCGAGGCCGATCACGCTCAAGGGATTTGCCCGCAAGGCCCTGGCGTCCTGCGGCTATCCGATGGTTCCGAGCCGACTGACGGAACAGGAATTGTTTGAGCTCCTCAAGGAGGTGATCAGGAACAACCGGATTCTGTTCATGCATGTCGACGAGATGCAGCATGTGCTCAAGGGTCCGATGACGAAGGATATCCAGAACGTCTCCGACATCATCAAGAGCCTACTGCAGATCCCGGGCTGGCCCTTGCACATGATCCTCTCTGGGGTGCCGTCCCTCGCTCGCTTCCTTTCGCCGGAGGACGGCGACGCGCAGCTTCGCAACCGCAGCTTCGTCATTGAGCTGAAGCAGATGACGGGCAAGGACGCCAAGGCGCTCCTCGACGTACAGAAGCAGATCTTCCTGGGTGAAGGCCTGTCGCTCGGAGAAACCGACAATGAGGAGTTCATGTACAGACTCATTCACGGCTGCCTTGGTGCGTGCGGCACGATCATCCAGACCATTCAGGCCGCTGCCGAGCGCGCTATCGTCTGCCCTGAAAAGGCAAACCCTAACGTCGTCACGTTGAAGCACTACGCATCGGTCTACGCCCTCAACACCGGCTGCCGTCCCTCTGAAAACGTCTTTTTGCAGGACGACTGGAAGAGTATCGATCCCCGAGAGGCGCTTGCCAAGGTGATCGCCAAGGACGAAATGCTCCTCAAGTCGAAGAAGAAGGGGGCGTAGCATGGTCCTTCTTGCACGTATTCCGGAACTGGGTCCGATCGAACCGCTTCCCACCTACATGTCGCGACTTGCCGCGGCGAATGGAGCCAGTAGTCTGCGAGATTTTCACAGGCACATGGGTTTCCGCCTCGATCGATGGGCTGAGCCCGCTGATGTCTGTGACCGCCTTTCCGCCGTTACAGGGATCGAAGCTAGTGTCCTGATGACTCGCAGCATTAACTTCGACCACCATTGGTTCACATTCGGAACACAGCGCCTTCCCACGCCCGCTCTCTTCACGACTGCCCCAAGGTATTGCCCCAAATGCATTGAAGGCGACTTCAACAATGGCGCTGGCCGTCTTGATGTACGGCTACGGACACGATTCCCGTGGCTTTTAACTTCGATCGAAGTCTGTCCAGAGCATTCCGTAGAGCTTGTCACCTCCGAGGTGAAATACCGTGGTGACATGAAGCTGGATTTTGCGGCTCACGTGCGGACCAACTATCGCGAAATCGAGAAGTCAATCGCGGACGTGAAGGATACGGAAATCCATCCCTACGATTCCTACTTTTTCGATCGCGTCGCCGGCAGCCAGACGAGCAACGACCTCCTCGATCCCCTACCCTGCTTCATGGCCCTGCGGTTCTGCACAATCATCGGCGAAATGGCATCACCGGACACGCGTCGCGGTCGAACAGGAATGAGGACGGGGCTGGTCCATCCCTCGCGCAAGATCGGCTTTGACTTGCTGTCAAGCCGTAGCAGCTTCTTGTCGTTCCTAAGCGAGGCTGGAGATAGCTTCGTCAACGAACATCATCGTAAGGCCCTGGGCTTGTATGGAAAGTTCGGAGAATATCTTAGCGCGAACATCGACATGGCGGAGTTGCAGCCAATGATCGAGATGGTCCGCGACCATGCCTTCGAGACCGTTCCGATTGGGCCGGAAGACGGTTTCCTTGGAGGCGGTGGCGTTCGCCGGTGGCATACGCTCCGATCTGCAGAACTTGAGACCGGCGTCTACTTCACGGTCCTTCGAAAGATCCTTGTAGAGCGCGGAGCAATTCCGCCCTCCGAGCGCGGGAAGAAGGATAGCTCTGTTGTAGTCTCGGTCGCCGATGTCGAGGCAGCGGCCGCCGATTATCACGATCGGATCAGCATCGAGGCTCTGGCGGCCCGTCTCGGACTCCTGCAGGTTACCGTCCGAAGACTTGTCAGGGCTGGTCTGTTCAAGTCCATCTACGGAACGACCTCCAACATGAAGGAGATGTTTTCCCGTCGGGATACCGACGCGATGTTAGAACGGTGGATGGACGGGCTGGAGACAACACCGCTGACAGACGATCTCGTTCCGCTGAGATCCGCGACGCGCGGGTTTTCTCGCGAGGTCACTGAGGTGATCTTTGCCTATCTTGATGGGAAATTGTCGAAGACGTACCTCGACGAAGACGCGTCAAAAGCAGGTTTCGAGAGAATCTTGGTTGATCGCCGTGAGGTTCGAGCGCTCCTCGTCAAACAGCCCCCTGGACTCAAGATCCACGAGTTGGCCGCCAAGTTCAGTCTCCAGACACGACCCGGGAAGGCCTTCTTCTACTCCGGCTTCTTTGAAATCCTGCGTTGGGAACCTGGTCACGGCAGGAAAGCCTTCGATGTAGCAACATTCGAATCCGTGGAGCGTTTCTTCCAGGACCATGACAGCCTGACGAACTTCTGCGCGGGATGGATGAAGCGCAATCAGCTTTACAAAGTTTTGAAGGCGGCGGGGATCACGCCATTCTGGTCGCACACCGATACCTCGATCAACAACATCTTCAAGCGCTCGGACATCGAGGAGTTCCGAAACAGGAGCCTTTGAACGGCCCAAGAAAATCAGCCAAGAAATTAAGCCCCGGAACCAAGTTCCGGGGCTTTTTGCTGCGCCATTGCCTATCCAGGCCATTGAATCGTGACGCAAGTGAATAGACAATAGTGACATCTACCCGGGTATGGTTCTGAAAAAGATGAGTGTTTTCAATAGCCGTTTTTCAAGCCGTGCCTTTTGTGACCAGTCTGCTCAACAGAGAAATCGGCACCGGCTGAACGCGCCGATGGCGCGGGCAAGACCTGCCGGACACGCAACGGCATGCCACTCAGCCTAGCGGCTGGCCGCCGCTCGCATTGAGCTGAAGGATCGCGAAAATCACGAGATAGAGGACGAGCGCAAACCGCTGCTGCCAGACGATGCGGCGCGATCCGGCAATCCGGCTCTCGAGGCCAGGCGGTGCCCCGTCAGGCTTGCGAAGCTGCATCCGGGATAGCAGGTCGTCGACGGCGGCAAGGCCGGCGGCCTCTGTCTCATGGCTCGATACGAGGCGAAACAACAGCGCATCGAAGAGAAGATGGATCGCCAGCGCAAGGACAATCCCGCAGAAAACCAGCATCAGGAGCCAGCCGAGCGTTGGGGCGAGGCCTCGATATCCCCCGGTGATCGGGCCGGCAATCAGTGGCAACAGCGCTATCAGCCCGCAGAACATTGAATTGCGGCCGAGATTTCGCGCCGTCGCGGAGGCCGCGGTTTTCCACTGCGTCATTGCACGCCTTCCTTCGCAGCATGGATACTTTCCACAGGCAGATAAACACGCCGCCCCGCGCGTTCGATCAGCTGCAAGGCTTCGGTCGGATTTTCGCAACGTCGGCTGATGACCAGCCAACTTACGATGACGCAGGCGCTCCGCTGGAAACCGAGCGCGCAGCAGACGAGGACCGGTCCCTGGTGACGCGCAGCCTCGATGACATCAGCCGCGGCTCGCGCCTGGATCTTGTCGAGGCCTGTAAGATCGAGGGCGGGAAAACTGCACCAGCGCGCAAGCGTCCCGCTCGGGCGCTGAAGTTCGCCGGTCATGTCGATCACCGTGGCAAAACGGTCGGCCTCGCGGCGACGCGGAAAACGACCGAGATGGACGCCATCAGCGATCACCACGGATGCCGGCATTTTGCGTGTCCAGAGCCAGACGTTGATGGTCGCGCCGAGCCGGTAGGGTGCCAGCAGCCAGCGGCTGGCAAGCGCGGCCCGGCCATCGGCGCGTTTCAGGAATATCTGCGGGCCGGCGCCGAAATATCCGACGGCGACGATCGCCAGCGCAACAGCCGGCCAGAGCAACAGAAGTGCCGCGGGTGATAGAGGAGTGCAGAGCGCTGCAAGGCCGAGAAATGCGGCGGCACCACCGAAATAGCAGATGCCAAGACGGCGCGACTTTGGATCGCCGCTCACAGTAAAATTCGCAAGAGGGGAAGCGGCATCGCGCGGAAAAAGCCAGACGGCAAACAGACCGAGAAGCATGCCGGTCGGTATATCCATGACGTGATGCTGCCACGTCGTCAGCACGGAGGCGCCGATCAGGAAGCACCAGACGTGCCAGAGAAGCCGCGCCCTGCGCGGCAACCGGCCGCGCAGATGGTCCCAGATCACCACCAGCAGCGCGATATGCAGCGACGGCGCCTGGTTGAACGGTTTATCGAAACCACCGAGAACAGCGAACATGAACCCGGGCAGGCCGCTGGTGGCCGGCCGTACGAAGATTGCTTCGAGCGGAAAGACGATGAAGCAGGCGACCGCTATTATCTGGATCGTCAGATAACGCCTCGCGAGCACATCCACATCGCGCGGCGTCGTGTTGATGAACAGGCAGAGTGCGTAGAACAGGTTGATCGACCAGTATGGAATGATCGTCCACGCCAGGAACGGAATGGCGCTTTCCCATGCGAAGGCGATGTTCGGCACATGCGCGCGTTGCGATGCCAGCCAGTTGGCGCCGCCATAGGTCAGATAGAAGAACGGTGCCAGGAAGACGAGCCAGAGCGCCGCCCGCCTCAGGACCGGCGCTGATTGGAAAAGAGGAGAACGTGCCTGCCCCAACGGCTTTGCCCTCAAATTCTTTCCGCCAGCGAGACGGTGAAAATGCCCCACTGGTCGATGCGCTGTTCGATCTTGCGGAAACCGGCTGCGGCGAGCAGTTGGTCCATTTCTTCTTGCGTCCGCCGCCGCATCACCCACGCTTGGCCGCCGCGGTGGGAAGTCAGGGCGCGGGCGATCATCTCCAGTTGTGGATGCCATGGCTGGTTGGTGTAGACGAGCAGACCACCGGGCTGCATCGCGCGGGCGATCCCGTTGAGCGACGTAGAAATCATCCCGTTGTCGGAGAAAAGCTCGTAAAGGCCGGAGACGATTGCGAGATCCGGAGCCGGCGTGATTGCAGCCAGCCCCTCGCCGTCAAAGGCATCCTGCTGGCGAAAGCTCACGAAATCACTAAGGCCCCGCGCTGCAATGCTGTTGCGGCCGGCGTCGACGTTGATGGGGGAGTAATCCTGCAATCGCACACTATCGGGACGCACGGCAGCCGCCTCGATCGCATCGAGGACATAACGGCCGTGGCCAGCCGCTATGTCGAGCATATGGGTGCTGCGGCCGGCTGCTTTAAGGCGCTGCAGCCCGTCCTCGATCAGCTCCTGCAAATGCAGCTTGCGCTGCCTGATGCCGCGCCAGCCGATCGCCTCGAGGAACACCTTGTCGATCAACCGCCCGCCGGGACCGAGCCCCTGCGGCTTGTTCTCATAGACGTAATCGAGCGTCGAACCGGAATCGAAACCGGTCTTGACCCCGGTCTTTATGCCGTCCGACACGAGCGCGCCGAGCCTGATGTTGAGACGGCTGAGCGCCCAGTAGATGCCGCGGGCGGACGTCGCGTCGAGAGGGCTGGCGAGCCGGTCGGCCTCATCCTTAGTATAGCCTTGGACATGGGCGGTGCTAAGGTCGGCAGGCGCCCGGGGCTCGGCGAACCGTGCATCGATAAAACGGCGGACCTCAGCGAGCGCAATCGCACGATCCCTCTCACCCAGCGTGTCATGATAGAAGCCGGCAAGCACATGCCGCTCCTTGATGCGGCTGCCGAGATTTTCGTAGAACCGATGCTGCGGCGCGTGTCGCACCACCCAGTCACTGCCGGAGATCAGCAGCTGGGTCGGAACGGTGATGGCGCGGGCGTCATCGACGACACGGGCCGCGGCTTCGTAAAGCTGCAACAGAATATTGGAGGCAATCGGCCGGGTGATCAGTGGGTCGGCTTCAAAGGAGGCGATGCGCTCGGGATCGTGCGTCAGAAACTTCGCCTTGACATAGGAATTGACGAAGAATGTCCCCTTGAGCTTTTCCCAGAGCGCAATGCCTTCCCTCGCAAAAGGCACGTAGAGCTTGACGCTGAAGGCCGGTGAGGCCAGCACGAGCGCACGGATCTGCGGCGCATAGTCGTGCACCCAGGTGGTAGCGAGGACCGCGCCGACGCTCTGCGCAATGACGGCGATGTTTTCAACGGCAATCCCGGTTGTCTCGCTGACATGGCGGACGAAGCAATCGAGATCACGCACCGAGGCTGCGAAGGATGGCGAATAGCCGCGTTCTCCCGGTGAACGTCCATGGCCGCGTGCGTCCCAGGCGTACAAGGCAAAATCATCGAGACCGAGCTCGGCGGCAAGATGCGCGACCCGGCCGCTATGCTCGTGGCCGCGATGAAGAAGAATGATTGCGCCCTTCGGTGCAGCACCGGTCGCAGGCCACGTCCGATAAAACAATCGCGTGCCATCATGCGACACGAATTCGGATTCACGCATCGGCCTGGCCGTCGAGGACGGTTGCCTGATATCGGCAGCTTGCAGCACGGTCTACTCCTATTCTGATCGGTTGATGGGTTGCAACCATTGGCGGAACAGTGGTTTGCATTCATTGCAAAAGTCTAGTCGCAAATGTAAGCCCTATACGAGAACCGATATGAAGTATCGGCTTCCCCACAAGCACGACGTTCTGCACCGCCGGAGCTGGGATAGATTTTTCCGATGCCGCGAAACTCCACTGAGGTAGCATGTCTGTTTATCAAT
Source organism: Rhizobium sp. M1 (assembly GCF_002531805.1). Lineage (NCBI taxonomy): Bacteria > Pseudomonadati > Pseudomonadota > Alphaproteobacteria > Hyphomicrobiales > Rhizobiaceae > Rhizobium > Rhizobium sp. M1. Next base: position 133,540 of record NZ_NWSW01000013.1, on the reverse strand, counting down.
TGAAGTCCCGGTTTCAGAATATGCTTCGCCCTCTGGTGCGCGCGCTGGCGGCGCGAGGCATCACGGCCAATCAGGTGACGACTGTTGCCGCGGCCGTCTCGGTTGCACTTGGCCTTTTCCTGAGTGTCGTTCCGCTTCCGCAGTGGTTCCTGCTGGTGCCTGCATGGTTTCTCCTGCGCATGGGTCTCAATGCCATTGACGGCATGCTCGCGCGCGAACATGGGCAAAAGAGCATTTTGGGCGCCTATCTCAACGAGATCGGTGATGTCGTGTCGGATATCGCCCTGTATTTGCCGTTTGCGCTGATCGATCCGAACGGCTTGATGCCGGCAATGGCAGTCATTTTCCTCTCGGTGCTGACGGAATTTGCCGGCGTTTTGGGTCAAACGGTTGGGGCCAGCCGGCGTTACGACGGTCCACTCGGCAAGAGCGACCGTGCGGTGCTTTTCGGTGCGCTCGGCCTCTTTGTTGCCGTTGGCGGCACGTTTGCAGCATGGACTGCGTGGCTTTGGGCAGTGGTGGCACTCCTTCTGGTATGGACGATCATCAACCGTATCAGCGCCGGTATTCGCGAGGCCCGCACGGCCGCCCGGTAGGAAGCGGAGCCGATCCGCCGGCGGTTCGTCGACCGGCAATGTGATCCGGGAGCTGTCGAACGCTGTTTCTTGCGAATTGCATCTTCCGGTCCCTCCTTCTTCCGACGATAAGCCAAACAAAAGTTGTATATTTGCACCTCCTCTTGAAAGCACAAAAGCGGTGCTTTATGTTTTTACCCATGGCACCCACGAGCAAGACATCGCATCCATCGCTATTGCGCTACATGCTGGCGCCTGACGACCAGGCCCGCCTAGCGCTGGACGACACCATTGCCGCCTATCGCAGGATGACCGACATCCTGACCGAGCTCATCGACGACAAAGCGGGCGCCAATCTGGTCGTTTTGCATGAGCTTGCCTATGAAACCGTCCGCGAGCAGACGGGCCTGCCGGCGCGGCTGGTGACGCTCGGCCTTCGCGATTTCGCCGCCAATCGGGGCGTCATCCCCGGCCCCCTGCAGCTGCCGCTCGACGAGAAGCTCTTCGCCATCAAAGGCCCCTCGGACCTCACCATCGCCACGGTGCACGGACGCGTTGCCGTGCCCTTCGATGTCGCGGGCTATTCCAGGGGATGGGAGAGTATTTTTCCCGCATACCTTGTAGCGGACCATGATCGCTACGAGATTAACATCGGCGTCACGCCGAATTCCGCTCGGATGGAGGAAAACATGACGAATGAAGGCATTCTTTCACGCATGGGTCGCCTGATCGCGGGCATCGCCAATGCGGCGATCGACAAGGCGGAAGGCGTCAACAAGATCGCGGTCATCGAACAGGCGATCCGCGAAATCGATGCTGCCGCGGAGGAAGCCCGCGCCGATCTCGGCAAGGCGCGCGCCGAGGAATACCGCATCCAGAGCCGCAAGGATGAAATCGCCGAAGACATGAATGCGCTCGATGAGAAGATCCGCCTGGCGGTCTCCTCCGGGCGCGACGATCTCGCAAAGGCCGGCGTCGCCCGTCAGATCGATCTCGAATCCCAGATCGCAGCACTCGACAAGGCGCTGACCGATGCCAGCGAGCAGGTGGATGAGGGCCAGAAAGCCCTGCAGGCCGTGCTCGCCACGCGCCGCGAGGCCGACGCCCGTCTTGCCGATTTCAAGCGCAGCATCGCCAGGCATCCCGAAGAGGCTCTCGCCGGCCACAACAGACCGATGCCGGGCGCGGACGCCGCCCGCGCCGCCGCGGCGGTCTCGCGGCTGACCGGCGTTCCATCCGGCGAACATGCCCACAGTTCCGAACTGGACGAACTCGACCGATTGCACCGCGAGCAGGCGATAGAAGCCCGCCTCGCGCGTTTCAAGGCGGATAACCGGTAACGCCGATGGGACTTTTTCTCGCTCCTGAATGCCTTCCCTTTGCGATCGCCGCCGCCGTGCTTGCCGGCCTGACCGTGATCGAGATGCTCGCGACCGTTATGGGTTTTTCGATCACGGAGCTTCTCGGAAAACCGGATCTCCACGGCCATGACGGCATTGCCGGCTACTTGTCGTGGCTCAATGTCGGCGGCGTTCCCCTGCTCATTCTCCTGATGATGGCGCTCGGCTTCTTCGCCATTGCGGGCTTTGCCGTACAGGCGGTCGCCGGCGCTTTCTGGGCCCCACTGCCCGCCGCTATCGCCGTCGTTCCCGCCTTGACGGTCACCTTCCCCATGGTCAGGGCATCGAGCCGGACGGTGGCGCGGATCGTCCCGCACGACGAGACCTATGCCGTCGATCTCGACACCCTTATCGGCCGGACCGGAGAAGTATCGCTCGGCCCGCTCGATCAGGGACTGCCTGGTCGCGTCCGCGTCAAGGACCAGCACGGGAACTGGCATGTTCTGAGAGCCAAGGCTGCCAAGGGCCAGGACCCGCTGAAGATCGGCACGCAGGTTCTCCTCGTCGATCGCAAGGCGGATGTGTTTATCGCCATTCCAGCACTGGTGGATCCCATCGGTGCAAACAATCAATCTTTCAGGGAGCAGCCATGATGTACGACATTCTTCTACCGGCCGGCATTACGATCGTCCTGATCTTCGGCATCGGCTTTGTCCTTGCCTCTCTCTACACGCGCTCCAGCCGTGACGAGGCCTATGTCCGCACCGGACTCGGCGGCCAGAAAGTCGTGCTCGACGGCGGCTCCGTCGTCCTGCCGATCTTCCACTCGATCGCCAGGGTGAACCTGAAGACGCTGCGCCTCGAAGTCCGCCGCGGCGAAGGCGATGCGCTGATCACCAAGGACCGCATGCGCGTCGATATCGGCGCCGAATTCTACGTACGCGTAAAGCCCGACGGCTCCTCGATCGCGCTGGCCGCCCAGACGCTCGGCAGCCGCACCAACGATGCCGAAGCGCTGCGCATCCTGATCGAGGCGAAATTCGTCGACGGCCTTCGCTCGGTGGCGGCGACCATGAATCTCGACGCGCTGCAGGAGCAGCGCATGGACTTCGTCAAGGCCGTGCAGGAAGCCGTCGGCGCCGATCTCCAGTCGAACGGTCTCGAGCTCGAATCCGTATCCCTGACGCGCCTCGACCAGACCGATATCAAGCATTTCAACGCCAACAACTTCTTCGATGCACAGGGTCTGGCGGCGCTGACGCGCATCACCGAGGGCCGCAAGAAGGAGCGCAACGAGATCGTCCGCGATACCGAAGTCGCGATTGCGCAGAAGGATCTGGAGGCCCGCCAGCAGTCGCTCGCCATCGAGCGGACGAAGCGGGAGGCCGAGCTCAGCCAGGAACGCGACATCGCCAATAAATCCGCCGCGACGCGCGCCGAAACCGCCCAGCAGGAGCAGGCGGCAAAACGTGCCGAAGAGGAAGCCCGCATCGCCTCCGAGCAGGCGATCGCCGAACGCGAGGCGGCCGCCAAGCAGGCTCGCGAAAGCGCAAACATCGATGCCACCCGCGCCGTCCAGCAGCGCGATACCGAAGCCAAGCGCGACCTTCAGATCGTCGCCCAGGAGAGCGCCATCGCCGTTGCCAACAAGAGCCGTGAAGAATCCGAGGCGAAGGCGACTGCCGAAACGGCCCGCGCTCGGGCAATAGCGGCAGAGGAAAAAGTCGGCACGGCCAAGGCGATCGAAATTGCCGAGCGCGAAAAGCAGATCGCCGTGATCGACGCGCGCAAGAAAGCCGAAACCGAAGCGACTGCCGTGACCGTCGGCGCCGAGGCCGAGAAGCAGGCCGCGATCGATCAGGCGGAAGCCATCAAGACGCTCGCGACCGCCGAAGCCGATGCGGCCATCATCAAGGCCAAGGGCGTTCTCGAAACCGGCAAGGCCGCCGCGGAAAGCGAGGCCTTGCTCAATGAAGCCCGCAACAAGCTCAGCCAGACCATCATCGAGTTCGAGATCACCCGCGAGCGCATCCGCATCATTCCCGAAGCACTCGCCGAGGCGGTCAAGCCGATCGAAAAGATCTCCGACATCAGGATTTTCGACACCGGCGGCATGCTCGGCCGCGGTGGCGCGAACGGCGACAACGGCATCGGCATGGGCGACGGGCTGGCCGGCCAGCTGCTCGCCTACCAGGCCAATAAACCGATCCTCGACAAGCTGTTGAAGGAAGCCGGCTTCGAAGGCGACAATGCCATCTCATCCCTGCTTGGAAGTCTCGACAGCGCCAAGCCCGCGGCCCCACCAGTCGCACCGGCCGCACCCGCCGCACCGGCGCAGGCGGCTATCGCAGCTGCACCTCCGAAGGAGTAATCTCCTACTCGCGCGCGAAGGCGGCCGGCTACCGCAGCCAGCCGGTCGCCAGCGCACTCGCCCAGTCTGGCCGGCGGTTTTCCGCCGCCAGTCTCGACATCGCAAGATTGTCATAGGCTACGTTGCGGAACTGCCACGTCCATCCCGCAGGCGTCTTTTCCAGAATGGCATAGCCGGGAAGCGGATGGCCGGCTTCGACCTTGTGGTAGCAGGGCAGATCGTCGTCATAGGCAGGGCAGCCGACGCTGCCGGGATTGACGATCAGCCGGCCGTCGGAGAGACGGACGGCGCGGGGAATATGCGTGTGCCCGCAAAGGATCAGCGGCAAGTCTATGCCCTCAGCCAACGCCTCGATCGCTTCGATCGGCTTCAGGGAAACTATGCCCTCCGGCGAGACGGACTCCAGCCAGTAGAGATTGTCGTCTTTCGGCGTTGCATGGCAGAGATAGGCCTCGCCGCGATAGACGGCATCGAATGGCAGGCTGCGCAGCCAGTCGAGCTGGGATGGCGACAATTGCCGATAGGCGGCTGCATCCGAGGCATGCATGGAAGCCGGATCCTGCTCAGTCAGATAGCGGTCGTGATTGCCGCGTACCGACGTCAGGCCGAGCGGCATCAGCAGATCCGCCGTCCGGCCGGCCTCCAGCGGACCGCTGAAGACATCGCCGAGATTGACGATCTCCTCGATGCCTTCGGCGCGAATATCCGCAAGCACCGCCTCGAGCGCCAGATGGTTGCCATGGATATCGGCGATCGCGGCAAATCTCATCTAGCTGCCCCGATAGGTGGAATAACCATAGGGCGAAAGCAGCAACGGCACATGATAGTGCGCGGTGACATCGGCGATGCCGAAGCGGATCGGCACGAGATCGAGGAAAGCGGGATGCGGCAGCGGCGTGCCGCAGGCGCGCAGATAATCCCCGGCATGGAAGACCAGTTCATAGGTTCCGACGTGGAAATGTTCGCCGGCGAGGATCGGACCGCCATCGATCCGGCCGTCGGCATTGGTCGCGACCGTCTTCAGATGCCTGCGGATCTCGCCCTCGAGCTGGAAAAGATCGATCCTGAGGCCCTTGGCCGGCTTGCCGAGGGCGGTGTCGAGAACATGCGTGGTCAGTCCGGTCATGGGGCTGGCTCTTTGATGACGAAGGGGGTTTCGAAGAAGAATTCTTCCAGATTGTTGCCTGGTCCGTCGCGATCGACGACCAGGAAATCGGAGGGCTGGCCAAGCGCCATCAGCGGATGATGCCAGACATTGCGGCGGTAATTCACCCCCTGATCCCCGCGCGCGAGAAACACCTGCGGCCGGCCGGGGCGCCCGTTCTCGTCCTCGGAGACGACGACGAGGAAGGGCCGGCCGGAAAGCGGCGAGAAGCTCTGGCTGCCGAAAGGATGGCGCTCCATCATATCGACATCATAGGGAAAGCTGCGCGGCTGGCCGCGAAACAGATTGATGATGACGCGCCCGCCCTCGCCCGCCGCCTCGGCTGCGGCCAGCGCATGAAAACGCTCGGTTGTGCCGCCATTGATGAGCCGCATCGAGGCTGGATCGGCTTCGATCACCTCGCCGAAAGGGGCGAAGGTCGATCTGGTCAATGGACGGATGTCGAGAAATTCAGGCAACGGCTTCACTCGCCTTCGGCATGCCAGTGACGAATGGCATCGATCTCGACAAGAAGTTCCGGCAGCGTGCGATAGGTTGCCTCCCAGATGTCGGAGGGATCGAGGGCGAAGACGTCTTCGAGGATACGGTTGCCGGTGCCGCAGATTTTCGTCCACGGCAAAGTGGGATGCTCGGTGGCAAATTCCGGATGGGTTACGAGCAGACGGGATGCAGCCGCGCCGATGGTGAAGTGGCAGAAGGCAACGGCCTTGAAAGTGAGATTGTCCTCGGCGAAGGCCGCCTCATCCATTCCGCCGACAAAATACAATGCTTCGGCGGCCGCCTTCTGCATTTCATTGAGATAGTCGATAGCACGCGGCTCGCTCATTCACCCTCCGGCAACATCGATGTCAGGCGCAGCAGTGCGATCCGTTCGACCTGCGCCGTTGCGGTCGCGAATTCTTCATCCCGGCCATTACCGATCCTCCTCTCGAAGGCCGAAAGGATGTCGTCCTTGCCAAGCCCTTTGACGGCGATGATGAAAGGAAAGCCGAATTTTTCGACATAGGCCGAATTGAGTTCACTGAAGCGGGCATGCTCGGCCGGGCTCAGCCGGTCGAGACCGGCTCCCGACTGCTCCTTGCGGCTGTCTTCGGTGAGTTCACCTGCGATCGCCAGGCGCCCGGCGAGATCCGGATGGGCGCTGAGCACGCCGAGACGCTCCTCCCGGCTTGCCGCCCGGAAGACGGCGGCAAGCGCCGCATGCACGCCTGATGCCGTCAGCGGCTCTTTCACGCTGCCGTTGTCATAGGCGCGCTCGGCGATGAAAGGCGAATGTTCGAAGACGCCGCCGAAGCGGGAGACGAAATCCTCGCGCGATATCATCAGAGCGCGTCCGGCTGATGCTGCTGGTGCCAATGCTCGGCAATCTCGATGCGGCGCGGAATCCAGACCTTGTCGTGCTTCAGCACATATTCGATGAAGCGCTTCAGCGCCGCCGCCCGGCCGGGCCGTCCGACGAGGCGGCAATGCAGACCGACCGACATCATCTTCGGGCTGCCCGCCTTGCCCTCCTCATAGAGCGTGTCGAAAGCATCCTTCAGATAGCTGAAGAACTGATCGCCCGCGTTGAAGCCCTGCGCCGTGGCAAAACGCATGTCGTTGGTTTCAAGCGTATAGGGAATGATCAGGAAAGGTTTCCCGTCGACGCCCTTCACCCAGTAAGGCAGGTCGTCGGCATAGGAATCGGAGGAATAGAGGAAACCGCCCTCCTCCTGCACCAGCCGAAGCGTGTTGTCGGAAGGCTTGCCCTGATACATGCCGTAAGGCCGCTCGCCGGTCAGTTCGGTGTGCAGGCGCACGGCTTCGAGAATATGCTTGCGCTCGAGATCCTCAGGGAAATCCTTGTATTCCAGCCAGCGGTAGCCATGGCTGGCGATCTCCCAGCCGGCCTCCTTCATGGCGGCGACGGCCTCGGGGTTCCGCGCCATCGCCAGCGTCACGCCGTAGACGGTCGCCTGCACCTTGAGATCGGTGAACATCCGCCAGAGCCGCCAGAAGCCGGCGCGCGAGCCATATTCATAGATCGATTCCATGTTGAGATTGCGTTGCCCCGGCCAGGCGGCTGCGCCGACGATCTCCGACAGCAGGTTTTCCGAGGCGGGATCGCCGTCGAGGATCGAGCTTTCGCCACCCTCCTCGTAGTTGATGACGAACTGCACGGCAACGCGTGCCTCGCCCGGCCATTTCGGATCGGGCGTCTGACGCCCGTAGCCGACGAGATTGCGCGGATAAGTCTCAGACACCATCAAATCACCTTCTGAAAAGACGGGGAACGGTATCATCCGCAGCCGGAATGTCGAGACGGAAACCGCGTGGCAGAATTTATCCTTTCGGCACAATCACTTAGCTTAACGCTACTCAGGCGATCCTGCGCGCGCTGACCTTGCCCATGGGATGCAGCGAATGGACGCGGAAGGGACCGCCGGAACCCTCTTCGATCATCAATGCCACGTTCGAAACCATCACCGGCTCCTTCAGGACGGGCTCGAAGATCGTTCGCAGCGCCGGTTCGATGCGGGGCATGTCGATCGCATTGATGGAGCCTGTCACCGGCATATGGAAGCGGAACTCGTCCATGACATAAGGATTGCCCCAACGATGCAGATTGGCGAACTGCGCAGCCGACAGTCCATCCGGATCGCTGCGCTCGATGTCGGCTTCGCTCAGCGGCGCGCGGTAGCGATCGAACTCCTGGACGATCGCCGAAGCCAGATACTGGATCTGCTCACAAGGAGCGCTCGGCATCAGGCTGTAGAAACTGCCGAGCCGGGCAATTTCGAGACGTGAAATCTGGAAGGGAGCGAATGTCCCGGCAAAACGCATGAGATCGCGCAGGAGTTGCGATTCGGACATATCGCCGGACAGATGGAACGGCGCCTTCAGAACGCCGTGGAAACCATAGCGCCGCGGCACGGCGGTATGGAAGGCGATCTCGTGAATGCCGAGGCCGCGGACGGCCGGAGGCCCCAGCATATCGCCGGAAAATACGTTTCGACCGAGCCAATTGGCGGCCACGAGCGACAACGGGTCGCTCGCCGGAGGCGTGAAGCAAATGGCATAGCGCATGCAATTTCCTCCATCAAGGAAGTGAGCGCCGCTGAAATTGGGCGCTGCCGATGCTCAAGCAGATAGGTGATTTGCATGACAGAATAACGAAACACAGCTGTACCTAATTCACGTTTAACGTGAAGCCACAGCGATATGGCTTGAAATCGCAAAGCTTTCCGGCAGGAAAAATTCGCAATCTGTATCGCCTGCGATACAAACTGCCGCCTCCGCCAGCCGGTGGGCGAGGCCGAAGCTGACCTTGAAACCGCCAGTCAATGCGATGAGCCGCGGGTGGTCGGGATGGCGGCCGATCATCGGATCGCGGTCGATGGCCTTCGGGCGAAGCCCCGCCCAGCGTTCGACGATCGGCGCGTCGCGAAGGATCGGAACGATGGCGCGCGCCGCCTCGATCAGCGCGTCGAGCTGGGCATCGGTGGAAACGGGATCGTCGAAGCGGTTCTCGCTGGTACTGCCGATCGCCGCATGCCCGCCCTCATGCGCGACGACATAGAGACCGTCGAGGAAGATCGTCGGCAGCGCCGGATCGATCGCCGCCTTCAATAGCGCCGCCTGCCCCTTGACCGGCTGGCCGAGCGGCTGTTTCAGCCCCGGCGTCAGATCCTGCAGCAGGGGAAAAGACCGATGGCCGGCGGCCAGGATGCAGCGGCCGAAGGTGACGGTTTTGCTGCCTATCGCGGCCGTGCCTCGGTCCGGATCGAGATCGGCAACATCGGCGTTTTCCATGATGCGCACATGTTTTGCTTGCTGCAGGAAGGCGATCAGCACTGAGATCAGCGAGCGGGGGGCGACGCGGCCGGCAAGCGTATCATGCACAAAGCCGCTCTCGCCGGCAGAGGCCTCGACCCAGCCGTCTACATCGGGCCTGTCGAGCACATGCCAGTGGAACCGGCGCTCGCCTGCCCGCCAGTGGCGCTCGGCGTCCTCGGAATGGCCGCGGGCTATACGGTTGAGATGCGGTTTCGGCAGCGGGATCAGCCGTCCGGACCTGTTATAGCCGGCGGAAAGCCCGGTTGCCGCTTCGAGCGCCGCGATTTCGGCTTCGAGTGAGACCAGCGCATCGAACTGGAACTGCTTCTTCTCAGACCAGCGGTCCGGCATATGCGGCATCAGCGCCCCGAGCAGGCCGCCGCTCGCACCTCTGCCCAGCCTGCCGGCATCGGCAAGAAGGGTGCTGATCCCGCGCCGCTCGGCATGGACGGCCGCCCAGAGGCCCATGATGCCGCCGCCAACGATCAGCAGGTCGCAAGAAGATTGACCGGACGCCGGCGCAGGACTATCGGCTTTTTCCATGACAGACGTGAACCCAGATCAGATTGGCGCGGGCGCGCCGCAGCCGCTGGAGTGGCGCGACGGCGATATGCCCTATTCCACGACCTTTGGCGATCATTTTTATTGCCAGACCGATGGCCGGCTGGAATGCGGCCACGTCTTCCTCGCCGGCAACGGCCTGCCGCAGCGCTGGAGCGGGCGGCAGACATTCGTGATCGGCGAACTCGGCTTCGGCACCGGCCTGAACTTCGCCGAGACCTGGCGGCAATGGAAGCAGCATCGCGCAGCCGGCCAGCATCTGCATTTCATCTCCTTCGAACTCCATCCGATGCGCGGCGAAGAGATCGGCCGGGCGCTCTCGCACTGGCCGGAGATCGATGCCGAGCGCGACGCGCTGACAACGGCCTGGCCGCAAACGCCTGATGGGACCGTCTCGCTCGACCTCGACGATCAGACGCGGCTCAGCGTCGTCTGCGGTTCCGCACTCGACGGCGTCATGACGGCGAAGCCGGGCTTCGACGCCTGGTATCTCGACGGCTTCGCCCCGTCGCGCAACGGCGACATGTGGTCGGAGGAACTGATGCGTGAGGTCAACGAAAAGACCGTCGCCGGCGGCACCTTCGCCACCTATGCCGCGGCCGGCTTCGTGCGCCGCAATCTCATCGCCGCCGGCTTTGCCGTGGAACGCCGCAAAGGGTTCGCCGGCAAGCGGGAAATGCTCTGTGGCGTGAAGGCGCCTTCCAGCTAGAGCTTGTCGGCATTCGTCGGTTCGGGTCAGTAGCTCGTACGTCCCGGCTGCTGGTCGTCCTTGCCGAGCCATTGCCGGATCTTTTCTTCCAGCAGCTCCGGGCTGATCGGCTTCGACATGTAGTCGTCCATGCCGGCGTCGAGGCAAGCCTCCCGGTCGCTTTCCAGCGCATGGGCGGTGACGCCGATGATCGGCACTCGCTGGCCCTGCCCCTTTTCCCTTTCGCGGATCGTCCGGGTCGCCTCATGGCCGTTCATGACGGGCATCGAGACATCCATCATGATGATGCGCGGCGTGTGGCTCTCCCAGGCCGCGACTGCCTCCTGCCCGTTATTGACAACAAGGAAGGAGAGCCCCGTTCCCTGCAGGATCTGGGTGAAGACGATCTGGTTGACCTCGTTGTCTTCGGCGACGAGCACGTCGACGAATTCAGCCGCCCGCTTCTGCAGCGCAGGCACCGGTGCCGACACGGCCGTTTCGGCCTGCAACCGGGTGATTTCGGCCTGCGAAGCCTGCTTCACGCGCCGGGCGCGAACCACCTCGACGACGGTGTTACGCAGCACGTTGGCGCGCGCCGGCTTCATCAGATGCGCCTGGCCGTTCAGCGCCGCGAACTCCTTTTCGGTGCCTGAGATATCCATCGACGTCAGGAAAATGATCGGCAGCTCGACAAAGCGGGGATCGGCGCGCAGCCGGCGGGCGACATTGGCGCCGTTCATGTCGGGCATGTGATAGTCGAGTATGACGGCATCGACGGTAACACCGAGATCGGCCGCCGCCTCCAGGATCGCAAGGCCGGCGCCGCCGCCTTCGGCAGCGACGCCGTCGAAGCCCCAGAGCGACAGCTGCTCGGTGAGGATGCGTCGGTTGACCTCATTGTCGTCGATGACGAGGATGCGCGCACCCTGCACGTTGATCGGCAGCGGCTTCGGCTCGAGGTGGGCGGCCGCCACCGCAAAGGGCAGTTTGACGGTGAAGACCGAGCCCTTGCCCCAATGGCTCTCGACCTTGATATATCCGCCGAAGAGGTCGACGAGCCCGGCCGTGATCGCAAGTCCGAGCCCTGTTCCCTCATGCCGCCGGGTCGAGGAGGCGTCGACCTGCGAGAACTTGTCGAACACCGATTCCAGCTTTTCCTGAGGAATACCGATACCCGTATCCTCGATCCGGATATTCGCCATGATCTCGCCGCCGGCGACGGTCTCGAAGCCGACATCGACGAAGACATGGCCACGCTCGGTGAACTTAACGGCATTGCCGACGAGATTGGTGACGATCTGGCGGAAGCGGCCGGCATCGCCGATCACGGCGGCGGGCAGATCGGGTGCGGCCCGCACCAGCAGCTCGATGTTCTTCTCGGCGGCATGCGAGGAGAGAAGCGTCGCCACATCCTCCACCGCTTCGGTGATATCGAAAGCCGCCTTGCGCAGCGTCATCTGTCCGGCATCGATCTTCGAGAAATCGAGAATGTCGTTGATGATCGTCAGCAGCGCATTGCCCGACTTGACGATGATGTCGATGAAGGTTTTCTGGCGCGTATCGAGATTGGTCTTGGCCAGCAGCTCCGCCATGCCGAGCACGCCGTTCATCGGCGTGCGGATCTCATGGCTCATATTGGCGAGGAATTCGGACTTGGCGCGGTCGGCGGCTTCGGCGCGCGACAGCAGCTCACGCAATTCCTCCTCACGGCTCTTGAGCTCGGTGACATCGGTAAACAGCGCCACCCAATGCTGCCCCGTGCTGACCGTCGCATCCATATTCACCCAACGCTCGCCGGCGACATGGAAGACGGTGGAGATCGGTTGCCTTGCCGCGATATTGGCGCGCCAGCCCTCCAGGATTTCGGCCGCCGCATCGTGAAAATCGCCGCGCGCCGCGCAGAATTCGAACATGCCGAGCCAGCCCTGGCCGGCCGCGATATAATGGGGCGGGATTTGCAGGATATCGGCCATCGCCTCGTTGGACATCTTGATGATGCCGTCCTGGACGATGGCAAGCCCTTGCGACATGGCGTGCGTGGCATCGCGCATCATCTCGCCGACCCGCTCGAGCGCGGCGCGGGTCTCGTGAATTTCCTTTTCCCGCTCGCGCACCGCCGAAATATCGGCATAGGTCAGCAGGATGCGGTCGTTGGAGATGCGCCGGCTGTCGAAGATGACGGATTTGCCGCCCGCCCAGCCGACCTCGATCGGCTCCGGCTCCTCGGCTTCGAACAAGTGCTTGCGAAAGGCATAGAGCTCTTCCGGCGTTCGCGTCCCGTCGTAGCGCCCGAGTTCGTAGTTCCGGCGAATGACATCGATGAAGGGGCGCCCGTCGAAACGGTCCTCGCGCGGCAGCTCCCAGATGCTGTAGAATTCGTCGTTGACGTAGAGAATCCGGTGGTCGTTATCGAGGATCAGCACGCCGATCGGCAGCGAACGCAGGATGCTCTCGATATCCCGATGCAGCACTTCTTCCTGCTTGCGCGAGGCGATCAGCGCCTTCTCGCGCTCCTTGAGCGGCGAGATGTCGGAAAAGGAGCCGACGACATAGGTTCGCCCATCCGCCGTGATGACGCGGTTGACGCGCGAGATGACGGGATAGACGTGGCCGCCCTTGCTCGGCATCTCGCTCTCGAGCTCCACCGAAATGCCATCCCTGAGCGCCAGCAGGTTTTCCTGGTAGATCGGCTCAGCACCTTCCGGCCCGAACATCTCGTGTTCGGTCATTCCGAGATATTCGGAGCGGGCGCGGCCGCTGAAGGTCTCGTAATATTTGTTGGCATAGATCAGGCGATGCTTGTCGTCGCGTACGAAGACGGCAACCGGCAGATCTTCCAGCACGGTGCGCAGCGCGTCGAGTTCGCTGACGCTGTCACCCCAGGCCGAATCGCCGGCGGGCGCAGGACGTGCGCCCTTGCGATGGGCGGCGTTGACAACCAGCGGGCGGCCGTCCGCGGCGAAGATGCCGATCGGATGATCGAGCTTTTCCAGTGCCTCACGCACCTGGGCAAGATCGGCGGCTGAGCCAGGGTCGCTTGCGATCCCGTTATCGTTTACAGTCTGAGGGCTGCCGCCGATCCCCTTGTTGCCGACGGCGCGGCGCTCGCGGGCTTCGAAGATGCCGAGCACGTAGATCCGCTCCGGCGACGGCGAGAAACTTTCGATCTGAATGCGCTCATGGTTGAGGCTCGCCGCGTCGAAGCAGATGGCGTTTTCCTCGGTGCCGAACACCAGCGCGCGACGTTCCTTGTCCTCACGCTCCTCCTCTTCGGGACGGTCGAAGAGTTCGCGGCTGCGCCTGCCGATGAAATCGGAGATCTCGCAGCCGAGAAAACGGGCATAGGCCTCGTTGACGGCGACATAGCGCAGCTCGCTGTTCTTGACATAGGCCGGGGTATCCAGATCAGCGATCCGGCGGCAAGCCAACTCCAATATGTCCCCGGCTGATTTCAAGAAATTGTCGCTCCCGCAATAAATGAAATATCAACGACAAAGACTATAACGCCAAGGCTTTTAACAAGGTTTTAACCATATATTTCAGGAGCGGATTTTTAGGGCCGCTTCACCGAGCCAAACATCCCCGGATTGACCGCCCGGGCGGCACGAGACTGAAAGGACCGGGGCGCAGTCGGCAATCTGCCGCCTTGAACAACGGGCTGCCATGTCACGGGCCGTTGAAATCATGACGAAAATTTAATGCGGCAAGCGCTTGCGCAGCCATCGCGCCGCCGCGATCGGGGCGGAGTCTGAACACGGCTTTATAGAAGCCAGTCTAGATAAGGAAGTTAACATGTCCGTTCTTCATAAGACCATGGCGACGGGCCTGATCGCGCTGACCCTTGCCGGCGCCTCGCTCGCCACCGCCACCACCGCCGATGCCCGTCCACGCGATGCCTTCTGGGGTGGCCTTGCCGCCGGCGTCGTCGGCGGCGCGCTGCTGTCCGAGGCCGCCCGCCCCGCCTACCCCGTTTATCCGGCCTATCCCGTCTATCGCCCTTACCCCGTCCACCGGAGTTATTACCGGCCGTCCTATTGCCATATCGAATGGCGGCATGATCGCTGGGGCGAACCCTATCGCGTCAAGGTCTGCCCGGAATAGGGCAAGCCGCATCCGGCGCCGCTTGACCTCCCGGCGGCGCCGGGCCAATCCTCAGATCGAGGGAGGATCAGCATGCCGGAACCGCTCAAGAATCTGCTGCATGAGGCGCTGATCGTCGACATGGCCGATTGCATCGCCGCCAATGCGCCCTCCTTCGACAGGGGCCGTTTCGTGACGCTGGCGGCAGATGGCCTCGGGGCGCTGGAGCTGATGGAGCGCTCGGCGCTGATCCGCGATGCGTTGTTTGCCACGCTTCCCGATGATTTTACGAAGGCCGCCGCCATCCTGAGGGCGAGCCTGCCTGCATCGGGCAGGCCCGGCCTCACCGGCTGGATGCTGCTGCCGGTCAACCAGTTCATCGCCGCACGCGGCCCCCATCATTTCGAGCTCGGCCTCGATCTCCTCAAGGCCCTGACACCGTATTTTACCGCCGAATACGGTATCCGTCCCTTCATCCATCGCGACCAGCAGCGGGCGCTTGCCATCATTTCCGGCTGGGTCGGCGATCCCGACCAGCATGTGCGCCGGCTGGCGAGTGAGGGAACGCGGCCACGCCTGCCCTGGGCCATGCGCCTGCCGCAGCTCGTCAAGAACCCGGCGCCGATCCTGCCGATCCTGACCGCGCTGATGGATGATCCGGAGGATTATGTCCGCCGCTCGGTCGCCAACAGTCTGAACGACATCGCCAAGGATCATCCGGATCTGGTTGCCGCCCTCATCGCCGGCCATATCGAGGGCGCCTCGTCCGAGCGCCGCCGGCTCTTGAAACACGCCTCGCGCTCGCTCCTGAAGAACGGCCATGTGCAGGCACTCGCCAATTTCGGCTTCGGCGCGGCGGCGTCGCTCGCATGCCAGCTGCGCCTTCTGAACGGCGAGGTGATGTTCGGCAAAGGGCTGGATTTCGAAATCCGTCTGACGAATACCGGCGACACCGCGCAATCGTTGATGATCGACTACGCCATCCATCACGTGAAGGCCGACGGTTCGCTCTCGCCCAAGGTCTTCAAGTGCAAGACGATCATGCTCGCGCCCGGGCAAAGCCACCTAATCGAGCGCCGCCACGCCATGCGGCCGATCACGACGCGGCGCTATTACCCTGGCGAACATCGCATCGCCGTCCTCGTCAACGGCGCTGAGAGCGCATCCGAAAGCTTCGTCCTACGAATGCCGCCTCTCGAGTCGGCTTGAGGCTTTTTGTGCACTGCACTTGACTTTCCGCGCGAACTAGCCCAAATGCGGCTCAGCTTTCACCCTTCCGGCCGCCGCGTGAGCGTGCCCCTGCTCAAAAATACGAAACGCAGGAAGAAGGGACAAAAGCGCATTTCGATAGAGCGCCGTACTCCCAAGAGCGGCCAGAAGCGCTGGAAAGCTTTTTCCAACTCACAAGTTCCCACTTCACGCGGGGTTCTTGACGCCAGAATGAAACCGGATCGCATGGTGCGTTCCGGCCATAGTCGTTGTGGCGCCCCGAAAGGTTATGCCTTGACTAATTTTGAATCGCTTGGTGTCTCCAAGCCGATCGTCGCCACCTTGTTCCAGCTCGGAATCGAAACGCCGACCCCGATCCAGGAACAGGCCATCCCCCTCCTCCTCCAGGGCCGAGACCTGATCGGTCTTGCCCAGACCGGCACCGGCAAGACCGCTGCCTTCGGCCTGCCGCTCATCGAAAAGCTGCTTGCCGACGAGCGTCGACCCGACAACCGCACGACGCGGACGCTGATCCTGGCGCCGACCCGCGAGCTGGTGAACCAGATCGCCGACAACCTGAAGAAGTTCATCCGCAAATCGCCGCTGCGCATCAATGTCGTCGTCGGCGGCGTCTCGATCAACAAGCAGCAGCTTCAGCTGGAAAAAGGCACCGATGTTCTGGTCGCCACGCCCGGCCGCCTGCTTGACCTCGTCAATCGCCGCGCCATCACCCTGACGACGGTGCGCTATCTCGTGCTTGATGAAGCCGACCAGATGCTCGACCTCGGCTTCGTGCACGATCTGCGCAAGATCGCCAAGCTGGTGCCGAAGAAGCGCCAGACCATGCTGTTTTCGGCCACCATGCCGAAGGCGATCGCCGATCTCGCCGGCGAATATCTCGTCGATCCCGTCAAGGTCGAGGTTACGCCTCCGGGCAAGGCTGCCGACAAGGTCGAGCAGTATGTCCATTTCGTCGCCGGCAAAAACGACAAGACCGAGCTGCTGCGCAAGTCGCTGACCGAAAATCCCGACGGCCGCGCCATCGTCTTCCTGCGCACCAAGCACGGTGCGGAGAAGCTGATGAAGCACCTCGACAATATCGGCTATTCCGTCGCCTCGATCCACGGCAACAAAAGCCAGGGCCAGCGCGAGCGGGCGCTGAAGGCCTTCCGTGACGGCAGCATCAAGACGCTGATCGCCACCGACGTTGCCGCCCGTGGCATCGACATTCCTGCCGTCAGCCACGTCTACAACTACGACCTGCCTGAGGTGCCCGACGCCTATGTCCATCGCATCGGCCGCACGGCGCGCGCCGGCCGCGACGGCATCGCGATTGCCTTCTGCGCCCCCGACGAAGCCAAGCTGCTGCGTGATATCGAGCGCCTGATGGGCATCGACATCGCAGTCGCAAGCGGCGAACCGCCGGCCAATATCAGCAATAGCGGCCCCCGCCGCGGCAACGGCAATGGCAACAACCGCAACCGCGGTGGCGGCCAGGGTCGCGAAGGCCAAGGTCGCGAAGGTCATGGCCGCGGCGAAGGCCGTGGCGATCAGAACCGCTCGGAGCATCGCGGCAGCCGCCAGGAACGCCGCCCGCGTCCCGAGCGCACAGGCCGCAACGAGGATTTCCGCGGCCAGCGCCGCGGCGAAGCGGCCCCGGACCTCGGCCCCGACAATGATCTGGTCTCGACCTCCGACTTCCGCCCCTCGGCAAAGCCGCAGCGTCCCGCCCATGGCGCCCATGCCAATGGCGAGCCGAGCGGTCATCACCGCGGCAATAACCGTCACGCGCACGGTCGCCCGGCCCGAAAGCACGGCGAAGACCGCAGCCAGCACCAGGCCCAGGGCGGCGAACCGCGCCGCGAGGGCAATGGCGGCAACCGCCGCGGCGGCTCCGGCTCCCGCAATGGCGGCCAGCGCCGCGAACGCGCCTGATCATCGATTGAAACGTGGAAAGGCCGGGGTTTTCTCCGGCCTTTTGCTATTTATGCTTCCACCGGCCTGCGGCGTTCGACCGCCTTGCGGTTGGTCAGATAGACGCCGGCGACCACGATCACCGTGCCGAGAATCAACGGCACGGTCAGCGGTTCCCCGAAGGCGATGAAGGCTTCGAACGCGACGGCTGGCGGCATCAGATAGATCAGCGAGGCGGCGCGGGAGACCTGCCCCTGGCGGATCAGATATAGCAGCAGCCCGACGCCACCCATCGACAGTCCGAAGACCGACCAGATCAGCGCGGCAAAGGCCTGCGCGGTGCCGTCGAATTGCTGATGCTCGAAGATCAGCGAAAGCGGCAGGGTGAGAATCAATGCCCCGACATATTGCAGCGTCGCGATCGACCTGAGATCGCCGGATTGCAGGTGCTTCTTCTGGTAGAGCGTGCCGTAGGTGACGGCCCCCATGGCGATAAGGTTGATCGCCAGCGGCAGGGCCGCATGCGTGAGATCGGCGGTCGCCGGATCGAGAAGTTTCGGCGAAATGGCAATGGCAATGCCGATGAAGCCGAAGACAAGGCCGAGTTTCTGCGTCTGCTGCAACCGCTCGCCGACGAGAAACGGAGCCGCCATCGCCGTCAACAACGGCTGCAGCGCCGCGATGATGCCCGATATGCCGGCCGGCACGCCATTGGCAATCGCCCACCAGAGGCCGGCGAGATAAAACCCGTGCAGGAAGAAACCGGAATAAACGGCCCGCAGCGCCGTCGCCCGGCTTTTCGGCCATTGCGCCCCGGTCGCCAGGCAAAAGGCGAGGAACGCCAAGGCCGACAGCGCGTAACGTATCGAAAGGAAGGTGAAAGGCTCGGAATGCAGCGCCGCATATTTCGCCACCACCCAGCCCGTGGACCAGAGCAGGACGAAAACGGCGGGGGCGAAGCGGTCGAGGGACATGGGGCTGCTCAGCGGAAAAGAGTTCGCCATGCTGATAGCTGCAGCCGACGGTCGCAGTCAAAGGCGAAGCGTTGATGCTTATTTGAAATTTGGCTGATGGTTGGAGTTGGCGTCTGCAATCCGACGCTATGCGACGGTCACGAAGGATCGCCGACGCACCCCATCCACCCTCATCCCTGTGCTCGTCACAGGGATCCAGCGCGCCCAAGTCCTTGGGCGCGGGAGACTCTCTTCAATCGAGACTCGAGTCATTCGCCGCGCGGACGCGCGTCGGCTGGATTCCTGTGACGGGCACAGGAATGAGGAGTGTGTGGAAAGGCCGCGCCTCCACATACCGGCCGAGCGAAAAACCATCATCTGCTCACATTTTGAGCAGTCTTTACGGAATAACCATCCCCACCATTTGCGGCATCACCTCAAATGCCCGGAAATCCGCCTCTTTCCCGCAACGCAAAATCTTTTCCCCGAACTGCGCATGGTTCTTGCATTGCAATTTGCGTTGTATTCAAATGAACAAAAAAGGGGAGCCGCACCTTTGGCATTTGATGAAATGATTACCGGGGACGAAAATCCTCGCCCGCCTTATGAAAAATATTTTGAGTGGTACAATAGCCAAGACCGGTCGCATCTGATTGCCAAGTCCCGCGATGCGGAAAACATCTTCCGGAAGACCGGCATCACCTTCGCGGTCTACGGCCATGCCGACAGTTCCGAAAAGCTCATTCCCTTCGATATCATTCCCCGCATCATCTCCGCCCGCGAATGGCGCAAACTTGCCCAGGGCATCGAGCAGCGGGTGATCGCGCTCAACGCCTTCCTCGACGATATCTACCATAAGCAGGAAATCATTCGTGCCGGCCGCGTTCCGCGCGAGCTGATCGAGAACAATGTCGCCTTCCTGTCCGAGATGATCGGCTTCCGCCCGCCCGGCGGCGTCTACACCCATATCGTCGGCACCGACATCGTACGCACCGGCGAGGACCAGTTCTACGTGCTTGAAGATAATGCCCGCACCCCTTCCGGCGTCAGCTACATGCTGGAAAACCGGGAAACCATGATGCAGATGTTCCCGGAACTCTTCCATGAGAACAAGGTGCAGCGCGTCGAAGACTATCCCTATCTGCTGCGCCAGAGCCTAGCCTCGCTCGCGCCTCCCGGCTGCACCGGCAAGCCGCGCGTCGCGGTGCTGACCCCGGGCATCTATAATTCGGCCTATTACGAGCATTCCTTCCTCGCCGACATGATGGGCGTCGAACTGGTCGAGGGCTCTGATCTGCGCGTCATCGACGGCAAGGTGAAAATGCGCACGACCCGCGGCTACGAGGCGATCGACGTGCTCTACCGCCGCGTCGACGACGACTTCCTCGATCCGCTGACCTTCCGAGCCGATTCCGCGCTCGGCATCCCCGGCATCATGGACGTCTACCGCTCCGGCAACATCACCATTGCCAACGCGCCCGGCACCGGCATTTGCGACGACAAGGCGATCTATTCCTACATGCCGGAGATCGTCGAATTCTACACCGGCAGCAAGGCGCTGCTCGAAAACGTGCCGACCTGGCGCTGCTCGGAAGCATCAAGCCTGAAATACGTGCTGGAGCACCTGGAAGAGCTGGTCGTCAAGGAAGTCCACGGCTCCGGTGGCTACGGCATGCTGGTCGGCCCGACGGCGTCGAAGAAAGAGCGTGCCGATTTCGCCGAAAAACTGAAGGCCAAGCCGAACAACTACATCGCCCAGCCGACGCTCTCGCTCTCCACCGTGCCGATCCTGGTCAACAAGGGGATCGCGCCGCGCCATGTCGATCTGCGCCCCTATGTGCTCGTCTCGGACAAGGTTCAGATCATTCCGGGCGGCCTCACCCGCGTGGCGCTGAAGCAGGGCTCTCTGGTGGTCAATTCCAGCCAGGGCGGCGGCACCAAAGACACCTGGGTATTGGAGGACTGATGCTCGGAAGAACCGCAAACGGCCTCTATTGGATGTTCCGTTACATCGAGCGCGCCGAAAATATCGCCCGCCTCGTCGATGCCGGGCTGCGCATGTCGCTGACCCGCAGCAGCGCCGGCGACGACAACTGGGATGGCGTGCTGCAAAGCGCCGGCGTGCGCGAGGCCTATGACGAGGGCCACGCCAAGCTGACCAACGCCGAAGCGATCGACTATCTCCTGCGCGATCGCGCCAATCCGTCGAGCGTCATGTCCTGCATCGAATCCGGCCGCAACAATGCCCGCATGGTGCGCACCGCGCTGACGCGCGAGACCTGGGAAGCGACCAACGAATGCTGGATCGAGCTGAAGGCGCTGCTTGAAAAGCGCGTGAAGGCCGCCGACCTGCCTGAGGTGATCGACGTCATCAAGCGCCGCGCCGGCCTCATCCGCGGCGCCTTCCATGGCTCGACGCTGCGCAACGAGCTTTATAATTTCGCCCGCATCGGCACCTTCATCGAGCGGGCCGATAATACCAGCCGCATTCTCGACGTGAAATATTACGTGCTGCTGCCTTCGGTCTCGGCCGTCGGCTCCTCGCTCGACAACGTGCAGTGGGAATCGATCCTGCGCTCGGTCTCCGCCCACCGCGCCTATAGCTGGGCCTATGACGGCGAATACCGGGCGATGAACATTGCCGACTTCCTGACGCTGAACGTCCAGATGCCGCGTTCGCTTGCCTATTGCTACGAAAAGATCGTCAGCAATCTCGGCTATCTCGCCCAGGATTACGAGGCGCGGCTGCCTGCCCACGACACCGCCGACGCGATCCGTACCACGCTGCAGACCCGGGCGATCCGCGACATCATGGATCAGGGCCTGCACGAATTCCTGGAGGATTTCGTCTCGCGCAACAACCAGCTCGGCGCGGAGATTTCCGACGGCTACCGGTTCTACGTTTAAGCGGATCAGACCATGAGACTGAAGATCAGCCACCTCACCGAATACCGCTACGACGAACCGGCGCAGTTCTCGCTGCAGCGCCTCAGACTGACGCCGCCGACAACCGCTGCTCAGAAGGTGCTCGGATGGTCGTTGAACGTCGAGGGCGCCACGCCCGAGGTGGAGTATGACGACCAGTACGGCAACCACGTCAATCTGGTCTCGCTGGAAGGCGCGCAGCACGTGACGCGCATCTTGGCCGAGGGCGAGGTCGAGACGGCGGACAATAACGGCGTCACCGGCCCGCACACCGGCTTCTGCCCGCTTTGGCTCTTCCTGCGCGAGACGCCGCTGACCAAGGGCGGCAAGCTCATCAAGGAACTCGTCAAGAGCGTCGACGGCGACAACGAGCTTGCCCGCATGCATGCGCTGATGGCGGTAATCCATGAGACTGTCGACTACAAGCCCGGCACCAGCAACGCCGCGACGACGGCCGAACAGGCGCTGGAGAAGAAGAGCGGCGTCTGCCAGGACCATGCGCATATCTTCGTTTCCGCCGCCCGCGCCCTGCAGGTGCCAGCCCGTTATGTCTCGGGCTATCTGATGATGGAAGAGAAGGTCGAACAGGCGGCGACCCATGCCTGGGCCGAGGCCCATATTCCCGGCCTTGGCTGGGTCGGCTTCGATCCCGCCAACGAGATCTGCCCGGATGCCCGTTACGTCAGGATCGCCTCCGGCCTCTGCTACCGCGACGCCGCGCCGATCTCCGGCATGCGCATCGGCACGCCGGGCGAAACCCTGTCGGTGACCGTCAAGGTCGAGAACGGGGGACAGATGCAAAGCCAAAGCCAGAGCTGAGGGCTCCGAAGGACAGAACGCGGCCTCTCGTTTCTCCCTTCTCCCCTCGGGGAAAAGGTGCCCGTAGGGCGGATGAGGGGGCCGCCGGCGCTGGTCTTTCAAGAACGCCTATACGTACTTCGACAGCACTGGTTAATCTACGTCTAGGGTAGGCATTGCCGTCGGCTTGGCGGAACGGCTTGTGGAAAAGGCACGCCGTGTAGCCCCCTCATCCGCCTGCCGGCACCTTCTCCCCGAGGGGAGAAGAGATTTGCCGCAGCCTCTCCGTCCTTCGCACGCTCTCGCAGCACGTACTCTCGCCCCCGCGAGCATGATGACGGAATAGCTTCGCGCTTCGCAAACAGCCAAAGGCGGGACTTTCACCCCGCCTTTTCAACGATCCAATTTCGGATGCGTCACTGCTCAGTGGCTGTCCTTGCCGACAGCATTTCCGCGACATCCCTTGAGGAAGTCTAGGTCGGCGCCGGTATCGGCGCCTTCGACATGCTGCTGATGCAGGAAGGCATAGCCCGATGTCGGCAGATCGTGGTTCGGCTGCCATTCGGCAAGCCGCCGCGCCAGCTCCTCATCGGAAATGTCGAGATGCAGGCGACGGTTCGGCACGTCGAGCTCGATCATGTCGCCGGTCTTGACGACCGCAAGCGGCCCGCCGACCGCCGCTTCCGGCGAGGTGTGCAGCACGACGGTGCCGTAGGCCGTGCCAGACATGCGGGCGTCGGAGATGCGCACCATGTCGAGGATGCCTTTCTTCAGCACCTTCGGCGGCAGCCCCATATTGCCGACTTCGGCCATGCCGGGATAGCCCTTCGGCCCGCAATTCTTCATGACCATGACGCAGGTCTCGTCGATGTCGAGATTGTCATCGTTGATCTTGGCCTTGTAGTCGTCGATATCCTCGAAGACAACAGCCCTGCCCTTATGGACCAGGAGATGCGGCGAGGCGGCCGAAGGCTTCAACACGGCGCCCTTCGGCGCGAGATTGCCGCGCAGCACGACAATGCCGCCCGACGAGGTCAGCGCTTTTTCGGCCGGCAGGATGACGTCTTCGTTCCAGTTGACGACGTCCTTGACCTCGTCCCAGACGGTTTCGCCGGAGACCGTCAGCGCGTCCTTGTGCAGGAGGCCGGCCTCTCCGAGGCGCTTCAGCACGACAGGCAGGCCGCCGGCATAGAAGAATTCTTCCATCAGGTACTTGCCCGACGGCATCAGGTTGACGATGGTCGGAACGTCGCGGCCGCAACGGTCCCAATCATCAAGCGTCAGATCGATACCGACCCGGCCGGCGATGGCGAGCAGGTGGATGACGGCGTTGGTCGATCCGCCGATCGCCGCATTGGTGCGGATGGCATTTTCGAAAGCCTGCTTCGTCATGATCTCGGAAGGCTTCAGATCGTCCTTGACCATCTGCACGATGCGGCGGCCGGTCAGCTGCGCCATCACCTTGCGGCGGGAATCGACGCCCGGGATCGCGGCATTGCCTGACAGTGCCATGCCGAGCGCCTCGGCCATGGAAG
Organism: Rhizobium sp. M1; assembly: GCF_002531805.1. Taxonomy (NCBI): domain Bacteria; kingdom Pseudomonadati; phylum Pseudomonadota; class Alphaproteobacteria; order Hyphomicrobiales; family Rhizobiaceae; genus Rhizobium; species Rhizobium sp. M1. The sequence goes on along the minus strand of NZ_NWSW01000013.1, from coordinate 109,610 downwards.
CCATGGTGGAAGCGGTGCCCATCGTGTTGCAGGTGCCCGAAGAGCGGCTCATCGAGGCTTCCGCCTCGAGGAACTCGGCCTGCGTCATCTCGCCGGCCTTCACCATTTCGGAAAACTTCCACAGATGCGTGCCGGAGCCGACGCGTTCGCCGCGGAAATAGCCGTTCAGCATCGGCCCGCCGGTGACGACGATCGACGGCAGGTCGACGGAGGCCGCGCCCATCAGCAGCGAGGGCGTGGTCTTGTCGCAGCCGACGAGCAGCACGCAGCCATCCATCGGCTGGCCGCGGATCGCCTCTTCCACCGCGAGCGCGGCGAGGTTGCGGTACATCATCGCGGTCGGGCGGAAGGTGTTTTCCGAAGCCGAGAATACCGGCACCTCGAGCGGGAAACCGCCGGCCTCCCAGACGCCCGCCTTCACCTTCTCGGCGAGCTCCCTCAAATGACCGTTGCACGGGGTCATATCCGACCAGGTGTTGAGGATGCCGATCACCGGCCGTCCGTCGAACAGGTCGTGCGGGTATCCCTGGTTCTTAAGCCAGCCGCGGTGATAGATCACGTCGCGGCTCGTGCCGCCGTACCATTCCTGCGACCTCAGCCTGCGCGGCCATTCCGCTTTCTTTTTCATCGTCTCTGTCCTTCAGGTGAATTGCCGGGCCGCCTCGTACGGCCCGGGTCATCGGATATGTCTCAAGCCAGGGTGTAGGCCGTCTTGACCACGGTAAAGAATTCGCTCGCATACTTGCCCTGCTCGCGCGGACCGTAGGACGAACCCTTGCGGCCGCCGAACGGCACGTGGAAATCGACGCCTGCCGTCGGCAGGTTGACCATGACCATGCCGGCCTCGGCATTGCGCTTGAAATGCGTTGCATGTTTCAGGCTGGTAGTGGCGATGCCGGCCGAAAGCCCGAACGGCGTGTCGTTGGCCGTCGCCAGGGCCTCGTCATAGTCCTTGACCCGGATCACCGAAACGACAGGTCCGAAGATCTCCTCGCGCGAGATGCGCATCTGGTTGGTCGCTTCGGTAAACAGTGTCGGCTGCAGGTAGAAGCCGGGCGTTTCGCGGGAAATCACTTCGCCGCCGAAAGCGAGTTTGGCGCCTTCCTTTTTGCCGATCTCGATATAATCGGTGTCGGTCTTCAGCTGCCGCTCGTCGACGACGGGGCCGATATGCGTGCCGGCCTTCAGCGCGTTGTCGACGACCAGCGTCTTCAGCTTCTCGGTCAAGGCCGCGACGAACTTGTCGTGAATGCCTTCGGTGACGATCAGGCGCGACGAAGCGGTGCAGCGCTGGCCGGTCGAGAAGAAGCCGGAATTGGCGGCGGCTTCGACGGCGACGGAGAGATCGGCGTCGTCGAGCACGACCATCGGGTTCTTGCCGCCCATTTCCAGCTGGAACTTGCGGTTATGCTCGATGGAGGCGGCGGCAACGCGCCGGCCGGTGCCGGTGGAGCCGGTGAAGGTGATGCCGGCGACATCAGGGCTTTCCAGCATGGCCTGGCCGACGACCGAGCCCTTGCCCATGACGAGGTTCAGCACGCCCTTCGGCAGGCCGGCGCGGTTGAGGATGTCGACGATCGCCCAGGAACAGGCGGGCACCAATTCGGCCGGCTTGAAGACGATGGTGTTGCCGTAGCAGAGGGCCGGGGCGATCTTCCAGGCGGGGATGGCGATCGGGAAATTCCACGGCGTGATGATGCCGATGACGCCGAGCGCTTCGCGGGTGATCTCGACGCCGATGTTCGGACGCACCGACGGGATGACCTCGCCGGCAAGCCGCAGCGCTTCGCCTGCAAAGAATTCGAAAATCTGCGAGGCGCGGATGACTTCGCCGGTGGCTTCCGGCAGGGTCTTGCCTTCTTCGCGGGCGAGCAGCGCGCCGAGCTCGTCCTTGCGCGCCATGATCTCGTCGCCGGTCTTCTTCAGGATGACATGGCGTTCCCAGATGCCCGAGCGCGACCAGGTCGGAAAGGCGGCCTTGGCAGCGGCGATGGCATTCTTGGTGTCTTCGGCGCTGCCGTCGGCATAGAGACCGACGACTTCGTTGGTGTCGGACGGATTGATGTTCTTCGTCGCGTTCGTGCCGACCCATTCGCCGGCGATCAGGTTTTGATAAATGGTCATGGGCTCAACAAGCCTCCTTCACCGTTTACAAACAACGGCCGGCCGCGGACGCGGGCCTGGCCTCGAATATCAGAGCTGCTTGACGGAAATCTCTTCCTCGGCCGCTACCTTCAGCGGATTGCGCAGCGGCAGGCCGAATTCGGCGACTTCAATCTCGAAGAGGTCGCCCTCTTCCGTCTTGATGCCGTCAGCAAAGGAAAGTGTCGCCGTTCCGAACATATGGACATGGACGTCGCCCGGAACCCGGAAGAGGCCATATTTGAAATGGTGATATTCCAGATTGGCGAAGGTGTGCGACATGTTCGCCTCGCCTGACAGGAAGGGCTTTTCGAAGATCACCTTGTCGCCGCGCTTGATGCGCGAGGTGCCGCGAATATCCTCCGGTGCGGCGCCGATGCGGATCTCAGGGCCGAAGCTTGCCGGGCGCAGCTTCGAATGGGCAAGGAAGAGATAGTTGATCCGCTCGGTCACGTGATCGGAAAATTCGTTCGACAACGCAAAGCCGATGCGGAAGGGCGAGCCGTCTTTGGCGATGACGTAAATGCCGGCCATTTCAGGCTCTTCGCCACCGTCGAGCGCGAAGGAGGGCGAGACGAGCGGCGCACCGGGGGCGGCAGTGCCATGGCCGTTGCCCTTGTAGAACCATTCGGGCTGCACGCCCTTTTCGCCGGCTTTCGGCTTGCCGTTCTCGAGACCCATCTTGAACATCTTCATCGAGTCGGTCAGCGTTTCCTCGGCCGCCTCGGTGGTTTTCTTGTGCATCGAATCGCGGGTGGCGGCTGAACCCAGATGGGTAAGGCCGGTGCCGGTCAGATGCAGATGGGCGGCGTCAGGATGGGTGATCGGCGGCAGGAAGCGGCCTTCCGCATAGGCTTTCTCGAGATCGACGGCATCGCCGAAGCCATGCGCCTCGATGATTGCCGCAAGCGACTTGCCGCCGTCGGCGGCTTCCATCGCCAGCTGATAGACGCTGCCGGCATTGTTGACCGATCTCGCCGCGCCGCCCTGCTCGCGCACGGCGACGACGATCTCTCCGTTGGCACCCTTGATCTGGGAAATAAGCACGACTTTGATCCTTCTCGTTTCCGCGAAGACAGAAAAGCTCCGCCTGTCCGGCCCCATCAGGAGCCGGAATCCATCTTTCATACGACTGCGAATGCCGGGGCTGGCGCCTGTCGGCGCTCAGCCCTTGTTCTTGTTGTAGACGTCGAAGAACACGGCGGCGAGAAGCACCGCACCCTTGACCATCTGCTGGAAGTCGATGCCGAGGCCGACGATCGACATGCCGTTGTTCATGACGCCCATGATGAATGCACCGATGACTGCGCCGGTGATCTTGCCGACGCCGCCGGAAGCCGAGGCGCCGCCGATGAAGCAGGCCGCGATCACGTCAAGCTCGAAGCCGACGCCGGCCTTCGGCGTTGCCGAGTTCAGGCGAAGCGCGACGATCATGCCGGCAAGGCCCGCAAGCACGCCCATGTTGACGAAGGTGTAGAAGCTGAGGCGCTGCGTGTTGATGCCCGAAAGCTTGGTCGCCTTTTCATTGCCGCCCATGGCATAGATGCGGCGGCCGATCGTCGTGCGCTTGGTGACGAAGGCGTAGATCGCGATCAGCACCAGCATGACGACGAGAACGTTCGGCAGGCCCCTGTAGCTGGACAATTGATAGCCGAGCCACCAAATGGCGCCCGAAACGACCAGGTTCTGGCCAATGAAGAAGCCCAGCGGCTCGACATCGATGCCATGGCTTTCGTTCACCTTGCGGCGGCGCCAGGCGAGGTAGAAGAGGATGACCGGCAGGATGACGGTCAGGGTCAGCGAGGTCGACTGGACGGGCGTGCCGAAGATGTCGATCATGTCGCCCGGCAGGAAGCCGGTGCTGATGACCTGGAATTCCTTCGGGAACGGGCCGATGTTCTTGCCGGCCAGCACCGTCAGCGTCAGGCCGCGGAAGACGAGCATGCCTGCGAGCGTCACGATGAAGGACGGGATGCGGTGATAGGCGATGAAATAGCCCTGCGCAGCGCCGATAATGCCGCCGACGATCAGACAAATCAGGCCGGCGACCCAGAAATTCATGCCCCATGTCACCGTGAAGATTGCCGCGAGCGCGCCGACGAAGGCGACGATCGAACCGACCGACAGGTCGATATGCCCAGCCACGATGACGAGCAGCATGCCGAGCGCCATGATGACGATGAACGAATTCTGCAGGACGAGGTTCGTCAGGTTGACCGGCTTGAAGAGAATACCGCCGGTGTAGAACTGGAAGAATACCATGATCGCGACGAGCGCGATGAGCATGCCGTATTCACGAATGTTGCCGCGGATGTAGTCGGCAACGGAAACGACGTTGCTTTCCTCGGTTGCTGGGTTGACCGGAGTCATTGTCTCTTCTCCCCTGAGCGCATGATAGCGCGCATGATGGTTTCCTGGCTTGCTTCTCCCTTCGGCAGTTCGGCGACGATGCGTCCTTCGTTCATCACGTAGATGCGGTCACAAGTGCCAAGCAGTTCGGGCATTTCCGATGAGATCATCAGAACGCCTTTCCCATCGGCGGCAAGCTGGTTGATGATAGTATAAATCTCGTACTTTGCGCCAACGTCGATGCCTCGGGTAGGCTCGTCGAGGATCAAAATCTCGGGATCGGAAAACAGCCACTTCGACAACACCACCTTTTGCTGGTTGCCGCCGGAAAGATTGACCGTTTCCTGGAAGATGCCGTGCGAGCGAATGCGCAGCTTCGACCGGTAATCGGTCGCAACCTTCATCTCCGTGATGTCGTCGATGACGCTGTTCTTCGAAATTCCGTCGAGATTGGCGAGCGTCGTATTGTGCAGGATCGTGTCGTTGAGCACGAGGCCGAGCTGTTTGCGGTCCTCGGTGACATAGGCAAGACCTGCATCGATCGCCTTGCGCACGGTACTGACATCGACGGCCTTGCCGTCGACGAAGACCTCGCCGCTGATCTTGTGCCCGTAGGACTTGCCGAAGACGCTCATGGCGAATTCGGTGCGGCCCGCGCCCATCAGGCCGGCAATGCCGACGACCTCGCCCTTGCGCACGTTGACGTTTATGTTGTGCAGCACCTGGCGGTCGCGGTGATGCTGGTGATAGGCGTTCCAGTTCTTCACCTCGAAGATCGTCTCGCCGATCGGCACGGAGCGCGGCGGATAACGGTCGGCAAGGTCGCGGCCCACCATGTTCTTGATGATGATGTCTTCGCTGATCTCGTCGGCGTGACAGTCGAGCGTCTTGACGGTCATGCCGTCGCGCAGGACCGTGATCTGGTCGGCGACCTTGCGGATCTCGTTCAGCTTGTGGGAAATGATGATCGAGGTGATGCCCTGATTGCGGAACTCGATCAGGAGATTGAGCAGCGCGTCGGAGTCCTTCTCGTTGAGCGAGGCTGTGGGCTCGTCGAGGATGAGCAGCTTCACGCTCTTCGACAGCGCCTTGGCGATCTCGACGAGCTGCTGCTTGCCGACGCCGATATCGGTTACCAGCGTATTCGGGGATTCGCGCAGGCCCACCTTCTGCAGCAGCTGCTTCGTGCGGTTATACGTCTCTTCCCAGCTGATGACGCCCTTCTTGGCGTTCTCGTTGCCGAGGAAGATGTTTTCGCCGATCGACAGCAATGGCACGAGCGCCAGTTCCTGGTGAATGATGACGATGCCGATTTCTTCGGAATCCTTCAGGACCTTGAAGTGACGCGTCTCGCCTTCATAGACGATGTCGCCTTCATAGCTTCCTGTCGGATAGACGCCCGATAGCACTTTCATCAGGGTCGATTTGCCGGCCCCGTTTTCGCCCACCAATGCGTGGATCTCACCCTGGCGAACCTTGAGGTTCACGTTCTCCAGCGCCTTGACGCCCGGGAACGTCTTGGTGATGCTCCGCATTTCGAGGATGGTATTGTCCATAGTCAAAGTTCCAGCGCCTTGAGCCGCCGAGCGGCTTGGCGATCATAAAATCGAAGGCCGGAACCCGCAAGCACGCGGGCTCCGGCCTCGTGTTTAACTTACTTCAGCTTGTCTTCGGTGTAGTAACCGCCGTCGACCAGGATCTGCTTGTAGTTGGTCTTGTCGACCGAAACCGGCTTCAGCAGATAGGACGGAACGATCTTGACGCCGTTGTCGTAGGTCTTCGTGTCGTTGACCTCGGGCTCCTTGCCGGACATGACGGCATCGACCATGGCAACAGTGACCTTGGCGAGTTCGCGGGTGTCCTTGAAGACCGTCGAGTGCTGTTCGCCAGCGATGATCGACTTGACCGACGGGACTTCGGCGTCCTGACCGGAAACGATCGGGAGCGGCTGGTCAGCCGAACCGTAGCCGACGCCCTTCAGCGAGGAGATGATGCCGATCGAGAGACCGTCATAGGGAGACAGGACGGCATCGACCTTGGCGTCGGTGTAGTTGGCCGAGAGCAGGTTGTCCATGCGGGCCTGGGCCGTAGCCGCATCCCAACGCAGGGTGCCGACCTTGTCCATGCCGGTCTGGCCGGACTTCACGACGAGCTTGCCGCTATCGATGTAGGGCTGCAGGACCGACATTGCGCCATCATAGAAGAAGAAGGCGTTGTTGTCGTCCGGCGAACCGCCGAAGAGTTCGATGTTGAACGGGCCCTTGCCATCCTTGAGGCCGAGGGCGTCAACGATGGAGGTCGCCTGCAGAACGCCGACCTGGAAGTTGTCGAAGGTGGCGTAGTAGTCGACGTTGGCCGAGTCGCGGATCAGGCGGTCATAAGCGATGACCTTGATGCCGGCGTCGTGAGCCTTCTGGAGAACGTCGGAAAGCGTCGTACCGTCGATCGAAGCGATGACGAGAACCTTGGCACCCTTGGTGACCATGTTTTCGATCTGCGACAGCTGGTTCGGAATATCGTCGTCAGCATACTGCAGGTCGGTCTTGTAGCCGGCGGCCTCGAGCTGCTTGACGATGTTGTTGCCGTCGTCGATCCAGCGAGCGGAGGACTTCGTCGGCATCGCGATGCCGACGAGCCCCTTGTCCTGCGCCATAGCAGGCATAACGAACGAAGCGACGCCGAAGGCAGCCGCAGCCATCAATGAGATAATGGATTTCATTTCTCTCTCCCTTGTTAATAGAGCAGCGGACGAAAAATCGCCCGCCCCGAAACTGTGGCAGGTTCCGTATTGGATAGTTACTTCAGATGGTGAGAAACGAAGTAGGTCTCCTCCACGATCTCACACGTGTTGAGTGCCAACCAGCACACGGCGGCAAACTGGTATGGATTCCTATAACTGTCAAATAGAATAAGTGGTAATGTGCATAACAATTTTGGTATATCGTTAAAAAGTATTACTTTTGATGGAGCGCAGTGGGAGGCTGCAACCATGACGATCGTTTCAGAGCCCATTTCGATGGATCACGTCGATATCCACAGCGACAGTTTCGGCGATGACAGCCTTTTACGGGCAGGACTTAAGCTGAATCACCTGCGCATGATCGTCGCAATCGAAGATAGCGGACAGATTTCCGCAGCTGCGGAAGTCCTCAACATTTCGCAGCCCGCCGCATCGCGCATGCTGTCCGAAATGGAATCAATCACCAAGACTCAGCTCTACGAGCGGGTGGCCCGCGGCGTGGTGCTGACGACCTTCGGCGCGGCCCTTGCCAGACGTGCCAGGAAGATCCTGCTGGAGCTGCGCGAAGCGAGCCGCGAGATCGGCGAATTGAAGAGCGGCAAGGGCGGCTCGGTCTTCATCGGCGCGGTGACGGCGCCGGCCATGAGCCTCGTCGTGCCGGCGATCAACAGGGTGCGCAAGGCCTATCCCGGCATCGAGATCAACATCCAGGTGGAGACCAGCAACGTGCTCGCCCGCGAGCTGCTCGCCGCCCGCCACGACTTCATCATCGGCCGCATTCCCGACGATCTCAATCCGCGCCTGTTCGAGGTCAAGGAGATCGGCATCGAACGCGCCTGCCTGATCGTGCGCAAGAGCCATCCGCTTTTAAAGCAGAAGGTGAGCAGCCTTGCCGACGTCAGGGATTACGATTGGGTGTTTCAGCCGCCGGGCACGCTGCTGCGCCGCACGATCGAGGACATTTTCCTGGCGCGCGGCGTGGCGCTGCCGGAAAATGTCGTCAACACCTCCTCGCTGCTGCTGACCTGCGCCATCGTTTGCGAAACCGATGCGATCGCCCCCGTCGCCGTCGACGTCGCCCATTTCCTTGCCAGCCAGGGCGCCAAGGCCTCCGACGTGCGCGTGCTGCCGATCGATTTCGACATCAACGTCAAGCCCTACAGCCTGATCGCGGCAAGCGAGCGGGCGCTGCCGCCGAGCGCACGACTGCTCTACGACATAATCCTCGAGGAAAGCCTGAAGCAGGCGGGATAGGTCCGCAAGCCCGGCGCCATCTTGGCCGGTCTTAATGTGCGCCGGAGCAATTTCGGCAAATGCGCAGCGGTTTTTTGCGTCCGGAAATTGCGTGAAAAAATAGAGCACGTCGGCCGATCGCAGACGCCGGAATGCTCTTCAAGGAAGCGGGATGCTGTTCGGACAGTCGGTATTTCAATCAGTGCTCGAGCGGCTGAAGGCGCAGGACGAGTCGGTGGAAGACGACGCCGAAGCGCCGGCCGGCCACCGTGTGGCGGGCCTCGGCACCGGCTTCGCCTTCGATGTCATGGAGGGTGTCTCGGCCGCCTCGCAGCGGATCGGCGAAGCCTATTTCGACAATCTGGAACACGAAGCCGCAGCCGGGCCCGCGGAAAAACCGGCGCCTCTGCTTCCACCCGAGCCTGTGATGCCGGATCACCTGACCCGCACGGCGCCGCAAGAGGTTGCCGCCGAACTGGCGATCTCGGCGACCGATACGCCGCTGACGCTCGGCGAGAAGCGCCGCGCCTTCGCACGCGCCAATCATCCCGACGGCGTCGCCGTGCCCTTCCGCGACAATGCGACGAAGCGGATGATGCTGGCCAATCTCCTGATCGACGAGGCGCTCAGGAGATTGCGCTGACTATTCCGCCTGCCCGTCCTTCGACGGCTTGTCCGCGGCTGGCGCCGCGGGCTCTTCGTCGTCGTCAGCGTCGGGCATGGCTGCAGGCTCGGCGACCTCGGGCTGCGGATTGAAGCTCCAGAACAGCATATAATAGGCATAGGCGCCCGCCCCGGCCGAGATGACGGCCCAGAAGGGATCCCCGCCGATGATCTCGACCGCAGCCCAGCCGAAGCAGACGGCCACGATGGCAATCCGCACCCAGAGGCGCCGGTATGCCGGATGGTTCGGATCGATCAGTTGCATCTGTGCCCCACAGTCCAATATGTCACACATGCCCCCGGCATGTGTCGCACCCATTGTGGTCAGGTGTCGCGCTTGTCTTTAGTTTGAATCTTGCAAATGTGAAAGAGCCGCGGGCTTGACGCGACGCAGAGAAGATGGAATGAAAATTCCAGATTTTTGGCAATTCGGTTTATTTGTTCCGAATTCAAGGGAGGTTGCAATGACAGTGAGATTTGGTCTTCTCGGCGCCGGCCGCATCGGCAAGGTACATGCGAAGGCCGTCAGCGGCGACGCCAACGCGACGCTGGTTGCGGTCGCGGACGCCTTCCCGCAGGCGGCGGAAGCCATCGCTTCGGCCTATGGCTGCGAGGTCCGCACCATCGAGGCGATCGAGGCCGCCAAAGATATTGACGCCGTCGTCATCTGCACGCCGACGGACACCCATGCCGACCTGATCGAGCGCTTCGCCCGCGCCGGCAAGGCGATCTTCTGCGAAAAGCCGATCGATCTCGATGTCGCCCGCGTCAAGGCCTGCATCAAGGTGGTGGAAGAGACCGGCGCCAAGCTGATGGTCGGCTTCAACCGCCGCTTCGATCCGCATTTCATGGCGGTGCGCAAGGTGATCGACGACGGCAAGATCGGCGATGTCGAGATGGTGACGATCACCTCGCGCGATCCCGGCGCCCCGCCGGTCGACTATATCAAGCGCTCGGGCGGCATCTTCCGCGACATGACGATCCACGATTTCGACATGGCCCGCTTCCTGCTCGGCGAAGAGCCGGTCTCGGTGCTGGCGACCGCCGCCGTGTTGGTCGACAAGGCGATCGGCGAAGCCGGCGACTATGACAGCGTCTCGGTGATCCTGCAGACCGCCTCCGGCAAGCAGGCCGTCATCTCCAACTCCCGCCGCGCCACCTATGGCTACGACCAGCGCATCGAAGTGCACGGCGCCAAGGGCATGGCCGCGGCCGAAAACCAGCGCCCGGTCTCGATCGAAGTCGCCAACGGCGACGGCTACACCCGCCCGCCGCTGCATGACTTCTTCATGACCCGCTACACCGAAGCCTACGCCAACGAAATCGCCGCCTTCATCGCCGCAATCGAAAAGGGCATGAAGATCTCGCCCTCCGGCGCCGACGGTCTCGCAGCGCTGGCGCTTGCCGACGCCGCGGTGCAGTCGGTCAAGGAAGGCAAACTGATCAAGGTTGGCTGACGGCCCTCTCCCGACCGCCAGTCATGCATGAGATGGCCGGGCACACGCCCGGCCGTTTTGCGTTTGATTGGGCTAAGCTCAAAAAGGCCCCTCCTCACAGGGAAAAGGGTGAGTGAGACGGTGCCTGTCCCGTTCGCCCCTGCGGGGAGAAGGTGGCCCGAAGGGTCGGATGAGGGGGCCGCGGACACAAGGCTGGCCGGTCCAAGCTACCAGCTGCTCCAAGGCCTAAAACAGTATTATGACAGAGACTTAAAGAAATCTCTGTCGGCGGTTGTGGCCCCCTCATCCGCCCTTCGGGCACCTTCTCCCCGCTGGGGCGAAGGGGGAACCACTACTCCCCGCCCTGAACGCCTGAGACTACAATATCCTGGTCGATCACCGAGAGCGCCCGGTTGAGGTGGCCTTCGAAGACCAGGATGGGCTCTTCCGGGACGATGCGGATTTCCGGCATGCCTTCCATGCGCACGATATGCGACTGGCCGAGGCCCTCTTCGATGCCCTGGCGCAGCAGGTCGTAATAGCGCGTGCCGGGGCCGGTGATGGCGATGGGCATGCGTTCGGTGAGGCTGAGCATGCGCGACAGGCCGTTGCCCAGCGCAAGCCCCGCCTGGCGGAAGGCGAAGGCGGAGGTGCGGTGGCCCTGGCGGGCCTTGGCGGCGATCTTGTCGAGTTCGGCGACGGGCACGAATTTGGCGGGGATCGTATCGAGCGGCACTTCGAAGGCGCCGCGCAGGATGGCGTAGAAGCCGGCATAGGCTTCGATGCAGCCGCGGGTGCCGCAGCGACAGAGGCCGCCACCCGCCATGTGCAGCATGTGGCCGAAATTCGGCGCCGAGACCTCCTGCCCGGTCTGCCCTCCCCGCCGGACGATGCCGAGGCCGATGCTGTGGCCGAGGGAAAGAGCGGCGAGCGAGCGGAAATCGGCGCCCTTGACGATCTCCTCGCGCGCGCCGAGTGCGGCGGCGACCAGCAGCGTCTCATTATCGAGGATGACCTTGGCCTGCCAATCCGGCCGCAGCGCCGATTCGAAATCGATCTGGTCGCTGCCGAAGATCGGCGACCAGACGAGCACCGGCTCGGTGGAATCGACCAGGCCCTTGCTGCTGATCGAGATCAGCAGGACTTTTTCCTGGGTAATGCGGGAGCGATCGAGGATGCGCAAAAGGCCGGTGCGCACGCCCTCCACGAAGCGGCCAGCCCCTGAGGGATCATGCGAGCGCTCCTCGCTGAACCGGTCGATCAGCTTGCCGGCATAATCGACCAGCGAATATTGCACCGCATCCGAGGAGATGATGACGACGATGAGATAGCCGCAATCGCGCCGCTGCCGGAGCAGCACGCGCGGCCGGCCGCGGCCGCTTGCCGCCTGCTGCTCGGATTTTTCGATGATCTGGGCGCGTTCCAGATCGGCTGTGATCGCCGAGATGGTGGCCGAGGACAGCCCGGTGAAATCGGAAATTTCGGTATGGGCGAGCGCGCCGTGACGGCGCAGCACGGACAGCACGAGCACGCTGTTTCTCTGCCGGACCAGCTCCGTGCTCGACTTGGTCAGCATGAATGCCGCCCTCTCCTCCTGCTTGCTCCACCCGTGGTTTCCACTGCATGTCCGACCGCCGTTGCGCAAGCGAATTAAGCCGGTAGTGCAGTGTTGACAGTTGAAAAAATCTCTGACATCAAATTTCTCGACTGTCGAGAAAATAATCCGAACTTTCCTCGACAGGTGTATCGCGGTGGCCGGAGGAAGCATGGGCTGGGCCGGTCGCAACTCCACTCGGGAGGACATTATGAAGTCTATTTTGAAATTGATGGCGGGCGCTGCCATTCTCGTTTCCGTGCACACCGCCGCCATGGCTGCCGATCTCGTCGTCGGCGTTTCCTGGTCGAATTTCCAGGAAGAGCGCTGGAAGACGGACGAAGCCGCGATCAAGAAGGCTCTCGAAGCCAAGGGCGCCAAGTATATTTCCGCTGACGCGCAGTCTTCTGCCGCCAAGCAGCTGACCGACGTCGAATCGCTGATTTCGCAGGGCGCCAACGCGCTGATCATTCTCGCCCAGGATTCCGACGCCATCGGCCCGGCGATCGAAAAGGCCGCCGCCGAAGGCATTCCGGTTGTTGGCTACGACCGCCTGATCGAAAACCCGGCCGCCTTCTACATCACCTTCGACAACAAGGAAGTCGGCCGCCTGCAGGCCGAAGGCGTCTTCAAGGCGAAGCCGGAAGGCAACTATGTCTTCATCAAGGGCTCGTCCTCCGACCCGAATGCCGACTTCCTGTTCTCGGGCCAGCAGGAAGTGCTGAAGGCAGCGATCGATGCCGGCAAGATCAAGAATGTCGGCGAGGCCTATACGGACGGCTGGCTGCCGGAGAACGCCCAGCGCAACATGGAGCAGTTCCTGACCGCCAACAACAACAAGGTTGACGCCGTCGTCGCCTCCAACGACGGCACGGCCGGCGGCGCGATCGCAGCGCTCGACGCCCAGGGCCTCGCCGGCTCCGTTCCGGTTTCCGGCCAGGACGGTGACAAGGCGGCGCTGAACCGCATCGCTCTCGGCACGCAGACGGTTTCCGTCTGGAAGGACAGCCGCGAACTCGGCAAGCGCGCAGCCGAAATCGCTCTCGACCTCGCCGGCGGCAAGGACATGAGCAAGATCGACGGCGCACAGGCCTTCAAGGGCGGGCCGAAGGGCGTGGAAATGCAGTCGGTTTTCCTGAAGCCGCTCGCCATCACCAAGGACAATCTGAACGTCGTCATCGACGCCGGCTGGATCTCCAAGGCTGAAGCCTGCCAGGGCGTGAAGTCCGACACGGTCGCCGCCTGCAAGTAAGAAAGCTCGAGATTGAACTGCCGGCGCCGCAGCGGAAAGACCGTTGCGGCGCCGGATGCGGATGCGAACTCCAAGGATGCAGTTCCTCCGCCCCGCCGCGCCATCGCGGACTTGCATTCCCTGCCGGAAGGGTGTCGCGACGCCACGCCACGGTTTCCGGAAGCATCACGATGGTCAGTTGAAGAACGGACGATGACGCCGCCGACCGTTTCGGGCACGCCGGCGCACCCGTCCAAACACAATGGGGGAACGGCAAACCCATGGCCGAAATGGTAAAATCCACCACATCAAGCGGGCCGCGAACGGCGGAAGCCAATCCGGTGACCCGCTTCTTCCGCGCCACCGAAATCGACACACGCCTGCTCGGCATGATCGGCGCACTCGTCATCATCTGGATCGGTTTCCACATCATCACCGGTGGCCTGTTCCTGACGCCGCGCAATCTCTGGAACCTCTCGGTCCAGACGACCGACATCGCGATCATGACGACGGGCATGGTGCTGATCATCGTCACCCGCAACATCGACCTTTCGGTCGGCTCCGTGCTCGGCCTCTGCGGCATGATCATGGGCGTGACCCAGGCGAAGATCCTGCCTGAGTATATCGGCTTCGACAGCCCCTTCACCTGGGTGATCACCCTGATCGTCGGCCTGATCGCCGGCGGCCTGATCGGCACCTTCCAGGGCATGATCATCGCCTTCCTGAACGTTCCCTCCTTCATCGTCACCCTCGGTGGCCTGCTGGTCTGGCGCGGCGCGACCTGGCTCGTCACCAGCGGCCAGACGGTTGCCCCCATGGACCAGACCTTCCGCATCATGGGCGGCGGCGCGGAGGGCTCGATCGGCGCCACCTGGAGCTGGATCGTCGGCATCGCCGCCTGCCTCTTCGTCATCGCCAGCATCATCGGCTCACGCCGGCAGCGCCGCCGCTTCGGCTTTCCGCGCCGGCCGATCTGGGCGGAATATTTCCTCGCCACCTTGAGCTGCGTGCTGATCCTCGGCGCCGTCTCGATCGCCAACAGCTATTACTGGCCGATCAACATCGCCAAGAAATATGCCGAGACCAACAATATCCCCTGGCCGGAAACCGGCCTGGATATTCCCTACGGCATCGCCGTGCCGGTGCTGATCGCCATCATCGTCGGCATCATCATGACCTTCATCGCCACCCGCCTGCGCTTCGGCCGCTATGTCTTCGCGATCGGCGGCAACCCCGAGGCGGCCGAGCTCGCCGGCATCAAGACCCGCTGGGTGACGGTGCGCATCTTTGCGCTGATGGGCGTCCTCGCGGCCATTGCAGCGGCGATTTCCACCGCCCGCCTCAATGCGGCGACGAACTCGCAGGGCACGCTCGACGAGCTCTACACCATCGCCGCCGCCGTGATCGGCGGAACGTCGCTGGCGGGCGGCACCGGCACGATCGCCGGCGCCATGCTCGGCGCGCTGGTCATGCAGTCGCTGCAATCGGGCATGGTGCTCGCGCATGTCGACACCCCGCTGCAGAGCGTCGTCGTCGGCACCGTCCTTGTCGTGGCGGTCTGGCTCGACACCGTCTATCGCGCCCGTGCCAAGTGAGAGGAGCCCCAGACATGGCTGATCAACGCACTCCCCTCGTGGAACTGAAAAACATCTCGATCTCCTTCGGCGGCATCCACGCCGTGGACAATGCCTCGGTCGATCTCTACCCCGGCGAAGTGGTCGCCCTTCTCGGCCATAACGGCGCCGGCAAATCAACGCTGATCAAGATCCTCTCCGGCGCCTACAAGCGCGACTCGGGCGAGATCCTGATCAACGGCGAGCCGGCCGACATCCGCAATCCGCGCGATGCCAAGAAATACGGGATCGAGACGATCTACCAGACGCTTGCCGTGGCCGACAATGTCGACGCCGCCGCCAACCTCTATCTCGGCCGCGAGCTGAAGACCCGCTGGGGCACGCTCGACGACGTGGCGATGGAGGCCTCGGCGCGCGAAGTGATGGGGCGGCTCAACCCCAACTTCAAGCGCTTCAAGGAGCCGGTGAAGGCGCTTTCGGGCGGCCAGCGGCAATCGGTGGCGATCGCCCGCGCGATCCTCTTCAACGCCCGCATCCTGATCATGGACGAGCCGACGGCAGCGCTCGGCCCCCAGGAGACGGCGCAGGTGGGCGAGCTGATCAAGCAGCTGAAGAAGGAAGGTATTGGCATCTTCCTCATCAGCCACGACATCCACGACGTCTTCGACCTCGCCGACCGCGTCTCGGTGATGAAGAACGGCCAGGTGGTGGGCCACGCCCGCACCGAGGATGTGACCAAGGACGAGGTGCTGGGCATGATCATCCTCGGCAAGGTGCCGCCGAAAGCCATCCCCGGCCCCGGCGCCATGCAGATCTGAGGGCCGTCAGGCGCCCTGCCTCAGAAAACCCACTCCGCCGCCCGCGAGGCCGGCGGAGTTTTTATGTCAGCCCCCACAGCTGACGAATAAAAACACCCTGCAAAACCGCAAGCATCGGTATTTCTGGGAATTTCGCGATTGAAGCCGGCCGCAAGCTAGGCTAAGAACCACCCATCGGACAGGCGATTCAAACCGCCTCAGGCATGCACCCGTAGCTCAGCTGGATAGAGTGTTGGATTCCGATTCCAAAGGTCACAGGTTCGAATCCTGTCGGGTGCGCCACTTCTTCTCACGCTTGCCATGATAGCGAAATGGCTTGGCATATGTGCCACCAAGCTTTCAGGATCGAGCTGCGCTGACAGCGCTGTTGATCCCGACCAGATCGCGGAAGAGCACGCTGAGACGCAGCTTCGGGCGTGGTTTCGGAAGCGGCTGAAGCAGGAGGCTGTTCGGCCGGGCGTGACTGCGCAAGTCGATTGATAGCAGCTAGAATAATCTTCCGGTGGCCAAGCGAGACACCGAGCTCCTGGGGGTCGGATTCCGCGATATGAGGGAGCGCTCGAAGATCAACGTCATTCTTGACGAAGGCCTCAGCATACTGGCAGAGACCGAGTTGACGGAGTCAATCCTCAATCGTCTCATCGACGTTCATTCCGCTTGCGCCTCCGGAACTCATCGGCGACATCGGCGGCTCAATCGTGTCTTGCCCGCGAAGACCGTGGTACACCGCCGTGTCGACGCCTAGCCCACCTTTGATCGCCTGAAGGGGCAGTTTCGTCGGATCGCCGGATGCGTGCGCCATCGGCGATGAAGCCGTTGGCAGCCCTGGCCGAACTGGGGCCCGAGGCGCAAGGCGCTGTAACAAGCCTGCAGCGTCGCGCCTTCCTCCGCCGGCGCGACACTACGAATCTTGAGGCAGACGTGGCACTGGTTGGCTGGACACGGCTGACTTTGCCTATATCTTAGAACGCAGCCGACCTAGTGTTGTCTAGATATCTCATTTGTTGCCCGGCCCACTCGAACCGCAGTCGTTGCAGTTGGTGTTGTCGGGATTGCCCTTATTCGTTGAGGTATCCTTGGTGCCACCGCTGCTTCCAGCGTTGTCGTTCGGCGGCGGCTTACCGCTTTCACCCATGGTTGTGGTTTCGTCCCGTGAGTTGCTGCTAGCTGCTAACGTCGGCACAAGCCCAGCGAATAGAAGCGCTAGCGCGGTGAAAACCGGAAGTATAAGTCTGGACATGGTCATACTCCTTGATGAGAGTCATTGACTCAGGAACGCCAGAGGATGCCTTTTCGGCTGTGCTGGCTCCCTCTCTGGCGTAGGTCGCCAACCGCTGCAAATCCTCGATGCCGTCTCCGGCGGACGCTAAAAGGGATGTCTCGATTCTGATCAGAGGAGGCAGGCTACCGCTCCCACGGCTAGCTATGCCTCGCAATCTCCCATTGGAGAGCCGCTCCCCATAGCGAACCGCTTTGCGACCGCAGCTTGGAACAGGAGACGGACTATATTTTTCGGATTTTGAATACTAAAATACATGCAACAATCAATCAATTAGCTCTTAAGTAATATGACTAGATAGTCCGGATTATACAGTTGAGTTGGCGGATCTTTCGGACCGACTAGGCCTGCTCGCCGCGATCGTCCGGAAAGTACCCGAACATGTCTGCCTGCTAAGGACCGCTCGCCTGTCGTTCGAAGTCAGGCGACGGGCCTCACCACCACTCCAGAACAAAACTGGGCACCGCAGCGATGGCGGCTTTGCGCCGCATGGCAGTCATTCCTGCAGCCCCGTCCATTCGCCAAAAGCGGACATTGCTATTGCAGAGGCCGCGGGCAGCGTTGCGGTAGGCAGCTTTGCGCCAATTTCCGGACTTTCGGTGTGTTCGCGAGCCGCGCGGCGCCGCGCGGCAAATTCACGACCATGGGAACGACCGAGCGGCTCGCGGCTCGCTCACACCTGTTTATGCTGATGCGCCGCGGGGTCTCGATACTCGCGATCTCGTCGGTGCAAAAGAAATGCTCGACCAACTGCGAGAGGTACTATTTGCAAACGGTCGAGATCGTATCCTGCCTGCTTCCTCCGCTAGTCCGCCCCGTCCGTTTTTGCCCGCTCGATGAATTTCGCCGCCACCGCTTTGCCAAGTGCGGCACCGGCCTGGTTGTCCATTTCATAGTGGATACCAGCCCAGACGCGGGAATCGCCCGCCTCTTTGCCAACCGCGCGGACGAACTCCGCATGGCCGGGAAACAGGTACGCCAGGACCTCGCATCGGGCAGTTGAAAGCGTGGAGTGGTTCGACGGATAACTGGGATGGGCTGGCACCGCGAACAGGGGAGTGATGCTCGCGTCAAGCATGTTGGGCCGCAGATACCAATAGGCGTACTTCCCGTCGTTGCTTGCAATGTAGGCGTCGTAATAGACCGTTGCGAGCATCGCGTAAGCCCGCGCGGCACGCGGCGGGTTCGTATCCGTCCTGTCCTCGAACATCCACTTGCTGGCATAGTCATACCAGTCGGTGAACAGGCCGGATGGGCTTTGCCAGTAGAACGCTTTGTAGCTATTAGGGAATTTTCGTTCAAACTGTCGGATTGCATCCGTCTCGGCCTTTACAGCTGGGGACTGGCAGTCGGGTGGCGCCGGCGGCCTGAATTCATCGGCTGCTGCCAGCACGATCGGCTTCCAGTTTGGCATGGTTACATTGGCGGGTTTGCTCCCGACCCACATGCACGGCCCGGTCGGAACAGTGCCGGTCCACGCTGCATCGGAGCCATCGGCCTTTGCCCGCGCAATCACCTGCTCTGCGACCCTCCGCCCCAACTCCAGACCGGCGGAAGAATCGCTTGGGAACTGCACACCGGCAAGCACACGCGACTGTGCCGCTTCTTCTGCCATTGCCTTGAACGACGATGTCTCTTCGGGAAAGAAATAAGAAAGAACGGTCGCGGCGGCTCCGGCGGCTGCTGCGTGTTCAGATGGATAGGAGGGACTGCGGGGCGTAGGCAGCGCAGTCGGCAGTGTCGCATCCGCCTCGCTCGGGCGCGGCCGATTGTAGAAGTACTTCGCGTCCCACGCAGCGATAGTGGCGTCGTACATCGCCATCGTCAAATAGGTGTAGACGCGGTGCGCATTTGGAATCTGCTGGTTTTCGAGAAGGCGATTGTTGACCAGATCGATCCATCGGTACCCAGGCGAGCCGGCGTCCCAAAAGGTGATTTTGTCGGCGGCAGCCGGATCCTTTTGCGCCAAGAGATCCCGCATCCGCGCCAGTTCGGCTGCTGCGGCGGAGGCGTCGGGCGGCGGTGGGACTCGGAAGTCCTCGCCAGACGTGATTACCCACGTCTTCCACGTTCCAGCCTCTGGTTCTATCAAATCCGATTGGGCGAAAGCACAGTTCCCTGAAAAAAGGATTACCGCGCAGGCCTTGCCAAAGCCGCTAAGCATGTGAGCCTCCCATACGTTGCCCCGCTGCCCTTCTATCTTCATTTTAGCAAAGTCTAATTATACGGCGAGGCGCTGTTCAATAAAAGGATCAAGTTAGAGCACGGCAGCGTTGTGAAATTCTAAGCCGAATGGCTGTTTATGCGCCGCATCTCGGTCGAAGAGGCAAAGTTCGGTCGATCGCTATTTCGGAAGTACTTTATAGTCTTATTCGCCGCGGTCATTTTTCGATGGCTGCCAATGGCATCAGCGACGCCTGGTTGAGCTACGGTCAACCAGGAATGGTCGACCGCGGACAGTGTGAAACAGCATCGGCTCGTTGTTTTACGAGCGATGCACCGAGTGCCAACCTTTTACATTGAACGTCAAATGCGGGTCCTATTGGCGCTAAGGTGCCAACTTTCATCCTCTCCGGCGCGCCAATCGGGATGTACATTCCAAAATCGTGTAGCGCGACGTCCGGTTTTGACCCATTCCAGACCTTCCGGTGCATGCACAGCAAAGGGCCTTGCGGCAATACAATGCCTCCGACTTCTGCTACGGTGCATTCCTCGGGCATAAGTGGTCTTAAAGAACGCCGTCGGGAATCGCAAGCTTGCTGCCGTTCTTGCTGCCGATGTGGTGGGCTACTCCGCGCTGATGGAGCGTGACGGCCAAGCAGGCGGCCGACGCGCGCATGTGGGCCGGCGTCCATTTTCGCTCCGATGTGGTTGCGGGCCAAAAGATCGGTGAGGGTGTGGCCGAGCAGGTCATAGCGTTCGCGGTCCACCGCCCCAGCGGTGGGCGAGACGCTCGCCTTCGATTGGGGGCACCTTGGGGCTTAGCCCAGAGCTATCGGAAACAGGTGGCCGAAGCGCACCGGGGAGAGTTGGATTGTCAACCGAGCATGTAGAGCGGCGACTTACGGCCATTCTAGCGGCCGACATCTCCGGCTACAGCCGGCTGATGGGCAACGACGAGGAAGGTACGCTCGCCCAACTGAAGGCGCATCGGCGTGCTCTGGTCGACCGAAAGATCAACGAACACCGCGGGCGGATTGTCAAGACCACCGGCGATGGGATGCTGGTCGAGTTCGCGAGTGTGGTCGAGGCCGTTCGCTGCGCCGTCGAGATCCAGCGCGGCATGGCGGAACGCAATGTCGCGGTGCCGGCAGGACAACGGATCGAGTTCCGCGTCGGCATCAATGTCGGCGACATCATCATCGAGGGTGACGACATTTTCGGGGATGGCGTCAACGTGGCGGCTCGCTTGGAGGGGCTCGCGGAGCCTGGCGGCATCTGCGTCTCGGGCCGCGTGCAGGAAGACGCGCAAGGCAAGCTCGACATTGCCTTTGAGGATATCGGCGAACAGAAACTCAAGAACATCGCTCGGCCGGTGCGCACCTTTCGTGTGCGGCTCGACGCCACGGCCGCTCCGGCGCTCGCCGGCTGGCGCCGGGGATTGTTCGCCGCTCTAGCTCTGATGAGTTTGCTTATTGTAGGCGCGCTGTGGACCAGTCTTGGCCCTGAGTGGAAATTTCTCAGCATTCTGCGCTCTGGCGATCAATTCACAAAAAGTGCTGAAGTCGGCACGAAACCCGCGATCGCCATTCTCCCGTTCCTGAACAACAGCGACGAGTCGGCTCGTGAGCATTTCGCGGATGGATTGACGCAGGATATCATCAACGCACTCGGTCGGTTCTCCGCGCTGACCGTGATGTCGTGGAACGCTGTCCTCCCCTACAAGGGAACGCCCGCAAGCCCGGAGGAGATCGGCCGCGGTCTCGCCGTCAGCTATCTGGTCGAAGGCAGCGTCCGCCAGACTGGCGACCGTGTGCGGGTCATCGCGCAACTCGTCGACACAAGGCAGGGACGAGTGCTTTGGTCTGCGCGCTTCGACGAGGCGCTGGCGGACGTGTTTGCGCTGCAAGACAACATTGTCACTCACATTGTCAGAGTCCTCGCGATTCGCTTGACGCAGATCGAACAAAATCGGGTGTTCGCAAAACCAACCGAAAATCTCGCAGCCTATGATTACGTGCTGCGCGCCAGGCCGGCATTGCAGCGCCCGACGCACGCAAACAATGTGGAGGCGCGCGCCATGCTCAGACGCGCCATCGAGCTTGACCCGAACTACGCTGCCGCCTATGCAGCACTTGCCGAAACCTATCACATTGCAAGCTCGATGGGCTGGGCGGAATCGCCAACCGCCTTCCTAAGCCGTGCCGAGGAACTGGCAATCAAGGCGCTGAGACTTGATGATTCCGAGGTGCGCGCGCGTATCATTCTCGGCCACATCCACCTCTTTCATCAGAGATACAACCAGGCAGAGGCGGAGCTCGAGCGCGCCATTACGATCAATCCGAACGATGCCCACGGCCTTGCCGGGCGCGGCACCATCCTGTTGTGGCTGGGACGGACGGATGGGGCGATCGAGGCCTTGGAGCAGGCGCAGCGTATCGACCCCGATCTCAATGCGATCGATCGCTTTGCGCTGAGCCTGGCCTACTATCTGAAACGGCGTTACGACGCGGCGATCGAACAGGCGGAACTTAATCTTCGAACAACCGCAGGCGCGAACTTCAGCCGTATTCTACTGGCGGCCGCCTATGCACAACACAACCGAGCGGAGGACGCTGCGCGTGTCGTGACGATGATACGCCGCATCGACCCAACCTTCGACCCGCAGGAGTTCGGAACCAAGTTTCTAAACTCTGGCGATCTCGAACATCTGCGCGACGGATTCCGCAAGGCCCGCCTCTACCCCGTCACAGCTGACCTGCCACCGGCCGGGAGAATGAACCGCTAATGTCCTTGAAGTAGCGCGCGGTGCTGGTTGGCCTTCGCGATGTTCGCAGCAAGATCCTCCTGGAAGAGCGCGGGTCCCATCGGGGCCGGCTTGCCGAAAATATATAGCCTGCCGTCGCTGATCAGCCAGTTCTCCGGGTTGGCTTCGTCGAGCTCGCCCATGGCCAGCGCCATCGCACAAAAATTTCCGAACTGCGGCGCGTAGCGAACAGGATCGGCCTTGAAAAGCTCGCGATGCTCGGCGCTCGCGAAGAGGTAGCGGTGCTCGTCCCATTCGTACTCGATCTCCGGCAGCCCGCGCGTGGGGCTTCCGATGGTGAAATAGGCGACCGGGTCATAACCCTTGATCGCCAGCGGAACCGCTTCCGTGGCAAAAGAGGGCATCGAGGTCGCAAACAGGGCGGCTGCGATCGCCAGTACGAGGTGAATTGCATTTCGCCGAGAGACATTGTGCATGGCGAATTCCCTGATTTGCCCTTCCCGGGCCGCGAACAGCCCCGCAGCAAACGAAGCCGTCTGCGTCATTCCGTTCGGGCACTAATTATGGCTCATGTAGCGCTCGGCCGCAACACGCTTAGCACGGCCCCTTTATCGCGTGGGCAAGTCAAATGAGCCGTATAACGCTAGAAGAATGGCGTGAAGAGTCCGAGCGGCATGAAACTGAGACGTTGGCTTTGGCTGTCGAACTTGGTCAAAAAATCCGCAGCCGCAAGGGTCGATCTACTTTTCGAAAATTGGCTCAAAGTTGGTCAACAATCCGGTGTCGAAGCAAAATACAACAGGATTGTTCGGTCCTAAAGCGACGGTGTAGCTTAATGGATAGAGCCCTTACTTTCGACGGCGGGATAGCAGCCACCTGCCATGACTGTCATAACCGCAACTGGCGCATAGTTGCCACGCACATCATCGAGTCGGGATTTACGCCGCAGACCACCCGCATCGCAACTCACCGACCTTCGCATCCGCTCATTAGCAATTTGTTGACCATAAGCTGGCTTACTGAGCGTGATGGATGCGGAGTTCCCGCCCGTCGTCGCGTGTTTGGTTTAGGACGGGTTGTTGGCGTTGAAGTATTCAGTGCAAGGATTGTCAGGCGGAATTGCCACGCTTCTGTCGCGTGCAAAACGCATCGCAGCGCAGACCATTCTGCCGGCTCTGTTTGCGCTCCCCGCGCTTGTCGGTTCCGCATCATTGGCCTCGGCTGAGGATCGCGCCCTGAAGCTGTTCTTTACCCATACGGGCGAGAAGGCGACGATCACCTATAAGCGCGACGGTAAGTTCGATCCCAAAGGCCTTGCCCAGATCAATCGGTTTCTGCGCGACTGGCGAAGGAACGAGCCGACCCGGATGGATCCGCGGCTGCTCGACCTGGTCTGGGAGGTGTACAAGCGCAGCGGCGGCAAGGACTATATCCACGTCGTTTCGGCCTATCGCTCCCCTACCACCAACAACATGCTCCGCAACCGTTCGCGCAGCACTGGCGTCGCCAAGAAGAGCCAGCACATGCTCGGCAAGGCGATGGATTTTTATGTTCCGGGCGTGAAGCTTACGACGCTGCGCGCGATTGCCATGCAGATGCAGGTCGGCGGTGTCGGATATTATCCGACCTCGGGATCGCCCTTCGTCCATCTCGATGTCGGCAATGTCAGGGCCTGGCCCCGCATGTCGCGGCAGGAACTTGCCCGGATCTTCCCGAATGGGAAGACGATGCATCTTCCGGCCGATGGCCGGCCGCTGCCGGGATATAGCCAGGCGGTTGCGAACTACCGGAAGCGCGTCAGTTCCACCGCGATAGAGATCGCCAGCACCGCTGGCGACGACGAGGACGCGGGAGCATCGACCCCGCCGGGCGGCGACGCCACCAACGGCAAGCTCGTAACGGCGCTTCTGCCGACGCCGAAAAGCCGGGCGTTGAATGCGCTCGCGCTGCAGACCGGCGCAGGCGAGCGGGATGACGAAGACGCCGCTCCGGATGTTTCATCCTTGCCGATTCCGATACCGGCGATGCGCCCGCCTGCGCTTGCGCATGACGCGGGCGCGGACCACGAACTCAAGACCGCCTCGATCGGCCCGATTGCCGCACTTCCGGGGAGACCGGCCACGGCATTGCCGGCCCACGCCCGCTTCCATCCCCGCCTTGCTGCAGCGGAGACCGCCAGGCCGGGCGCTGCTATGATCGCCTCTCTGCCCATGACCGCGTCGTGGGAAGAAGCGAATTTCCTCGGATCGACGTCCGACGCGGCGCTGATGAAATGGGCGCTGCATTCTCCCGGCGAAGCGATGGGATTGAGCACGCCTCGTGTCTCGCCCCGCACGGTTCATCGTGAGGCGAGTGTTACGACGTCAGCTGAGGATGTTACCCCGGTCGCAGGCAGAGGCCCGTTCGATGCCGGCCGGTTTACATCGCCCCCGGAGGGTTGACCGCATTCGTCAGGTTAATGCGCTGCGCCCGCGACAAAAAACGTTCGAATGTCACCTCGCCAGCCGGCAAGCAGATGGCTTCGAGAAGATGGCGGCGGGCGGCCAGTTTTGTTCGGGTGAGGTCGTGGCCGCCGATGCCCCTAGCTTCGTCTGATAGCGTACCGGAACCTGGCGGATCGCTCATCGTTATAGCCGTGGGATCGCAAAGGTGGCCCCATTTTGGGTCCGTCCGCTCTTCCTTCCTGCGCGATCCCGTCCTTTCCCCTGATTGCCCCGTTTCGGCGGGGCTTTCTTTTGCCTCGTCCAGCCGGCGTGCGGTCAGTCGCAGACAATGCCGTAGATTTCGCGATATTGGTCCAACTGTTCTTTCGGACCGGCCAACAGCAGCGGGCAGGCGGTATAGTTGCCCTTGATTTTCCCTTTCTCGACATAGAGCCAGTCGAAAATATCAGACTTCTCGAACGCGACGCGGTCCCCTTGCTTGATGTTGTGGATGTATTCCGGCCTATCGCCCAGAAGAGCGGTGAAATGGTCACCTGACGCCTCGATCTGGTAGACCCACATGAATTCCACATCCGGCGCCATCTGGTCCGTGGTCAGGACCACGCTCTTGTCCTTGTCCTTGAAACCAAGCTTGAGGCTGTAATTTTCGGTTCCCGCCGGTGGGTTGCGGAGTTTCTCGAGAAAGCCGTCCAACTCCCCTATCGATTTCTCATGGGCCTTGGCCATGGCCGGATCGCCGGGCGCAATCAGCTGGACGTTTGGATTGTCTTGGGCCAGCGCGTGTTCGGCGGGAATGACCGGAATGGAGAGCACAAGCATTGAGAGGAGTGAAATGACACTGCGCAACATTCGATAGGCCTTAAATTGTTGTGACTATACGACGCAACATAGCTATCTCAGGTTGATCTTCAATATTTGGTTTGGAATTGGATGCTGGTCTCGCCGAATGTGGCATCGGCCAGTCGATCTGGGTTGGGATCGGTTCTTGAAGGTGATCCATTGCAAGCGACCACCGTGGGCATCGCTTCTTCGACAATCGCACGTCTCCGATTTTTGCCTTACGCCGTGGGCGTTCATTCATCCGGCTTCGGTTTCCTTCAGCCGTCGGATGAGCCATTGCCCGGCCGGACCGGGAGGGGCGCTCATGCGGTAGGCTGCGAACATCGGCATTACGAATGGCGTTATCGGATAATCTTCGATCTCGAGCGCAACGAGCCGTCCGCGCTCCACATCGTCCTGAGCCAGATGCCGAGGAAGGCTTCCCCAGCCGAGCCCCTCCCGGATGAAGGCGTGTTTGGCACCCAGATCGGCGAGCCTCCATGTCTTGGCCGCGACGACACCGAACTCCCGTCCGCTCGAAAGTTCGGAACGATCGGTCAACACCAGCTGGAGATGTGTTTGAAGCAGAGTCTTGGGAATAGGGCTTTGCCTCGACGCCAGCGGGTGGCTGGGCGCGACGTAGATCTGCATGGGTACGCCGAGCAGCCGCTCGGCTGCCAACCCTGCGGGAAGCGCCGGAAACGTTCCGACGATCCCCATCGCGGACGTTCCAGCGAGTATCGGAGCGACGACCGCTCCCAGGGCTTCGACGCCGAGCCGCAGGGATACGCTTGGAAATTCTCGGCTAAAGCAGGCGATAGCGTCTGTCAGAAGCGACTGAGGAAACATCACGTCGACCACGACGGATAGTTCCGCCTCAAGCCCTTCGGAAAGATCCCTCGCCCGCGCCTTCAGGGAGTCAATCTTCTCCGCAATCAACCGAGCGTCCGACAGCAGGACGTTCCCCTGAAGCGTCAATTTGGGCTTGCGCGTTGAGCGGTCGAACAGAACGACACCCAACTGCCCTTCGAGGTTTGCCAACGTCTGGCTCACGACCGATTGTGAGCGGCCTAATTCCTTCGCCGCGGCAGAAAAGCTGCCGGCATCCGCCGCGGCGATGAAGGTGCGGATTTGGTCGAGCGACAGATTGTCTATCATTAGAATTTCCGATTGTTTCTATCTTAAAATATAGGCTTTTCCGATAATTCGGCAGGATTTAATTTGGCACATCTTTCAAAGGAGAAGCCAATGCCGGCCCAAGTCGCATCTCGGATGATACCGAAACCTTCCAAAACCCGATCAGGCCTGTCCTGGACGCTACGGATCGCTGCCGCGGCAGCATTCGCCGCCGCCGCCGCTGCGAAGCTATCCGGCGCCCAAATGAGTATCGACATGTTCGAGCAGATTGGCCTGGGCCAAGGCTTCCGCTATGTCACCGCGACGGTGGAACTCATCGGATGCGTGGGGCTGCTCGCGCCCGGGCTGACGGCCTTCGGTGCGCTGCTGCTTTCCCTGACAATGGTCTGCGCGACAGTGGCGCATCTCTTTGTCCTGCACAATAATCCTGGCGGAGCGGTCCTGCTTCTTATTGTGACCGCGACCATCACCGTATTGCACCGCGATCAGTTCACGCGCCTCACCTCCCTGGGGAAGCGATCCTGATGCCCTCCGGATTGCGATCCATAACAAGGCGTCGTCTGGTGTCCGGGGGCGCGGGCGTGATTGTCACCGCCGCAGCCGCATCCACATCATCAGGCGCCTCAGAGGTTCATCGACATCGCGTTGTGTTCCAGGTCGACAGTGCAGACGAAGCCGTGATGCGCCACGCGATCAGCGGTTCTCTGAACGTGTCACGGTCCTACTCCGAGAAGAACGAGCCTTTTGCCATAGAGATCCTGGCGAACGCCTCGGGCATCGCGCTATTCCGGCAGGACAAGTCTCCCCTGCTGGATGCTTTGACGATGTTGCGGCAGGCCATACCCGAAATATCTCTGACCATCTGCGGCTCCTCCAAGAGCATCGCCGAGCAGCGGGAGGGGCATGAACTGCAACTCGTCGAGGGTACGACCGTCGTGCCGTACGGAGTTGTCCGCCTGATAGAACTGCAGGAGGCTGGATGGTGTTATATCCATGCCTGACACTGTGACGCGACGATCGATGTTGCAGTTGAGCATGGGCCTGCTGACGGCGATCGGACATGCGCCGTCAGCATTGTCACGGACGTTCGACGCGCCTCCCGTCTTCGAGACCGCCCGCAGTCAGTTCACCATGATCGAGCCAGCCCGCAAGCTCAGCCCCGTTCGTCTTAGGAAGGCCGATGGCGCGGTAGGGGTTCTGGAACCCCGCTCAGATGCGGTCACGCTGATAAGCATATGGGCGACGTGGTGTGCAAATTGCCGCGAGGATTTGCGCAGCCTCGCCGCGTTGCACCGCCGATCCGGAAAGACCGTGAGGATCCTGACTATCAGCACCGACAAACTTGACCGCGAAATCGTAGCTCAGTTTATGCGCGAACTCGGTGTCGACGATCTGCCGACGTTTCTGGATCCGTTGGGAGAGGTTGCGGGGCCCGCCCCCATACACGGGAACCTGTCATCGGCCCTCGGCATGCCGATAACCTATCTGGTGCAGCCCGACGCGACGATCGCCGGCTACATCACCGGGAGCGCCGATTGGACAAGCGAGGCAGCAATCCGGCTGCTTCGATATTATCAATAGTCGGCAGGCGGCCGCGCTCACTGGACGATGTCTCAGGCGCGGCGCGCACAACCATGCTGCCAATCACCGAAGTGATATCGAAGCGAGCGCATATTGTGGCGGCTTGCAAGGAGAGCCCAATACGCCCATCGAGTGACTGGCATTCCTCTCGGCTTGAGCGTTTACTGTATCGCTCTGGCGGAGGAGGCAAACCATGGCCATGTATCTCACGCGTTTCAGCTACACGCCCGAGACCTGGGCGCGCATGATCGAAAAGCCCGAGGATCGCCGGGAGGCGGCACGGAGCTATATTGAATCCGTGGGCGGAAAGCTGCACGGGTTCTGGTACGCTTTCGGCGAGCATGACGGGTGGAATTTGTGGGAGGCGCCCGACAATGTGTCGATGGCGGCTGTCACGCTTGCGATCGGCGCGGGAGGTGCGCTCAGATCGATTGAGACCACTGTCCTCCTCGACGTCGAGGACACGATCCGAGCCTTGGAAAAGGCGAAGTCGATCCGGTATCGCCCGCCGGGAGCGTAGGCGCAGCACAATACCAGGCTGAGAGTTCATCGACCCGGCAAGGCTTGGGAGTTGGGGCAATCCTATGCCTCGAGCGGCTTTCTCATTCTTATGAGAGGCACATTTGCACCGCCGCGGCTGTCTTCCACTCGCTCGATGGCTTGATAACCGCAAACAAGATAGAGCGGTTCACCGGATAGGGTGGCCATCAATTCGATATTACGAAAGCCTTCATTGCGCGCCGCCTCCTCGCAGAGAGCCATGATCCGCCGCCCCACGCCGCGCCGAGTAAAGTTCGGGTGCGTGTACATCGCCCTTATGCGCGCCGCGTCGTGAGCAGGATCGAGCAGAGCAGCATCGCGGCCGGGAGTGCGATCTCCGCCATACAGCGTTGCTCGTCGGCTCCACCCGCCACAGCCCGCCAAGACGCCGCCGATCTCGACAACAAAATACGTGCCGTCCTCGATCAACTGGCTATCGAGTCCCATGAAGGCTCGGCTCGACGAAATCTGTTCGGGCGTCAGAAAGGGTTTCTGGTTCTCTGAGATTGCCGCATCCATCAACAATTTGAGGTCGGCCAGATCACTATGGCTGGCCAGTCGATGCGTGAGTAGCTCTTGTTCCATTTTCGCCGGCCTTGACTTGGCAGCCCGGTTGGCCAGTCTGCGGCACGTCTTGCATCTATGGGGGCAGCCGCGCCTTTGGTCATTATAACAAGCGGGAGCGTTGAATTGAAGTGCGATCCTGCGGCCGGACTACCGCGGCGATCACGCTCAAATCTTCAACCAAAGGGGCAACAGAAGGTTCCCGGCTAAACGTCGACCGGCGGCCAGACTTCGGTTTCGCGATCCGGATTGGTGGTTCGTGCGGCTGATCCGCAGGCGCATCTCCGGATTGTCGGCGCAGGTGGATCCTCTCCGGGAATGTCCCTCAGACGCGCGCCGCCGCCAATAGACCCACCGACGGTCAAACCTGCCGAAACCCCGGAATACGGCTACTCGCTCTGCCTCAAATTCCGGATCCGGTCGAACAGCACCGCCAGCACGATCGCGCCGCCGATAAATGTCCCCTGCCAGAAGGCGTTGATGCCAAGCAGGCCGAGGCTGTTGCGGATCACCTCGATCAGCGCCGCCCCGACCAGTGCGCCGAAGGCGGTGCCGATGCCGCCGGCCAGATTGGCGCCGCCGATGACGGCGGCGGCAATGACCTGGAGTTCCATGCCGGCGCCGATATTGGTGGTGACGGCGCCGAGCCAGCCGGTCTGGACGATGCCGGCAATGCCGGCCGAGAGCGCCGAGATCATATAGACGGCGACCTTGATGCTGCGTACGGGAACGCCGGTCAGCGTGGCGGCATGTTCATTGCCGCCGATCGCGAAGATATAGCGGCCGAAGCGCGTCCAGCGCAGCACGAAGCCGGTCAAGAGCGCCAGGATGACCATGTAGAGAACAGGATTGGCGATGCCGAGAAACCAGGCGCCGCCGCCGAGCGCCAACAGCTTGTCGTGATCGGGGCCGAACTGGAAGACGACGGTGTTGTTGGAGGCGACCATCGCGAGGCTGCGCGCCACCGACAGCATGCCGAGGGTAACGACGAAAGGCGGAAAATCGAGATAGGCGATCATCACGCCGTTGAAGGCGCCGACCACGAGCGCCGTGCCGATGGCCGCCGCGATACCGATCTCGATGCCGTAGCCGGCATGCATGGTGACCGCCAGCACCATGCTGCAGAGGCAGAGCACCGAGCCGACCGACAGATCGATGCCGCCGGTGATGATGACGAGCGTCATGCCGAGCGCGATGATGGCGACGAAGGTGACGTTGCGGGTGATGTTGTAGAGGTTCTTCGCCGTGGCGAAGGAATCGGTGGCGACGGAGAGGAAGAGGCAGGCGAGAATGACGGCGATGAGCACCCAGAAGGTCTGGCTGCCGACGAACTCCGACAGCCGGCTTCGCTGTTTCTGTGCAATCGTCTGGTCGAGGGTAACTGCCATCGTTGACCTTCTTTTCTGTCGCGTTAACCGAGCTCTGCCGATCAGACCTGCTCGATGGCGCCGGTTATCAGACCCGTCACTTCCTCCGGCGAACTTGCGGCGATCGTTTTGTCGGCGACCTTCCGGCCGCGGCGCATGACGATGACCCGGTCGGCGACGGTAAAAACGTCGGGCATGCGGTGGCTGATCAGGACGACCGCAATGCCGCGGTCGCGCAGCTCACGGATCAGGTTGAGGACCTCGGCCACCTGGCGCACCGAAATGGCCGCGGTCGGCTCGTCCATCAGCACGATCTTCGCCTCCGACAGCATGGTGCGGGCGATCGCCACCGCCTGCCGCTGGCCGCCCGACATCTGCTTGACGAGATCGCGCGGGCGGGTTTCCGATTTCAGCTCCTTGAAGATCTCGCCGGCGCGGCGGTACATCGTCTTGTAATCGAGGACCTTCAGGGGGCCGATGCCGCGCCGGAGCTCGCGGCCGAGGAAGACATTGGCGGCCGCCGTCAGATTGTTGCAGAGCGCCAGATCCTGATGGACGATCTCGATGCCGTGCTGGCGCGCCTCGACCGGGCGGTGCATGACGATCTCCTTGCCCTCGAGGCGCATCGTGCCTTCGCTCGGGCGGAAATTGCCGGCGATCATCTTGACCAGCGTGCTCTTGCCCGCGCCGTTATCGCCCATCAGGCCGACGACCTGGCCGGCTTCGAGCGTAAACGACACGTCGTTGACCGCCTGGATGGCGCCGAAATGCTTTGAGATATTGGTGAGTTCGAGAACCGCTGCCAGCCGACCACCCTCCCCGCAAGCTGCAGGCCTGCCTTCGCCGCCGGCTGCCGATACCCGGCTGCCAGTGAGACGCCTGCGATCTCGCTCGACCGATCTCCTCCCGGAAAAGCGATTATGTTCATTAATGCAAAAGCACCAGGAATCGTCAATCAAATGTCCGCTAAAACGGCCCCTCATCACAAAAATCTATTTTGTACGATAAATACAGATTGACGCCGGAAACGGGCGGATATTAGCTGTTGCTGGGAGAGAGAGCATGCTGATCCTTGTCACCGGGGCTACGGGCAAGGTCGGGCGGCGCTTCATAACTGGGCTGCTTGACGAGCCGAGATTTTCCAATGCACAGATCCGCGCGCTTTGTCACAATCGCGCGCTCGATGAGACCGACCGTTTGAGTGTGGTCAGGGGTTCGATCGCCGATCGCGCTGTCGCGGCGGCGGCGATGCAGGGCGTCACCCATGTGCTGCACCTCGCCACCTGCAAGGAAACCTCCGCCGACGTCATGGATGTGACGGTCAAGGGGCTGTTCTGGCTGCTCGAAGCCTTCCGCACCAGCTCGACGGCTGAGCAGTTCATCCTGATCGGCGGCGATGCCGGCATCGGCCATTTCTTCTACCGCCATGACGGGCCGGTGACCGAAAAGGCGCCGCATCGCGCCTATCCCGGCTGCTACGCGCTCTCCAAGGTGCTGGAAGAGGTGATGCTCGAGCAGTTCGCCATCCAATACGGCATCAATACCTGCTGCTTGCGCGCACCCTGGATCATGGAGAAGGACGATTTCAAATATTCGCTGTCCTTCGGCGACGATGTCTTCGGCGGGCCGAACTGGAAGACGCTTGTTCTGCCGCCCGAGGCCGAGCGCTACGCCCGCGAGGGCACGGTGCCGCTGCTGCGCGATGCCGACGGGCGACCGCTGAAGCGCAATTTCGTGCATGTCGACGATCTCGTTTCAGCGATCCTGGCGGCGATCGACAATCCGCGCGCCAAGGGAGAACTCTTCAATATCGCGATGGATCGTCCCGTCGATTATGGGGAAGTAGCCGCTTACCTCGCCCGCACGCGCGGGCTCGGCTGCGTCGACATCGCAAGCCAGTTTCATTCCAACTGGATGGACAACAGCAAGGCGAAATACCTGCTGGACTGGCGCCCGGACTACGATCTCGAAAAGCTTATCAATTCGGCCTGGGAATACCAGCGGTCAAGGGAGGAGCCTCGCATCGTCTGGTATCCCGGCTGATCAAGCGGCGGGCAATCATGTCCGCCTTTCAAAGGGAGGAAGCTATGAGGAAGGCATTATTGCTTGCAGCTGCGGCCGTGTTGGCGCTGACGGCCGGACAGGCCCTGGCCGCCAAGAAGCAGCTGGTCATCGTCGTCAAGGGCCTCGACAACCCGTTCTTCGAGGCGATCAACCAGGGTTGCCAGAAGTGGAACAAGGAAAACGCCTCGGCCGAATATGAATGCTTCTATACCGGCCCGGCATCGACCTCCGACGAGGCCGGCGAAGCGCAGATCGTCCAGGATATGCTGGGTAAGGCCGATACGGCCGCCATCGCGATTTCGCCGTCGAACGCCAAGCTGATCGCCCAGACGCTGAAGACGGCCAATCCGAGCGTTCCCGTCATGACGCTCGATGCCGATCTGGCGGCCGAGGATTCCGCTCTGCGCAAGACCTATCTCGGCACCGACAACTATCTGATGGGCGCCAAGATCGGCGAATATATAAAGAAGGCCAAGCCGGACGGCGGCAAGATCTGCACCATCGAAGGCAATCCCGGCGCCGACAACATCCTGCGCCGCGCCCAGGGCATGCGCGATACGCTGAGCGGCCAGAAGGGGCTTGCGGCGCTGAAGGGTGAAGGCGGCTGGACGGAGGTGGCCGGCTGCCCGGTCTTTACCAATGACGACGGCGCCAAGGGCGTGCAGGCGATGACCGACATCCTCGCCGCCAATCCCGATCTCGACGCCTTCGGCATCATGGGCGGCTGGCCGCTGTTCGGCGCCCCGCAGCCCTATCGCGACCTGTTCAAGCCGATGGCCGACAAGATCGCCAAGAACGAGTTCGTCATCGGCGCCGCCGACACGATCGGCGACGAAGTGGCGATCGCCAAGGAAGGGCTGGTGACCGCCCTGGTCGGCCAGCGGCCGTTCGAAATGGGCTACAAGGCGCCGACCGTGATGATGGACCTGATCGCGGGAAAGAAGGTCGACGATCCTGTCTTCACCGGGCTTGACGAGTGCA
Source organism: Rhizobium sp. M1 (assembly GCF_002531805.1). Classification (NCBI taxonomy): domain Bacteria; kingdom Pseudomonadati; phylum Pseudomonadota; class Alphaproteobacteria; order Hyphomicrobiales; family Rhizobiaceae; genus Rhizobium; species Rhizobium sp. M1. The sequence continues at coordinate 76,127 of NZ_NWSW01000013.1, read as the reverse complement.
CCAAGGATACGGTGGACACCTGCATTCAGAAGTGATGCGGCTGGGAGCGTCCGCCCGAGCGGACGCTCCGGACATCACGCTTGCGCAAAGAGCCAATCGGAAAAGGCGTGCATGGCCGGGGTGACCGGCCGTGACTGCAGGCGCGTCAGCCAGTAGCTGCCGAGCGATATGGTGGTGGCGAAGGGCTGGACGATCGCCCTGACGAGAGATGCCTGGAGAACATCGAGGGCGGCGCCAGCGCGACGCCGAGCCCCTGGAGGGCGGCCTCCATCATGGCGACGGAGGAATCGAAGACGATGCCGGCATTCACCTGGTCGGCCGGCGGAACGCCGGCGGCCGCAAACCAGGTGCTCCATTCATCCGTGCGGTAGCTGCGCAGCAGCGTTGCGCCGGCGAGATCAGCCGGCGACCGCAGATCCTCCGCCAGTTTGGGAATGCAAAGCGCCGAGAGCGGCGCTTCGGACAGGCGCTGCGCCTCCGTCCCGTGCCATGAGCCGCTGCCGAAGCGGATGGCAAAGTCGAGCCCCTCGGCGGCGGGATCGACGCGGTTGTTGTTGGTGGAAACCCGGACGTCGATGAAGGGATGCCGGCGCTGGAAATCCGCAAGGCGCGGCAGGAGCCAGCCGACGGCGAAAGTGCCGACAACGCCGAGGAACAGCAATTCGCGCACCTGCCCGGCTTCGATCCGGTCGAGCGTCGTCGCCATCTGGTCGAAGGAGGCGGTCACCGTCGGCAGCAGCGCCTCGCCTTCCGCGGTGATTTTCAGGCCGCGGGGCAGACGCTGGAACAGTGCGACCCCCAGCCGCTTTTCCAGCCCCTTGACCTGTTGGCTGACGGCCGCCTGGGTGACGCAAAGCTCGATTGCGGCGCGGGTAAAGCTCAGATGCCGTGCCGAGGCTTCGAAGGCTCTGAGGCCGTTCAGGGGGAGGAATTGGCGAACCATCTAAGCCCTAGAATTTCTTGCAGCTGTTGCGAGATATCATCGTTTGTCCTTAGAAAACAGGGCCGCTAAACGCCTCCTCGGGCGCGTTTTGCGCTCATGGCGACCGCCCTGGCGATTTGGAGGATGATTGTGAAAAACCTTGGCATAAAATTTTTATCGGCCGCGTTGCTCACGGCATGCGCTTGCGCAAGCGCCTCTGCCGCCGACGAGGCTGAAGTGAGAGCGATCGCGGATGCGGCGATCAAGCCGATCATGGAAAAATACGCCATTCCGGGGGTGGCCGTCGGCATCACCGTCGACGGCCGGGATCACATCTTCACCTATGGCGTCGAATCGAAGGAGACCGGCAGACCGGTGGCGCCGGCCACACTCTTCGAACTGGGCTCGATCAGCAAAACCTTCACCGCGACGCTCGCCTCCTACGCCGAAGCGACAGGAGACCTCTCTTTGTCCGACCCGGTGGCCAAACATCTTCCCGCGATGAAGGGACGGCCGTTCGGCGATGTCGCGCTGATCGATCTCGCCACCCATACGGCCGGCGGTTTTCCGCTGCAGGTGCCCGACGAGATCAAAAGCGAAGGCCAGCTGATGGAATATCTTGCGGCCTGGCACCCCTCCTACGCCGCCGGAACCCAACGCAGCTATGCCAATCCGAGCATCGGCATGCTCGGCTTCATCACGGCGAAAGCCATGCGCGGCGATTTCGCGGAATTGATGGAAGGCAGGCTGTTTCCCGGGCTCGGATTGAGCAGCACTTTCATCAACGTGCCGAAGTCGCGGCAGGGCGATTACGCCCAGGGCTATAAGCGCAGCGGCGAGCCGGCACGGCTGACGCCGGGTCTGCTTTCCGCCGAGGCCTATGGCGTCAGATCCACCGCCGGCGACATGATCCGCTTCGTCGGCGCAAATATGGGCCTGGCGAAGCTCGACGGAAAACTGCAGCAGGCGATCGACAAGACCCACACCGGATATTTCGGCGTCGGGGCGATGATCCAGGACCTGATCTGGGAGCAATATGCCTATCCCGTCACCCTGCAGAGTCTGCTCGAGGGCAATTCGGCGGCGATGCTGAAGACCATCCCGGTCGCTGCGCTGCAGCCGCCGATGAAGCCGCGTCACGATGTCTGGATCAACAAGACCGGCTCGACCAACGGCTTCGGCGCCTATGTCGCTTTCATTCCCACCGAGCGCGTCGGCATCGTCATCCTGGCCAACAAAAACTACCCCAACGAGGATCGGGTTGCCGCGGCCTACCGGGTATTGACGGCGCTTGCGGCCGATTGATCGAAAACATCGTCACGGACGCGGGAGAGGCTGACTGCCGGATCCAGCGTCCGAACCGATGCGCTGTCCGATTAAGAGTCGGACTTTAGCCCGATGCGCGCCTTCGTCCGTGTGATAGAGAATTTGCCGGTGACGAACATGCTGCGACGCAACAGGGCCACAATCTTGCGAAATACACTGCGAAAATCGAGGGGCGCGGCAGCACGTACAAACCCTGGGTCGCCGCCCTGTCCCCGAATAGGATTAATACTACTCAGGGTAATGCGGATTAACAATTAAGATTAATAGGCGAGTATTTTTCAGAATTCTTCGAGGTAATTGCCAGTTCTTACAGGTGATGCTAATGAATAATCACCTTCCTTCAAGTCAAGAGGGCGCAATCCAGTGAAAAGCGTATTGATATCTGGCGGAGCAGGGTTCATCGGTTCGCATCTATGCGATCGGCTTTTGCTTAGGAATGACGTTCAGAAGCTCGTCGTTGTTGATAATCTCTGGACAGGACTTTTCGAGAATATTTCGCACATCAGGGATCCGCGTTTTCACTTCGTGAAATCGGACGTCGAGACCCTGCAGACATCGGAAAAATTCGACGAGATCTACCATCTCGCCTCGCCGGCATCACCGCCCTGGTACATGAAGGAACCGAAGAGGACGATCTCGGCCAACCTGCTCGGCGCCTTCCGGCTTCTCGACCTGTTGAAGAAGGGCGGGCGTTTCGGTTACACCTCCTCCTCGGAAATCTACGGAGACCCGCTGGTGTCGCCGCAGCCGGAATCCTACAAGGGCCAGGTCGACTGTACGGGGCCGCGCTCGTCCTATGACGAGAGCAAGAGATGCACCGAAGCGCTGCTGTTCGAGATGCAGCGCACCAAGGGGCTGAACGTCAAAGTCATCCGCCCCTTCAATATTTATGGTCCCCGCACCCGGCCCGACGACGGCCGCGCCGTCTCCAACTTCGTCACCCAGGCGCTTGCGGGCCGCGCGATCACCGTGTTCGGCGACGGCAAGCAGTCGCGCAGCTGGGGCTATGTCGATGACATCGTCGACGGTTTCGCGCGCTATTTCTGGATCAACGAGACCGACTACAAGGGGCCTCTGAATATCGGCAACGACCGCGAGATCACCGTTCTCGAAGTCGCGAAATATGTTTCCAAGCTGGTCGGCGGCGTGCCGATCGTCTTCGAGCCATCGCCGCCGCAGGATCCCACCAACAGGCGGCCGGACCTGACGAGAGCCTACGCCGTCATGCCCGAGTGGTCGTGCAAGGTCAGCTACGAACAGGGCGTGGCGATGACGCTCGACTGGTTCAGAGAAAAGATAAAGGTTGGCGCGGCGTAATAGCCGCGCGGGTTTCAAGGCCCTTCCCGCATTCCGGGCCCGGCTTTGTGCCGGCCTGTGCTCGTTGTGCGTTGAGAGAGTAACGATGCAGGAAATCATTCCGTCCGATCTGGCGACTGTCAATTTTCCCGTACCGATTCACTATCTCGATCTCGCCTCGCATCAGCCGGATGCCGGCGCGGCGCCGATATCGCCCGGGCTCGTGATTTTTCTCGCCGACGGCCTGCCCGTCGGACAGGCCTATGTCGATGGGGCCGAGGCCGCGGCCGAGCTTGCCGGACGTGTCGTGCGGCCGGAGACGCTCGCGCATGCGCGCCAGGTGGCGCAGACAGCGCTGCAAAATCGCGACGTCAGCATTCTGATCTGCACCAAGGACCGGCCGGAAGAGCTGCGCCGGTGCCTGGCCTCGATCCCCGAACAGTCGCTGAAGCCGGCCGAGATCATCGTGGTCGACAATGCGTCTTCAGGCGATGCAACCCGCCGCGTCGTCGAAGACGCGGGCGCCACCTATGTCCGCGAAGACCGGGTCGGGCTGGATTTTGCCCGCAATGCCGCCATCGGCGCGGCGAAAACCGAATTCGTCGCCTTTACCGATGACGACGTCGTTCTCCACCAGCAATGGCTGGAGAACCTGATGAAGGCGTTCGACCGGCCGGAGATCGGCTGCGTCACCGGGCTGATCCTGCCCGGAGAACTCGCAACGCCGGCGCAGTTCATCTTCGAAAAGCACTGGGGTTTCGGCCGCGGTTACATCAGGCAGGATTTCGGCCGGGATTTCTACGACAGCCACAAGCGCTACGGCGCGCCGGTCTGGACGATCGGCGCCGGCGCAAGCCAGGCCTTCCGCCGCAAGGTGTTCGACGAGATCGGCCTGTTCGACGTCCGCCTCGATATGGGCGCGGCCGGCTGCTCGGGCGACTCCGAATATTGGAACCGGCTGCTGCATCACGGCCATGTCTGCCGCTACGAGCCGACCGCGGTTTCCTGGCACTTTCATCGCAAGGATATGCAGGGGCTCGCCAGGCAGATCCAGCAATATATGAGCGGCCATATCGCCGCCCTGCTGGTGCAGTATCAGAACACCGGCAACGGCGGCAACCTCCGGCGCATCCTCATCTCCTTCCCGAAATATTTTGCCGGCAGGCTGCGCAAACGCCTGCGCAAGGGCGCCACCTCGCACGATTTCTTCCTGAAGCAAGAGATGCTCGGCAGCGTCAACGGCGCGCTCTACGTTCTGCGCCGCTGGAAGATGCGCGCATGGTGACAGCTGTGGCGCCGGACATTTCCTTCCTCATTCCTGCTTATAACGCCGAGGACACGCTTGCCGAAGCGCTTGCCAGCCTGCAGCGGCAGACGAAATCGAACTGGCAGGCGGTGGTGGTCGACGACGGTTCGAGCGATCGCACCTGGGAGCTGCTTGAGGCGATTGCCGCAGCCGACAGCCGCATCGTCACCGCCCGCCAGGCCAATGCCGGCGCTGCGGCGGCCAGAAACCATGCCGCCCGGCTCGCCGCCGCCCCCCTGCTTTGCATGCTCGATGCCGACGACTGGCTGGACCCGACCTTCATCGAAACCATGCTGCCGATGGCCGAAGATAGCTCGCCGCCCGCCATTGCCTATTGCTCCTACCGCCGGGTCGCCCCGGACGGCCGGCCGATGCCGGTGGAACAGGCGCCCCTGCTCGCCGGCGATGCCGCCAGGCGCGAATTCTCGTCCTTCTGTGCGCTCGCCATTCATACAGTGGTCTTTCCCAAAAGCCTTTTCGAGCGGGTCGTCGGCATGGATGAGAGCCTGCAGACCTGCGAGGAGTGGGATCTCTGGCTGCGCATGGCCTTTGCAGGCGCAGAATTTCGCCGTGTCGACGCCTGCCTGGCCTTCTATCGCATGAAGCCGGGCTCGCTTTCCGGTGATCCGACGAAATTGGTGCGTGACGCCATTTGCGTGACGACGAAGGCCGAGGCGCTGCGCCGGCAGCACGGCTTGCCGGCCGAGGGTCCGGAGACCGGCTGGATCACGCCCGCCGTCAGTCGGCTGCGCATGCTCGTCTGGGTCATCGCGGCCAAACACGATCCGAGCCTGGATATAGCGACCCTCGCCGCCCTGCTGCCGGACATGCCGGATGCCGCAGGCTATGAGAGCTTCTTCGCCGGCGTGATCCTGCATGGCCTGCAGACCGGCCTCCTGCCCGACCGGGCCGACGATCTCATCGATGCGCCGGAACAATGGTGGCCGACTTTCCGTCTGCTCGTCCAGCTGATCCAGCGGCATTCCCTGCCCGGCACCGGCCGCAAGATCCTCGAAGCCGCCGCCTGGCAGCTCTCCGCCGGCAACCTTCGGCGATCCTTCACCCTCGGCACGATCCAGGTGGTGAGCGTCGAGCTCGGCACCCTTTCCAGGATCGCCCGGGCCGAGCAGGCCGATACGCTGATCATGCACGGCTTTTCCGGCGACGAGCATGTCGGCACCTTCGTCGGGCCGCTCTGGGGTGATCTGTCGATCCGGGCGCAGATCCGGCTGATCCTGCAGGAGATGCAGGCGGGAGAACATCTCGAGCGGCAGCCCACCCTCGCCTATGCGGCTGCCTGGACAAGGGAGGCACTGCGCGGCTACCGCACCTTCGGCGGCCTCATCCTCCGCAGCGGACGGCGGCGCGGACGGCTCGACAGGCTTCTGGCGCGGACCGGCCGCAATGCCGTCCTTGCCCGGGCGCCAGGCGACGGACAGGATAATGACGCTCGCCTGTCCGCCGTCCTGCGCGATCTCGAAGGCGGCCTGCCGCCGGTGCGACGTGCAGCGGCCGCGGCGCCGGCGAAGGAACAGCGGGCTAACCAGGCTCAGTCGGCAGAAGACTATTGGGAGCAGATTTTCGAACGCCCGGATCCCTGGAATTACCTGTCGGTCTACGAGCAGGTCAAATATGAACAGACATTGAGCCTGATCCCGCAGGGGACCGAAACGGCCCTGGAACTTGCGTGCGCCGAGGGGATCTTCACCGAGAAGCTGGCACGCGCGGTCGGCCGCGTGACGGCCACCGACATTTCGCAGCGGGCGATCGACAGGGCGGCCAAACGCTGCCGCGACCTCTCCAATGTCGAGCTCCGGGTTCTCGACTTCGTCGGACAAGAGCTTCCACCCGATCAGGATCTCATCCTCTGCTCGGAAGTGCTTTACTATATGAAGGATGAGGAGATGCTTGCCGGTGTATGCCGCAAGATGGCGGCGGCGCTGAAGCCGGGGGGCTGTCTGATCACCGCCCATGCGCATCTGCGCCAGGACGAGCCCGGCCGAACCGGTTTCGATTGGGGCCATCCTTTCGGGGTCGAGACGATCAGACGGGTTCTGGTCGAACAGGCCGGGCTTGCCCTCGAAGAGACGATCGACACCGCGCTTTACGCCATCCACCGCTTCCGCAAAGCGGCCGCGGCCGATCCCGTCCTGCGGATCGAGTCGCATGGAACGCCGATGGACGTCGATGTGGCAAAGCACATCATCTCGGGACCGGCGGGCGTCGCGCGCGAGGCGGCATGGGCAACCGAGGTGACGACCTCGGTCCCCATCCTGATGTATCACCGGATCGCCGAGGATGGCCCCGCCGCGCTGCGGCGCTACCGCACGCCGCCGGAAATGTTCCGCAAGCAGATGCAATTCCTGCGCCGGCACGGCTATTACGCGGTCACGGCGCCGTCGCTCGCCAATCTTTTGCGCAGCGGCAAGCCGATCCAGGGCCGGCCGGTCATGCTGACTTTCGACGACGCCTATCTGGATTTCCGCGCCAACGCCTTCCCGATCCTCGCCGAGAATGATTTCAGCGCCGACGTCTTCGTCGTCACCGACAAGGTCGGCGGCCGCTCGGACTGGGATTGTGCCCATGGCGAGCCGGCGGCGCTGATGGCGTGGCCGGATATTCTGGAACTGCAGCAGAAAGGCATCAGCTTCGGCTCCCATCTCGCCTCTCACACACCGGCGAGCGCGATGGAAAATGATGCCTTGCTCGCCGAAGCCCTGGGGTCGCGCCATGCGCTGGAAAGCCGGCTCGGCGGCTCCGTGGTCTCGATCGCGCTGCCCTACGGCGCCACCGACTTCAGGGTGCCGGACATTCTTTCCCTTGCCGGCTATACGATCGGCTTCACCACACGCGCCGCGACAGCCGCCTTTTCCGACAATGTCTTCGGCCTGCCGCGCCTCGAAGTCCGCGGCGACCGGCCGCTTGAAGCCTTCCCCGCATTGATGGGCCTGCCCGGAGCCTTTATCGGATGACAATCATCACCACCGCAGCGACCCCTCTGATCACCGTCGTCATCCCGGCCTACAACGCCGAAAAGACGCTTCTCGAAACGCTGCAAAGCGTCTCGAACCAATCCTACGACAAGCTCGAAATCCTTGTGGTCGACGACGGATCGCGGGACGGCACCTTCGCGCTTGCGGGCGACTATAGCCTTATCGATCGGCGTGTCCGGATCCTCCGGCAGGCCAATGGCGGCGTTGCCCGCGCCCGCAACCACGGCATCGGCGAGGCGCGGGGCGCCTATGTGGCGCCTATCGATGCCGACGACATATGGCATCCCGAGAAGATCGAGCGCCAGCTGCAGTCGCTGCGAAAATTTCCCGGCGGCCATGGCATCGCCTACAACTGGTATGCGGCGATCGACGAAAACGGCGTCATTTTCGGCCATTCACGCCCGGTCCTGCATGAAGGCAACATCTTCGAACCGCTGCTGCGGGAAAACTTCATCGGCAATGGCAGCACGCCGCTGATGCCGCGCGCCGAGGTTCTGCGCTGCGGCGGTTACGACGCCGGGCTGCGCGACAGCGGCGCCGAGGGCTGCGAGGATCTGAAGCTCTATCTGGCCTTGGCCGAGAGCCTGCCCTTTGCGCTGGTTCCCGATTTCCTCACCGGTTATCGCTTTACCCGGGGAAACATGTCGAGCAACGCGCATCGGATGCTGAAATCCCACGCCCTGGTGATGGCACCGATGATCGACCGCTACCCGCATCTGCGGCGTGATATCGAGACCGCCAAATTCAACACGACGCACTGGTATTTCAACAAGGCCCTTGCAAACCGCGATTACGCCCAGCTCAGGAAGCTGGCGCCGATGATGGCGGGACAATATGGCCCGCAGTTGATCGTCCATAGCCTGCGGCAGAGCTTTCGCCTGGCAAAACGCCATGGCGTGCGCATTGCAAAACAGCTCCTGCGAAAGCCTTCGGCCCGATCGAAGACCGGCTTTGCCGGTGCGGCCGTTCCGCAGGCGGGCACGCTGTTCAGCGATCGTTTCATACCGCTCGGCGGCGTGCTCAGCCCGACATCGTCGCGGATGGCCGACAATGAATAGATTTCGCACATCCGCCTCCCGGCCGGCCGGCGCCTACAACATGGTCATCGCGGCCCGCTACCGCGAGCTTCTGCAGCTCGTGCCGGCGTTGCGGCTGAAGATGACGGTGATGATCATCCTCGGCATTCTCACCGGATTTTCGGAGATGGTCGGCATCACTTTTCTGGTGAGCCTGGTCTTTATTCTCGGCCAGCAGGGCACAGGTTCCGGCTCCGCCGTTGCCGGGCTTCCGGCGATTTTCGGCGGCGTCGACCTCAGTCTTTCCAAACCGGTGCTGATCGGTATCCTCATCGCCTCCATCCTGCTGCGCATTCTTCTCGGATTCGTCAACTCGCTGATCACCAGCGCGATCAACCACAAGATCAGCGATCGCATGCGCGACCGTCTCTACGCCAAGATCCTGACCATCCCGTTCCAGCGCTTTCAGCACTATGAGCGCAGCGATCTGATCAATGTGATCGCCACCGAAGCCTATGCGGTATCCTCGGCCCATGCGAGCCTGGTGCGCCTCGGTGTCAATTTCGGCACGATCGTCATCTTCGGCATCGGCATGCTTGTCATGGCCTGGCCGATCGCCTTGCTCGGGCTTGTCTTCGGCTTCGTCCATAACTTCGCCTTGGGGTTCTTTGCCGGGGCCTATCGGCGTCTCGGCGCTTCGGCGCTGGCCGCCGTCGAAGCCTTGACGCAGCTGAGCTGGACCACGCTGCAGACGTTGAAGGCGGTCAAAAGCTTCGGCCTCGAGCAGCGCCACCAGCAGCTCTTCGCGACACTATCGAACGAAGTCGGCCGGACCTGGCGCCACTCGGACTGGATGGGGGCGGCGACCTCGCTGTTGAGCGAAATCCTGACCTTCGGGGTCATCCTGACGATCATCCTGTCCTCGGAATTCCTGCCGGTGGATTTCAAGGCAGCGCTTTCGGCCACCATCCTTCTTTACAGGCTCCAGCCGCACATCAAGGGATTCGACTCCCAGATCCTGCGCCTTTACGAGATGGAAGCGTCGCTGCAGAACGTCCTGGCGCTGCTTTCCGAAAAGGACGACGCCAAGCAGGCGGCGCAAGGCGTGGCGGTCCCCCGCCTGGCGGAAGCCATCGTCTTCCACGACGTCTCCTTCACCTATGAGCAGGCGAATGCCCCGGCCGTTCAAAACCTCAACTTTTCGATCAAGGCAGGCGAAACGACGGCTCTGACCGGACCAAGCGGCTCCGGCAAAACGACAATCCTGAACATGATCCTCGATCTCACCCGGCCGACGCGAGGCCGGATCACGATCGACGGCAGGGACCTCGCCGATGTCGACCGCGCGAGCTGGCTGCACCTGCTCTCGGTCTCGGGCCAGGATGTCGAACTGATGGAGGGCACGGTTTTCGACAACATCCGCTTCCGTCGCGATATCTCCGATGAGGACGTCAGGTGGGCCGCCGATGTCGCCTGCGCCACGGAATTCATCGAAAATCTGCCGGAAGGTTTCGACGAATGGCTGGGCGACGAGGCGGTGCGGCTTTCAGGCGGACAGCGCCAGCGCATCGGCCTGGCGCGCGCGCTGGCCGGCCGGCCGCAGATCCTGCTCCTGGACGAAGCCACGAGCGCGCTCGACGAAAATACCGAAATGCGGGTGTTTTCGGCAATCAAGGAGGATGCCGGTCGAACGCTGATCGTCGTCAGCCATCGCCCTGCGGTCGCCAGGATGATGAAGAACCAGATCGATCTAAGCCCGCCAACACTCGCATCCAAACTCGGGTGACGGCGATGGAGATGTCGACCACGTCGGAAATTTTGGTGGCGGTCGTGATCCCCGCCTACAATGCCAGAGACTATATCGCCGAGACGCTTCAGTCCGTCATCGATCAGACCCACAAGGCGCTGGAGATCATTGTCGTCGACGACGGCTCGACCGACGAGACGGCCTCCATCTGCCGCCGCTTCGCCGCCGCCGATCCGAGGATCCGGCTTCTGTCGACGGAAAACCGCGGCGTCGCCGCGGCGCGCAATACCGGGATCGCAGCATCGAGGGCCGGTTATCTCGCCTTCCTGGATGCGGACGACCTCTGGCATCCGACATATGTCGAAAGAATGCTGTCGGCGCTTCATCCCCTGCCCGAGGCCTGGGGTGCGGTCTATGCCCTTCACCGTATGGTCGATTCCGAGGGATATTGCACGCGGTCCGGCTCGTCGCTCAGCGCCCGGGAGTCCATTCTCATCCGCCATCTCGTCTTCCGCTTCGTCGGCAATGGCAGCGGCTTCATGGTGCGCCGTGCCGTCATAGACAAGATCGGCGGCTACGATCCGAGCTATGCCAATCAGGGAATCGGAGGATGCGAAGACTTCGATTTCGAACTCCGTACGGCCGAGCATTTCAAGATCGAGGCGGTGCCACTCGGCCTGGTGGGCTATCGCGTTCATGCCGCGGCCATGTCTGCCGACAGATCCCGAATGGCGCGATCGCTTCTGGCCGTCTATGAGCGATGCGTCGCCCGCAATCCGCAGCTTCCCGCTTTCGTCGTCAGCTGCGCCCGCGCCTCGGCCCACCTCTATGCATTCTCAAAATTTGCGGCTTTGAAAGATTGGTACAGCGCCGCAGCCTCGCTCAAGCACGTCTATCGTCATAGTCCATTGCTTGCTGCCAGCGTCATCATCAAGCTGATCTTTTCAAAAGCCGCCAGAGCCGCAAACAGGGCGTTGTCGAAAGCCCGGCCGCTCTGGCGGCACAAGCAGAAGAAATTCAAAAAATTCGAGGAAATAGACCCTGTTATCCCACTGGTTGGCGGATGGTCACGTTTCCGAACGAAGGCCTTGTTCCGGCGCTTGTCGGAGATCGACCGTTGCGACGGAGATTGCGCTGCGACCTCGAAGAGATAGAGCATTTCCGGTTCTGAAGGCCGGCACCTCCGCTCCGCTGTCAACTATTTCTTAATTATTCAGTACAAATCGAACACGGCGCAGAATATTTATCGTCACGAAAATGACAAAACTGTGGGAAACTATAATCTTCCGATAATAAGCTGTGACAATATCAAGCTTAAGCGCAATCATAGCTACGCACTGAGCAAGAAATCCTACCAGAGGACCCGTCAACCACCCCGGCGGGTCCTCAACTTTGCGAGGAACAGGTTGCCGCGGGGCAGCCGTTATGATCGCTGCATCGGATAAAGAAGCGCTGCGCCGACAGCGATATTCCCTGTTGCGATGGCCTTGCTCAAAAATCTGTATATCCACAAGCAATGACCCGGCTCGCGCTCAACGCCAAGTGCTTCGGCTTGGCGACGAAATTACCGGATAGCAAATTCGCCCCATAGAGATAATGTCATTATTATAAAGTGATAGACGAGCTCATCTTTATTATTGAAATAAGCACATCTTGCCGATATTAACCATAAACAGTTCAGTCATCACAAAATCAACCCTTAAATACAACCATTATCTGAAATATATATTTTTACCTTTTGATAAAATTTTAATTTTATCTTATTTATTATCCAAAGTTATTTGCACATGCCGCTCAACGGCGCCGCCTTACATTCTTGTCGAAAAAACATAAGACATCCTCACATTCTTTCCCTCCTTCCTTCGTCGCAAAGGCGCGGCCAGGCAACACTTGGGAAGGAGCAGCCAGGACCAAATCCGACAATCCCGGCATGAGCCGGCATCGACAATGCGCAACACAATTCAACTTCGGAGAATGACGATCGTGAAGGCGAACGGAGGTTTAACATCTTGACAAATCAAAGGATTATGGCAGGTCATCCCGCTGCGGATAGACCGGCATTGGCAATGCCTTCGACCGGTCACTTCAAATCCGCCAGGCGGCCCGAGACCAAAGAGCCGCAGGCTCAGAGGCACCCACTGTCGTCGAGCGACTCCCGGCATGAACAGTCAATCCGCCTGCGCGAAAGACTTCACTCAATTCAACACACCGAAATGGCTTTTGACTGACCAAATCTGTGTCGAAATGGTCGCACCGCGTCATTGAATTAACCGTTCATAAAGCATTTGCTTGCTCAACTTATAATTTGTGTCATGGTCACTGCAAGTAGTGAGGAGCCGACCTGATGAGTGATATAGCATCGCAGATTCCGGAATTTGGTTACGATGAACGCGTGATGATCTGCCGGAAGCAGATCGAGAAGGCGGTTTATCAGTTCATTGCAAACACGAAGGTCGAGGGGTGCGATCCGGCGGAAGTCGCAATGGCCATCGCGGACATTGCCGACGATTACATTTTACTGCTGGCCCAGAAGCGCAATTTGACCCATTGAGATCAGGGATCGGCCGGCCCGGCCGATCATCAGACGACCACTGAGACCGAACTCGCCGCCGTCTCCCCGCCCGGAGACAACGTCAACGAAACCGCTTACCGTACGTTTTGAGTGTCTATTGTGCCCGGGTATCGAATACAGCCCGAACAAGCGGCAGCCCAAGCCCCACTCCTTCTCCCAAGCTACAATCAAATCGATTTCCGAACAGATCGCTTGCGCTGCTATCCCGGCAGCACTCATCCATTGTCGCAGAGACACCAGTGGCCGGCCTCAACCCTCCGAAGCCCCTCCAGGGCGGCTAAGGATGTGGGCGGAGAGTAGGGGCGATTTTTCGCCAACGGTGTTGTCGCCCCATCAATCGGCCGGGTCCAGCGCGCAATGCAGACCATCGACGGGAATCGCGGCCAGTCTTTCGCGCTTGATATCGACCCTCCAGGCTTTGACGACGTTCTCCGATCGATGGGAGCCATCCGGCTGCTCCACCATCCTGCCGAGCGCGAAGACGAAGTCCTGAGGAAACCGGCTCGACGAGCAATAGACCGGTTGCAGAAGTTCGTGGCGGGGGCTGGGCTTGACAATCGTCACCTGATCGACCGTGCTCCAGACGGGAAGGTTTCCATCCCTGCCGGTCTGGCGCTGCAGCACCAGCAAGAGCCTAGCGCCGCATTTGAGCTCGGCTGCCGAATAGGCTGGGCCTCCGGCCATTCCGCTCAAGGCCGTTCCACTGACTTCCACACAGCCCTTCGCAGCAGGAGGCGTCGATTTTCCCCGCGCCTCGCTGGCATGGCCGGCGGCCGGGATCAGAGCGAGAAGAGCGGCGATCGCAGGAAGAGATCGTGACATGTTTTTCCCGCCTCGCACAAAGCAGCTGAATTTCACGCGGCACCTCTCCCCCTGGAAGAGAAGACCGTAGCCTTGCTCGGAGATGAGTCAATCCCCTGCGATTTGCGCAACTTCGGTCGCGGTGGGTTGGCGTCCGACCTAGAGCCTTTCCTGGTTAGATTGAATCATTCTGTTGGCTCAAACGGAGTCGGATGATCGACCGGCCGGCGCGCGTCGTAGCCCCGCTCTACGGCCAAGCCGGCCGGTCGATCAGCCGGCCCGTTTCAGCCAGCCCTCCCGCAGATTTGCCTGGCAAATCTGCAAGACTGAAAATCGCCGGACGCGCTGATCGCTTCGCCATAGCGAAGCGGTGCGGCCGGTGGGCCGGGCATCTCTAGCCAGGATCAGAGGCGATCGGCTCGGACGTACCTTGGGGTATGCCCATCGCCAATCGCCTCTGCTCTGACGAAAACCTGCTCCGGCAGAATGCTTCAATCTAACCAGGAAAGGCTCTAGCCCTTCGAGAGCTCCGAAAGCCAGACTAATGCCTCTGTACGCTCACTTGCGGGACCGGGGAGCTCAATTCAGCCAGATCCCTGGTCAGCCCCTCCCCGACTTCCTGCTTCACCGCCTCGAGAGCAAGATCGAGGCAATTCGTCGCGAAGGGCAGTTTGACATCCTGAGCAACCTGTCGCGCATAGGCGATCATTCGCGCCAGTGCGACCAGTTCGTCCAGAGCCTCTTCCGCCCTGAGGTCAGCATCTATGTTAGCAGCCGATGTCACGCCCATGCCCATTTCTCCAACGAATTGAAGGAACAATACGCGGGCTGGCGTGCCCAAGCCCGTGAAAAAAGCGTGACACAACTCCCGGTGACGATTGCTGCATTCGATTCACAATGCGGGCCGTGTAGGAAATGCGGTCTCGTGCAGTTTCCAGGACAAATCGGCATTCACGCGGATATCTGCGGCTGCCTGCACGGCTTTCAATAACTCCAGCGCATCGATGCGTTTTTGATCGACGGAATGCGCGACAAGGGCCGAAAATAGTTTCGGACGGTCCCGCGCGGCTATGCCCGCGCATTGCTCGATGATCGCCCGCCACGTCCGCCTCTTGAAAAAGATCGCGCTGGCGGCATTTTCAAGCTCCCGGCGCACGCCTCCTGGAAGCAATTCATTCCGTTCCATGGCATCGAGCGTGGCGCTGACATTGACCAGCGGCACCGTCAACGGTTTGCTGCCGAGCGCGCTCGGCGCGTGCACGAGCGCGACGGCGGCATCATCGACCAGCCGGCCCGACCGGTAGTCTTCGAAAATGCGGCCGATCCCGATCATGCCGAACGGATGGCATTCTGCAGCCCGCAGCGCGCCCATGCTTGCCGCCCCCAGCACCGTCACGCCAAGCGAGAGAGCGCGGAGAATTTCCTTATGCCAGACCGGCGCGGCATATTCGAAGCCACCGTCGATCAGGCCGATGACATTGGCACCCTGTTCCGCCACAGCCAGAACATCCCCCTGCGTCGCAGGCGGCAGGACACGTATCGCCTCGCCGGCAAGCGCGGCTGCGTCGGGAAGACTGGGACCTGCGAAAATGATCTTCAAAAGCCGATCGCCCTCGCCAGCGCCCGTGTTCCCAACCGCCGGGCACGCTCCCCTTCCGGATTTTCGAGCGCGGGAATAACGACCTTGACGACACTGAAGGGAAGCGTGTCCTCGCTGAGGCGCACGGCGATGACCGAGCCGATCCCTTTTGTCCGCAAAGCCTCCAGAACATGCTGCAGCATCTGCGTGAGATTCCGTGGCCGATGTTGCGGCGCTGGGCCCGGCGATCCGGGAACCGCGTCGAAGGCTCGCCGCATCAGCGGCGGCAAGGATCTTGTAAACGTGGCCGGAGAAATGTCGTCCCTGGCTCCGCTGATATAGGTGAGCCGCGATTGCACGGCTTCCGTTACCGCCCGAATGGCCGCGCGCACGGGAGACGGATGGGCCCCCGTGCCGCCTGTCACCTCGACAAGGCGGATGTCCCTGCCGCCGTGGCGATGCCGCGGGTCCGGAACGCAGTCCCCGGGGCCCAGCATGGCGGTGAAGCAGGGAATGGCGAGGTCGCTGGTGATATCGAAGAGCCTAAGCGTCAATCCCGACGCTTCGATCTTGTCGATCAACCGGCCCAAGGCGCCATCCTGGAAACCGCGGGGATCGACGCAGCCGGCATAACGATCCGCTTCCGCGCTGACTTGCCACAGCACATGCGCGTCCCGCTCGATCCGCTCGAGCACACCGTGAAAAATCGCCTCCTCGAGGTTGTTTCCCGAGGCCAGGCCGTCTGATGACATCCAGTATCGGGCATCGCGCGTACGGTCGAGCACCACCGCTTCAACGGGGATATAAATCTTCCTGCCGGTGAGAATATCGATGCCGGCCACCCCATCCGTCTCCTCGTCCGGCCCGAGGTCGGGTTTATGGATGGCGATCAGGCAGTCCAGCGTGTCGATCTTGTGCCCCATCGCCCGCAGGCCGGACGCGCTGCTGCGGAGCCGATCGACGAACGGTTCGCCGGCAACGGCCCGTTCCAGGGCTTCCATGACCGCGGACACTTTGGCATCGACATCGGTCAGGCCTTTCCCCTGAGCAATCACGATTGATCGCGAATTCGGGGTATATGCACACCAGACGGGGACCCCGATGTCGTCGAGCCCGGTATGTCGCGCCACCCTGGTAACCCCGAATCTGGCCAACAAGGGCTCGACGCGGGAAAGGGTTTCCCGCGGCGAAATGATCCTATCGGAATATATGGACTGGTCCGTCAGAATGCCGGCTCAGCCGTCGACGTGACCGGAAAGAGCGACCTGCGCCGACGAAACGGCGACAGCCAAATCGACGCCCTTCACGAATGTACCACCGGCTTTGCGAAGGCTGCTCGCAGTCGCCAAATCCCCCGTCGGATTGAGCGGCGTAACCGTGCCCGCGTTGAGATCGGCGAGCCAAAGACCAGCCTCGCCCGGTATTCCTATAATGACAACTTTCGCCATGTAAATGCCCCTAAGTTATTGTTAAAAACCGGCCTTCAACAGGCCCTCCCGATACAGCTCTTTTTGCCAATGCTCCTTGAACGGAACGATGGCGAGCCACTTCTCGACGTCGAAAACCGGGTTGATGCTTTCAGCACGCTGACGATGGAAGAGCGCCCGTTTTCGATCGCCGATCATTGCGCAACTGGCCGCGGCGATGCGATGGGCCGGCGCTTTGTCTTTCATCGCCTCGACATAGGCGATGGCCTCCTCATACTGTTCCAGAAAGAAGCTCGCTCCCGCGGCACACCAGAGATAGGCGTCAGGCGCGATCGGATTGAGCGAAATCGCTTTTCTGATCTTGGCGAGCGCATCGCTGGGGCGGGATGCATGCACGAGCGTGTCGGCATGGCTGTAGATGACGTCGGCAAAATGCGGGCTGAGCTCCTCCGCCAGATGAAGTGAGGCGACACTGGCATCGACATCGCCGAGATAGAGTTTGGTGACGCCAAGCTCGCGATGGCCCGCCGCCGACGCCGGATCCCGCTCGATCGCCCGAAGCGCATTCTGCTCTGCCAGATGCAGCAGCTCGTTGTTTCCCTGCGCCGTCACGAGCCATTCACTGGTGAAGGTTCTCGCCAGTCCGGTAAATGAGGCGGAGAAATCCGCCTTATGCGACAGCGACTGCTTGAACGCCTTCCGTGCCCGGCGGATATGCGGCAAGGTCAGCTTGCTCATCAAGCTCGAGCCGACGAGGTAAGCGTGATAGGCCCCAGGATTGGCTTCGAAACGTAACCGCTCCTCCTCGTTTTCAGCCAGCTCGCGGGCCACCGACTCGGTCAACTGCTGGGCGATCACCCGCCTGTGGCGCGGCAATGTAGCGCGCGTCATCGCAAAGCGGTTGGCCCAGATGATCTCATCCGTAGGAAAGTAGATCAGCTGCGCGAACAACCCCTCTTCCGAGAGTCGAGTGTCCAGAAGATAGGCGATCGAGTGCCGTGCGACTACCGCCGCCTTCTCGGAGTCGCGGCGGATCTGGCCGGCCGTATGCGGCGCGACGATGGAAATGTTTCGAAGTGCGCACAGTTCTATGGTGACGTCTTCGATCAGGGCGGTGGCAAGGGCAAGTCCGGCATCGGCATGCTTGGCTGTCGGGGGAAGCAACACCAGACGAGGCAGGATCAGCGGAGCCGCCGATATGCTTTCGATGTCGGCCGGCTGGCTGCCAGGCTCGGAGCGCTTCACCTCCACCCTTGGATGGCCGTCGCCATTTGCCAATCTCTCGGAAAACGACGAGCCGCGGGATATCTGGTGCAGCAGCGCCCTCACCTGCTCGTCATTCGGATCCCGCTCGAGGATTTGCAGGGCGGCGCTCGAAATGATGCGCGCCGCGCCGGGCTTCTGCACCTCGGGCAGCGCCTCCAGCAATGCCTGACGCAATTGCAGCGCCTGGGCGTCCCGCTGCGCCCTGATCCACGCATCTATCGGCTTTGTCGCCGGCTTGATATTTCCGATGAAACCGCGCTGGGCCAATTCCGCGATCGCCTGCAGCCGATCCAGCGGCGCACCGCCGGCCCGAAAGACATCCAGATCGCTGGAAACCGCCTGCATGTTGAGCCGAACCGTCGTGGCCGTGAAATCGAAGGCTATCTCGGCGCGCCCGCTGTCCATCTCGCGGATGCGGGACAGCATTTTGCGCAGGTTGAGCCGCGCCAATTCCGGCTCGACGTCGCTCCATAGAAACTGTGCCAGTTCATAGCGGCTGAGCTCAGGGCTCGCCCCGGCATAGATATGGGCCATCATCAACAGACCTTTGATCGGATAGCGAACCAGCTCGCCATTCGTCTCGGTCAACCGCAGATCGCCAAATGTCTGCAGATGAAGCACGATCCATCCTCAGTTGTGCACGACCGGGTCCTGCAGCTCGCTGTCGATGTCGGGCAAGCCCGAAACCGCCAGGCTTCTGGCCAGCGCCACCAGTTTTTGCCTGATATTCGGATCCTCAATGGCGATAAACGCCTTGTTGAGCGCCAGTCCTTCCTTCGACGACAGGAATTTGTTCAACTCGCTCGTCTCACCTTCGATCGGTCCGGAACCGCCGTTCTCGAAGAAAAAGCCGACGGGCACGCGAAGAATCTCGGAAATGCGCTGAAGACGGCTGGCGCCGATGCGATTCGTCCCTTTTTCGTATTTCTGAATCTGTTGAAAGGTAATGCCCAGAAGTTCAGCCAAACCATGCTGGGTCATCCCGAGCGTCTTTCGCCGAACTCTCACGCGGTTGCCAACATAGACGTCGATGGAATTCGGCGATTTGGCCTTCATGTGAATAAGTCTCCCGCTTTATCAGCACGCCCGCTGTATAATGGAGAATTTGAGCAAAAATGCAACTAAAAGTAAATATTTTGTAAGGATTTTTTTCAGCGCCGCGCACAGTGGAAACAACCTGTGGATTACCGCAGGCGCGTACCATGACACATATATATAAGGAGTTCCTTATCAAGAAAGTCAGAGCGGGGACGGATTGTCGAAATCGGCCCCGCAGCCCCTGTCTCCCTAAAGAGGCTTTTCAGCCACGGCGATCATCGACTTGGCAAGAGCAGGTATCCTTCCGACATATTCGAAACGAATACTGCGGAAACCGGCATCGAGCAGCAGCGTGCTCAGGGTGTTTCTCGACCAGAACTTGATATGTCCATGATCCCTCAGCGGCATGAAGTGATCATCCATCTTCCCAAGCGCCGCCAGGGCGACATTCTTCAGATAGCCGTGATAGGGCGTCGATACCACGGCGATGCCGCCAGGCTTGACCAGATCATACATCGTCGAGGTGAATGCCTTGGGATCATAGACATGCTCGACCACCTCCAGGCTGATCACAGCGTCGAAGGTGCCGTATTCCCCGGAAAGCTCGTCATAGGCCGAACCGACACTCAGCGGCAGCCCGGGGTAATTGACATTGGCCTTGGCGATGCCATCGCTTGAAGGATCGACGCCGACGACGCGATATCCCTTTTTCGCAAGAGCTGCGGCCGCCCCGCCCGTGCCGCAGCCCAGATCGAAGACATCGGCCTTCGCCGTACCGGCAAAATGGCCCTCCAGCACTCCAAGTACAGCTGGCAGGATGTAGGAATGCGCGGTTGTCGGTTTGGCGTGGATATAGGTGGTCGCGTCCAGTTCGACGGACATATCCCTCTCCTTCTGCAAGTGCGCGGCAGACCCTATAGAAGAATACGTCGAAAATTGGGTAAAACCCGGCAAAACAGGATGTAGACCAAGAATATAACCTGTAGTTTTGTAATAAGAAATTTAACCTTTGCGCGAAGATAAGACAAAGATGGCAGCATCAACAGATGACTGTACGCACTGAAATTGAATCGGATCCGGCGATTCTAAAATGCCGCCAACAACAGCAAGAAGAACCCGCAGAGGCTGAGGAGCAAACCAGACTGCGGCGACCCGCTTGCCAGTCACGGCCATGGATCATCCGCGATCTTCGCCGTTGCCGCAGGGTCGGCGCATAGGAGAGTATCAAGTCCAGGGAGCTCAAAACGCTTCTGCCAAAATAGGAAGCGCGCGCTTCCTGCCGATGACACGCCCAACGGGTCAGAATGCCGAACGCAAGCCAAAGATATTTAACGGATGGATGTATACTGCTGGATCAAGACTACCCGATCGAAACCCTTCTCGCGTATCGGAGAAGATGAGCTTGCCCGAGAATTCGTCGCCCGCATATGTGAAACGGCCAGTGGGAAAACCGCGGATTCCCGTGGTCTTCTGGTTGCTGCTGACGGTTTCCCTCTCGCTCATCATGGGAACTGTGCTTCTTTCCAACGACATGAAGCACTTGAGAACGATCGATCGCTATTTCGGCTTCGGTCTCTTTTCATATGAGGTCAAGCCGCCGCCGCCAAAGGCGCTTCCCCGCCCGGCGCCCCCGGTCTCCGTCACGCTGCCCTTGCATGCCACCGAACCGCCTGTGGCGCAGACCGCATCAACCTTTCTCCGGACGTGGCGCGTTTCAGGAGCCGCAATGTGCGCGGCCCTGCGCAACGCCGGCATTGAAACCAGCGAATGGGCGGCAGCGAGCTTCAACGCCAATACCTTCGAATGCTTTTTCGAACACAGCGGCAAACGTGAAAAGGATCAGCTTCCCAGTTCCATCTTCGTCATTGTTCGCGGCGACGCTGCCGGCACGATCAACAACATGCGCGTGAAGATCGTCAATCCCGAGACTGACCAATATGGCCAGCTCGACCCGAACATCCTGCGGATTTTCGAGGTCATGCTGAGCCAACCGCAATGGCTGGACTTTCATGAGGCGTTGAACGCAATCAAGAATCTGCGGGACATCAAGGAAGACGGCTTCGGCGCCAGCATCACCTTCAGCCGCGAGGTGCTTAATCCGGATCGTTACAATTTTACGCTCTCGCTGGATGCGGCCTCGGGACCCCAGAAGAGAACGAGAAACTACTTTTCCGACAGAACCTGGCTTCCATCGCCGGAGCCGATGATCGGGACCGACCCCGCGCAACCGGCGCCGGCATCAAGGCAATAAAATCGGGAATGAGCAGCCGCGGACGCGGCACGCCATGAACCGGCCTATCAGGCCATGCGGCTTGCATCGTCGTGATGCCGGGCCAGAATTTTGTATAGCTCTTTCAAACTGTCCCCGCTCGGTCGTTCGCTGCCGTCACCGCCGGCCAGGCGCCACACACGCTCGACATGCAGATCCTGCGTGACCTGGGCAAGGTCGTTGTTCAGCAGGCGAATGGCATCCGCCGATCGACCCAGCCGCCGGGACATCCCCACGAGCGCTGCCAGGAGGATGACGAACACGCCGAAGACCCCGGAAACGACGGCTGCGAACCACAGGTCATCGAGAACAGCGAGAGCGTTTCGAAGGGTCGCCATAAAAAAAACGGCATTTTGAAATGCCATATGGAAAACGCTCATCACGTAGCTGAACCAATCTTCCATCACGAGCGTCCTCCGGGAAGATCTATATCTTGGCACAGGCTGAAAAGTCTAGCGGATACTCACAGTATTCGCTCCTGGGAAAGTATATTTGAGGTTGCATTACTCCACCAAAGCAAACGCAACTCGGGACGGAACCGCCGCAAGCCGACCCGGCAGCCGCAAGTTCGGTCGCGGACATGAGAAAAGCCCACAGCGAGGGATCGAATGAACAGAAGAGGGTTCCTCGCTTCGCTTCCGCTCGCGCTGTCTTGTGTCCAGGCGGGCGCGGTCCTGGCCAGGGTGCCGGCGGAAGCCGGGCTGCGTGCGCTTGCCGACAGCAAATCGTTCCGGTTCGGATCGGCAATCGACCTGAAAAATATCGGCGATCCGGGCGCCCGCGAACTCTATGTCGAGAACGTCAATTCGATAACGCCGCGCAACGAATTGAAGTGGAAAGCGACGGAAAAGAGCCCCGGCATCTTCTCCTTCGCGGGCGCCGACAAGATGGTTGCATTCGCGCAAAAAAACAACATGAGGGTTTATGGGCATACGCTGATTTGGTATCGCGTCCCGGACTGGGTATCTGAGATCACCGACGCGCAAGCGCTTCGGACGGTCATGAACCGTCATATAAAACAGGTTGTCGCTCGCTATAAGGGGTCGATCGATGCCTGGGATGTGGTGAACGAGCCGTTGGAATATGATGCGCCCGACCTGCGGAATTGTGTTTTCCGACGCCTTCTCGGCGACGATTATATTCGCATGAGCTTCGATATGGCGCATGAGGCCGATCCGGGTGCGACGCTGGTTCTCAACGAAACGCATCTTGAGAAAAAATCCGCCATCTTCGAACAGAAGCGCGTGCACATTCTCAAAATCGTCGAGGATCTCGTCGCCAGGAAGACGCCGATCAACGCGGTGGGGCTGCAGGCGCATATCCGCCCGGGCCTCGACCGGATAGATCCGGAGGGAATGGGGCGATTCTGCGCGGCTCTGAAGGAGATGGGTATTGGTGTCTATATCACCGAACTCGATGCGTCCTGCCACTTCCTGAAGCACGACCAAGGCTTCACGCAGGCCGCGTACGCCGATATTTTCCGCGACGTGATCACCGTGGCGGCCGAACGCGGCGACTTGCAAGGCGTCACCGTATGGGGCATGTCGGAAAAATACGGCGAGCCCGATGAAACGGGGACCGATGCCGATGGAGCCTGCACGAAGCGCATTAATCTTTACGATGAAAACAACGCGCCGCGCAGTTCAGCTGATGGCATCAGGCAGGCAATAGAGGCGATGTGATGCACAAGACAACGGAGACATCGACAGATTCATGAAAAAGGCAGTTATTTATGTGGAAAAATTTCTGCCTGCCAGCCAGGCATTTGTTCTCAATCAGGCGGTAGCGTTTCGTTCGTTCGAGGCTGAAATTCTTGCCGGCACGCGAATTTCCTCGGCCCACACCAAAAAATCCACTGTTCCGGTTCACGACATCCGCCGGTCGCCGATCGCGCGGGCCGGTGAACTTCTGTTGAAAATTCCGCAGATCGGCCTGCCTTTCCTCTTTCCCGCGATCGGCCAGGCCGACCTCGTTCACGCGCATTTCGGCAAGAACGGCTATGTCATCGGGCCCTTAGCGCGGGCCGCCGGCAAGCCGCTCGTGACGACGTTTCACGGATTCGACGCCACCTATCGCGGCGATCCGAAAAAACCGGGCGGCTTCAATCAGGTGCGCTTCTTCGCCAAGGGCCGCAGCGAAATGGCCGGCTGGAACAGCTGGAACATCGCCGTTTCCGATTTCATTCGCGACCGGCTGCTGGCGCTCGGCTTCCGTGCCGACCGCGTCTATCGCCACCACATCGGCATCGATCTCGATCTCTTCAAAATGGAGCCCCGCCCCCGAAAAAAGGGACTGGTGGTTTCCATCGCCCGTTTCGTCGACTATAAGGGCCACCGCTTCATGATCGACGCGCTGTCGCGCGTGGCGGCGACCGGCACACCGGTCGAATTCGTCATGGTGGGTCAGGGACCGCTGAAAGAGGAAATCGAGGCGCTGGCGCGTCGTTCCTTGCCAAGCGTCACGATCCATGAAAATCTGTCGCAGACTGAGATAAGGGATCTGCTGGCCAGTGCAGAGCTTTATCTCCACGGCAGCGTGACCCTCGACAATGGTCACGCAGAAGCGTTCGGCCTCGCCAATCTCGAGGCCGAGGCCGTCGGCACTCCGGTCGTCGCATTCCGCTCGGGAGGCGTAGGCGAAGCGATCGAGGAGGGGAAAACTGGCTATCTCGTGGAGGAGCGGGATGTCGCGGGAATGGCGGAAGCGGTCGGAAGGCTGCTCAACGATCAGGCCCTGTGGACAGCCTTCAGCGCGCGGGCACCGCTTCTGGTGGCCGAGCGCTTCGACATACGTCGCCAAACGGGGATGCTCGAGGACTATTACAGTTCCGTGCTAGACGAATTTTCCAGCCGGGGTCGGACTTGATGGTGCAGACAGGAAAGAAGCCGAAGTGGGGACTGAACGTATTTCGGCCGCTGCGGAACGGAATCGTCAGGGCCAAGTGGCTCTATTATACGAAATTCTGGGGAATGGACATCGATCCGACGGCAAGCTTTTCGCTCAGCGTGCGGTTCGATAAGACCAACCCGAAAGGATTGCATATCGGCGCGGAAACCTATGTCGCCTTCGAAGCCGCGATCCTGACCCACGATCTGACGCGGGGTCTCTATCTGCACACGAGGATCGGCAAACGCTGCTTCATCGGCGCCCGCAGCATCATCCTGCCCGGCGTCGAGATCGGCGATGAATGCGTCATCGGCTCCGGCTCGGTGGTGACCAAGAGCGTGCCGCCGCGCTCGCTCGTCGCCGGCAACCCGGCCAAGATAATCCGCAGCGACATCAAAATCATTTCGCGTTACGGACGCATGGAGCGCGAAGACGAGACGGTTTCGCAGATCGTCACGCACTTGCCGACTGGAGAAGCACGATGAAGATGTTTGCCTACCGCGGGAAACACGAGAATTTTGGCGACGAACTGAACCATTGGCTCTGGGAGCGTCTGCTGCCCGGATTCTTCGACGACGACGAAGGCCAGCTCTTTCTCGGGATCGGTTCGATCCTCTACGACAATTTCGATCCGAACATGCAGAAGATCGTCTTCGGTTCGGGCTATGGCGGCTATACCAACCCGCCGAAAGTCGACGGCAACTGGACGTTCTATTTCGTGCGCGGAAAGAAGACCGCCGAGGTCCTCGGCATCGATCCGAGCTATGCCATGGGCGATTCAGGCATTCTGACGCGCAGCTGCTGGGATGCGAAAAGCATCGAGAAGCGCTATCCGGTCTCCTTCATGCCGCATTACGAAAGCGCTATGTATGGCAGCTGGGACAAGGTCTGCGATCTTGCGGGCATCCATTATATCGATCCGCGCTGGTCTGTGGAAAAGGTTCTGACCGAAATCAGTGCCTCGCATAAAGTCGTCTCCGAGGCGATGCATGGCTGCATCATATCCGATGCGTTGCGCGTTCCCTGGCGGGCGATCCGGCCGATCGCACCGGGCAATCGCGCCAAATGGTATGACTGGGCGAGTGCGCTCGACCTGGAGATCGACTTCGATCCGATCGGCCCGTCGAACCTCGTCGAAGCAGGCGCGTCGCTGGTCCGGAAGAACACATCTCTGTTGAAGAACATCACGTTCCGTCATCGCCGCATCCGGCAGCTGACCGGCAACTATGTCTTCGGCTCGACCGTCAAGACGCTGCAGCGGGTAGCAGAAAAGCCGGGGCAGCTCAGCTCCGATGAGGCGATCGTAAGAGCGCACGAGAAAATGCTGGTCGAGCTGGACCGGCTGAAGCACGATTTTTCGAAGAAAACGGCAAGCGCCCTGTGATGTCGCAAACCCGGTTCCTGACGAGGCAAGAAGGCATGATGCTTTCCGACACCATCAACACCCTCTGCTCCCGCAAGGGAGAGCAGCACTCCGGATGGGCGTGCAGTCCGCTTAGATGGTCAATATCCCAGACCTCAGGAGCCGTTCGCCCATGAGCAGCGTTACCGACCGATTGATTCAAGGCAGCATGTGGCTCAGTCTGTCCCGCGCCATCGTCAACGGGCTTTCGGCACTCAGCACCTTCGTGCTCGCCTGGTATCTCGTGCCGGCAGATTTTGGTCTCGTCGCCATCGCCACGACGATCCAGGTCATCTTGAGTTCGGTCACCGAACTCTCGCTCAACCAGGCGCTTATCCGCCACGAGTCACCGAGCGAAACGCACTTCAGCGCGGTCTGGACGTTGAGCGTGACGAGAAGCGCGATTCTCGCGCTGTTGTTTGCCGCCTCGTCCTACCCGATCGCCGAGTTTTATAACGAACCGCGCCTGACGAGCGTCATGCTTGCCCTGAGCTTCAGCCTGCTCTTGAGCGGTCTTGCTAATCCGCGCCGCGTCATGCTCCAGCGCGATCTGATCTTCTGGCAGGAATTCGTCCTCAACGTCTCGCAAAAGCTGGTCGGCTTCGTCGTGACGGTGGCGATTGCCGCCATCTATCAGAGCTATTGGGCTCTCGTGATCGGCACCCTCGCCTATCAGGTGACCAACATCATCGTATCCTATACGGTCCTGCCCTTCTGGCCGCGCATAACCTTCCGGCATGCACGGGAATTGTTCTCCTTCTCGGTGTGGCTGACGGCCGGACAGATCGTCAACACGCTGAACTGGCGGATCGAATATCTGCTGATCGGCAAGATGCTCGGCGCCACACAGCTCGGCCATTACACGGTCGGCAACACGCTTTCGACGCTGCCGACGCGCGAGGCGACGGCGCCGCTGAACCAGACGATCTATCCGGGCTTTTCCAAGGTCCGCAACGATCCGGTCCGGCTTGTCGCGGCCTATCAGCGTGCGCAGGCGCTGTTGGCGGCCGTGGCGCTTCCAGCCGGTATCGGCATGGCTGTCGTCGCCGATCCGATGATGCGGCTTGCCCTCGGAGAGAAGTGGGTGCCCGCGATCTTCATCGTTCAGGCGCTCGCATCCGTCTTCGCCTTGCAGACCCTCGGTTCGCTCGTCCAGCCGCTCGGAATGGCCAAGGGCCATACCAAGATGCTGTTCATCCGCGACACGCAGATGCTGGTGGTTCGCGTTCCCATCATCATCGCCGGTCTCATGATTGGCGGACTTACAGGCGTGGTTTATGCGCGCGTGCTGACGGGCCTGATTTCCACCGTGGTCAACATGCTTCTCGTCAAGCGCCTGATCAACCTGCCGTTCTTCCAGCAACTGGGGGCTAATTTCCGCGCGCTTGCCAGCGTCGCCTTGATGGCCGCGGGCGTCTGGGGATTGTCGCATATATTCAGCATGCCCACCGAGAAGCTGCACTTGGCCCTATATCTCGCCATCCTCGTCATCACGGGCGGCATCATCTATATCGGTTCCAGCTTTGTCCTTTGGCTCGCGATGAAGAAGCCAAATGGCCCGGAAACCGAAGTTCAGCGTATCGTCGTCAAGTTCCTGTCAAAAGCCAAACGTATTGCCGTTCCCAAGTCGGCTTAAAGCTAAAACGAACCTTAACAAGTGAGGCAGAATGACCAGCCTATCCAGATCTGAGCTGATCGCAAAACTCAATGGCATGATCCATGATTGCCTGAAGGACTATGTCTCGCGCGACGAGCCGCTCGCGATTCTCGACTTCCCCGACATCCGCAATTGTGGCGACTCGGCGATCTGGCTGGGTGAGATGGCCTATCTCAAAAATCGCTTCGGCAAGCGCCCGGACTATGTTTCCAGGCTGTACGACTTCTCCGCCGACGAACTGAAAAGGCGCGTGCCCACGGGCCCGATCTTCATACACGGCGGCGGCAATTTCGGCGATATCTGGGTTGCCCATCAGGATTTCCGTGAAGCGATTATGGAGCGCTTCCCCGATCGGCAGATCGTCCAGTTCCCGCAGTCGATCCACTACAGCTCGCCTGAGCGTATCGAACAGTCCAAACGGGCAATCGGGCGCCACAAGAATTTCGTACTGCTCGTGCGCGACGAAGAATCGAAGGAATTTTCCGAGAAACATTTCGACTGCACGGTGCGGCTATGCCCCGATATGGCTTTCGCCATCGGCGCGCTTCCGGAAAGGGCGACGCAAATTCCCGTCCTCGCCATGCTGAGGGAAGATGCGGAACGGGTTGGCGGCACCGATCGCAAGATACCTTCCGATATTCCTGTGGAAGACTGGATCACGGAGTCCAAGCGGAAGGTGAATATCTCCAAGAAGCTTGGCGTAGCTTCCGCCTATCTCGCATTGAAGCCCAGCGAAGTTGCATTGCGCAGGCTGGACGCGGCTGCCCACAACCGATTCGAACGCGGCATCAGTCAGATTTCGCGTGCCCGCGCAATCGTCACCGACCGTCTGCACGTCCATATCTGCTCGCTGCTGCTCGGCCGCCCGCATGCGGTGCTGGACAATAGTTATGGAAAGATTCGCCGCTTTATGAATGCTTTCTCCGGCGGAACGGATCTTTCATACAAGGCAACCTCGCTCGAAGACGGGATCGAGTGGGCGCGTCAACAGGCGGCCAAGGGGCGTGTCGACGAAAAAGAAGCTGTGAGCTTGCGGGCTTAAGGGGGTTATTCGATGCCACTCGTTACCTTCATCATCCCGGTCCGACATCAGGACAATTCCCGCGATTGGAGCAAGCTGAAGGCCAATCTCAGCCAGACCGTGGCCTCCATCTCCAACCAGACCAATGGAGACTGGCGCGGCATCATCGTCGCAAACGAGGGGGCCGACCTGCCTGATCTGCCGGAGAAATTCTCCGCCGTCCGCGTGACGTTTCCGCCGAACGACATGCACGAACTCGGAAAGGGCAGCAAGGAGGACTTCCTCGATGCCTTCCGTGCCGACAAGGGTCGGCGCGTGCTGAGCGGTATGCTGAATGCCGCAGACAGCCGCTTTTTCATGATTGTCGATGACGACGATTTCGTCAGTTCCCGGATCGTTCAATACGTATCGGAAAACCGGAACGCCAACGGATGGACAATCGACAACGGCTACATCTGGGATGACGGCGGCAATTTTCTGCTCGGCCATGACGATTTCAGCCATCTCTGCGGCACCTCCCTGATCATTCGCGCCGATCTCTATGAACTGCCGCAGCGGTTTGAAGACGCGTCGCTCGACTGGATCAAGGCGATGCTGGGCAGCCATGTCCGCATTGCGGATATTCTTGCCCAACGCGGCGCGCCGCTGACCAAGCTTCCTTTCCGGGGCGCGGTCTACCGTGTCGCCCATGGCGGATCGCATAGCCGGGCGCCGAGCCTGATGCGGCAATATTTCCTCAATCGCGGCGTACTCCTTAAGCCGCGCCGGTTGTTGCGCAATTTTCGCAAGCTGAGGGTTCTCGGCAACGGTTATCGACGCGAATTCTTCGGCCGGACGCGGTCGAATCCCGCATAGAGACCGATCCGTCCAATATCGCATAGGCAGCCAAAACATGATGCTTTTCTCTTTCGACTTCACCAAAAGGGTTGGCAAATGATGTCGGATCTCTTCGTCAGCGTGCTCTTTTCATCCTACAATGGCGCCAGCCGCCGTCTGCGCCACACTTTGGATTCCTTGGTGTGCCAAGAGCTGCCCCGTGATCGGTGGGAATTGATTGCCGTCGACAACAACAGCAATGACGGCACGTTTGATCTTTTGAAATCCTATAGCGACAAGCTTCCCATCACCATCCTGCAGCAGCGCAAGCCGGGAAAGTCGGGCGCGCTGAACTTGGCTTTGGATCGGGTGAAGGGAGATCTCGTCGTCTTTACGGATGACGATGTTCGCGCCGAACCCAACTGGCTGAAAGCGATCGTCGATTGCGCCGCTGCCCATCCGGGTTATGGCGTCTTCGGCGGCAGAATCGTCCCCGATTGGGAAAAGGAGCCAAAAGACCCTTTTATCGAGTGGATTCCCATGGGTTCCACCTTTGCGATCGTCGATGAAACGCAAAGCGGGCCGTGCGACCCGACAAAAGTCTGGGGCCCGAATACGATCATTCGGCGAGAACTGCTTGGAACAAGCGTGCGCTATCGCGAAGATATCGGTCCTCTTCCCGGAAAAATATTCGCCATGGGTGAAGATGCGGAAATCATCATTCGCCTGGCGGCAAATGGCGCCAAATCCTATCGATGCGCCGAGGCCGTGGTTCACCATTGGATTCCAGCATCGAGCGTCACGGAGGATTGGGTCCAGAAGAGAGGCGAGCGGCTTGGCTACGGCATGCCGGCGCTCTTTCCCGATGAGGTTCCTGGAGGGGTAAGGTTAAGCGGAGTTCCGCTTCCGACCTGGATCGAAAGCGCGCAATGGGCCTTCCGGGCCGCGATGCTTTATCTCCTGCCGCAATCGAAGAAACGTTTCTGGGCAATCTGGAAATATTACTACATGCGTGGCTATCGCGCCGGAATTCGTCGATATGCGCCTCAGACGCTGGCAAGATGATCGATTAGCCTACTGCATAATTCCTTAAATCGGAACCGATTGGGAATAAAACTGTGCAGCAACTCAAAGTGTTACGGCACCTTTTGCGCATCTGAAAAGACGCGCGGCGCTGTAGGAGACGGTAGTTTGAAACTCTCGGTGCTCATCAACAATTTCAATTATGGTCAGTTCCTGTGCGCATGCATCGACAGCGTTCTGTCGCAGGCCTATCCCGATTTCGAGGTAATTGTGGTCGACGATGGTTCCACCGATGATTCCAGAGAGATTCTCAGCTCCTATGGCGAGCGAATCCTGACCGTCTTGAAGGAAAACGGCGGCCAGGCTTCGAGCTTCAACGCGGGTTTTGCGGCCGCAAGTGGTGATATCCTCTTTCTCCTCGATGCCGATGATGCGTTTCTGCCCGGCAAACTTTCGCGCATCGCCGAGATCTATGACCGCAACGAGATCGATTGGTGCTTCGACCGCGTGACGACCACTGAAGGCGATCCGCCTCCCGCCCAACTGCGAGTGACGCTGTTCGACAAGCGAGAAACGTTGCGCAAAGGCGGCTTTCCATCGCTTCCCGTCCCGACATCAGGCTTGAGCTTCCGCCGCAACCTGTTGTCCCAGATCCTGCCAATGTCTGTCGCGAAAGATGTCGTCCTCAGCGACAATTATATCAAGTTTGCCGCCGCCTATCTCGGCCGCGGCGCCATCGTCGAAACACCGCTGACCTTTCAGCGCATCCATGCGTCGAACCGCTATACGGGAACGAGCAGGGCAAAAACACTGCGCCCGCGGATCATGATCGCGACCGGATTGGAACTGGCGCGCCGCTATGACGGGCTGCATGCGCTCGGCAAGAGCCTCGTAGCCGGTGGCATTGCCGAAGCGACATCGCTCTTGAAACTGAGGAGCGAAGCTCGCAACATCCTGGCCGGCGGTCCGTTCGGCGATGATGCCGCAACCGAAGTGGCTTTGATGGCAGCGCGCAAGCGTTTGGGAAATATGCTGCGCAGAGGACAGTCATGAACCAGCAAAACATTTCTCAGCATTCATCTGCCGGCGCCGATCAACCGAACGCGTCGCCGTTGCGCATTGCCGTCGGCGTACTGACCTATCGGCGTCTGGACGGGATTGCCAAACTGCTCGACGTGATGACACGCCAGACAAAGCATCCGGCTCGCCCCTATCATCTCACCATGGTGATCGTCGACAATGATGCCGCCGGCAGTGCAAGAACAATGGTCGAGGGCTTCGGCGGGACAGACGCCTACGATCTGATTTATGTCGTCGAACCGAACCAGGGCATACCCTTCGCGCGCAACCGTGCCTTGGATTCAGCCCCTGCCGGCACCGAGCTCTTCTGCTTTCTCGACGATGACGAATGGCCGATCGATGGTTGGCTGGACGCGATGCTGGAGACACGGGAGAGAAACGGCGCTGATTGTGTCTACGGTCCCGTCCAGCCGGTCTATCCCGACAGTCCGCCGGAATATTTCATCAAAGCTAGGGTTTTCGAGCGCAAGAAGAACAAGGATGGCCAGCGTATTTCTTATGCGGCCTCGAACAATGTCATGTTCGATTATCAACTCATCCGCTCATGGAACCTGCGCTTCGAAGAGAAGATGCGCTTCACCGGCGGCACGGACTATCTCTTCTTCAATCAGGCTATTCGCCGCGGCATGAAGGTTTTCTGGGCTGACAAGGCACTCGTCTATGATATCGTTCCGGCCAGCCGCATGACCTGGAAGTGGGTGCTGCAGCGGCAATACCGGCTCGGCAATACCTTCGCTGTCAGCGAAGTCCTGCATGGCAACCTCAAGCGCCGGCTCTATCGCGCGGCCTATGGTGCGACGAGAGTGATACTCGGACTGGCCATGCTGCCGGCAATCCTGGTTTCACCCTATTGGGGCATGCGCGCGCTCACCCATGTTCTGCGCGGCGCCGGCATGGTCAACGGGATCCTAGGACATGCATACCAGGAATACAGGCCCGATGCCGCCCTCTGATACTGCTTGCGGGAGTGCCCTCCGATGAGTTTCGGCCATTCTTACGTTTCGGACAAGGATATCAGCGTTCGGCCAGCCGTCCGCCCGCGGCCACGTCGCGGCATCAGAAAAGAAACGCTCGTCCGCGTGCTCCTCACGGGAATGTTCTATCTGACACTCTTGCGGACAACCGGAATGTGGTACGGCTATCCCACAAACTTCAATGAAGATGCAGCCGTTGATCCGTTTCCGCAGAAAATGATGCTGTACAGCCTCATTCCGCTGATCGGTCTTTACTTCGTGCTGGAGCCAAATCGTTTCCTTTCTTATTTTCGCAGGGTACCGATTCTGGTTGTCGCCGTTGCTGTAATTTCATTTCTTTCTCTTGCGGTCTCGATTAGCTTTGGCGCATCCATACGCGGCATTGCCGCTGTGGCCGTTCTGACAATCCCGCCATTGCTTTACAGACATCGATACGGCAGCGTTGAAACCTTCCGGCTTCTGGCGACTTTTGGCATTTTCGCCGCCTTTGCGAACGTTCTGTATACCATTGCCCTTCCAAGATATGCTGTCATGGCAGGATCCTACGCCGGCATGGTAAAGGGCCTGTTCTACCACAAGAACGGCCTCGGTCAGTTTTGTGCCGTCAGTTTCATAACCATGCTCTCGGTAGGAATGCCGAAGGGACCACTGCGCTATAGCCAACTCCTGCGCTGGGCGGCGTTGCTGTTTACCCTCCTCCTCATCGTTGTTTCCAAATCTTCGACGGCAGTGGTTATGGTTGCCATCGGCGTGGCCACGTTGATGGGCTCGCGTATGATGCAAACCGTGAGAAACTCGCTGGCGCGCTCTTTCATTGTTTTCTTCTTCTGCCTCTTCATTGGGGCTGCAGCATCATTTGCCTATCTTGGCGTTGCCCAGATGATTGCAGACGCGTTCGGAAAAGATCTTACCTTTTCCGGGCGCACCAATATTTGGGAACAGCTGATGCCGCTGGTATATGACCGCCCTCTTCTTGGGTACGGTTTCGCTGTTTTCCGTCAACCGGAAGTTATGGAGCAATATGTCGAGTTGACCTTCGATGCGCGCTCCACCCATAACACATACTTGGAACTTGCCCTCAACATCGGGGTTCCGGGAATGATTGCCTGGACAGCTTTTGTTCTTCAGCGTCTGGTTGGCCGTCTCGTGACGATTCAACGTTCCACGGAACTTCGCGCCACGCACTCCAAAGAAGTTGCAATCATTCTTCTGATCGTGGTTGGCTCAATGACGGAGGCGGGAATGATGCTGGCACCGGTTATTCTTTGGCCTTACCTCGTTGTCTCCCTTCCGATAAGCAGATTGAAGAGCGGTGGTTCATCGACGAACGCACCCAGCGGATAGAAGTCTAGAACGAATGATAGACGAGGCAGCCTAAAATCATTCTGTTTCAAATTAAAGTTAGAGCTCTCTGATTTACCTGTCCGTCGAAAAGCCTGTGGGGCGCCACCTGAAATCGACCAGGCTCAAAGCTAAGGTTGTTGCTGCTTAAAGCGCGCCGCGATCTTTCGGAGTCGCCCGTCGTGCACACTCTTCGGCATCATGCTCTCGCGCACCATAAGCTCGCTGTTCTTCGACCTTCAATCCATGGCCTCCAATTTTTCGGAGGTCATCGATGACAGGGACACCTATCGAATCGCCCCTGGAAGGATCCGTTGCGGGATGTGACGACGTGAGTGCCGCCCATTGTTCATGCGGGAAGCGTAGGCGAACTCAGCGGCCCAAATTCCGGAAAAATGGGTACATTCAAACGCGCGATCGGCATTATTCCGCTCAACGCACCGGCGTATCAGTGTCTTTCACAACACCAGTCAGCCGAGACTGCTTATCGGAAAAAGACGTCGTCCTCATCTTCTCCTCATCCTCCACCGGAAGGACCGCCCGGGCAGCAACTTCCGAACCGAGAGTCGATAGATGCTGATTGTCTATGAACAACGGCGCTCCGTCGACAGTGGAAAAACTGCATCGAGCTCGCGGGCAAAGCGCGTCGAAAGGGTCGATCAGGACGACGCCAGGCGGTGATTTCTCCGCGACGCGGGTGATGATATCCCTGACTGGATCCTTGAAATTTGCGACGGCATTCATCGGGGCATCGTACGGTGTCAAATCGCGATCACCGTCGAGCCATCCTCCAAACGCCGACCTGAAGGGTATCGCACGCTGCAGCACCGCACGAACAGGGTTAAAGTTGAACAATGGAACGTCTTGCAGAAGGACGACATCCTTATTCATTGCCCGCAATTGCGCGACCTGCGACGCAAGTGCCGACTCTAAGGTCGGCCCATTTTTATTTTCGGCCTGCTCCGCGCCATCGGCGCCTGGCAGAATGTAGCGGGAGCCGCTCTCTGCTTCACGCATCGGAGCAGACCAGTATCCGGCCAGGATAACTTTCTTGATCGCGTCGTTTTCACGCAGCAAATCCATCACCTTGGCATTATAGGTCGAGCATTCCGCCGCATGGCGCGGGTGGTTGGGCATATAGCGCGTGGCGTCGGTCAATGGCGGGCAGGATGATTTGGTAAAGACGTAAAGCTGGTAGCCCCGCTCTTGCGCGACGGCTCTCAATCCGGGCGCAAGTGCGGCCGCATGGCTGTCGCCAATCAAGGCTATCGCAGGCTCGCCGTTGCCTGAACGTTCGCAGTTGCGACCCATGAGTGGGGAGGTTGCGCCATAGGATACCAGGCACGCTTCACGATCGCCGGCGATCTCTTCAATCTTCGCGACCTGGGGGTTAAATCTCTGCGGGATACCGGCCAGCAGCGCGCTCAGCGCGAAAGGAAGAGCGAAAACTGCCAGGGCGGTTGCATAGCGCCAAAGTGTCCGGTCATCGGAAACACCCGGGCGTCGAAACGGCTTCTCCACGAGATAATACGTCAGAACCGCCAGGATAAATGAGATCCCAACGATGACTAAAGCATTCGATTGCTGCAACGGCCAGACAGACGCGACGCTAGCGAAGCTCAAAAGCGGCCAATGCCAAAGATACCAGGAGTATGAGACAAGGCCGATAAAAACGAGTGGCCGCGAACCGAGCGCAAAAGCAACGATCGAGCTTGGGGTCGCAATCAGCAGCGCCGACCCGAGAACCGGCAAAAGCGCCGCAGCACCGGGAAAAGGTGTGGAATCGTTGTAGACGCAGATCGGCACGACA
Source organism: Rhizobium sp. M1 (assembly GCF_002531805.1). Classification (NCBI taxonomy): domain Bacteria; kingdom Pseudomonadati; phylum Pseudomonadota; class Alphaproteobacteria; order Hyphomicrobiales; family Rhizobiaceae; genus Rhizobium; species Rhizobium sp. M1. The sequence continues at coordinate 40,559 of NZ_NWSW01000013.1, read as the reverse complement.
ATCAACATCGCGCCGATCAAAGCAATGGCATTGACGACCGCGCTTCTCCCTCGATCGAGACGCATCCCCTTTGTCTCCATGACAGCGAGGATGCCACCAATTCCCAGTTCCCATGCGCGGGTCGGAAGCAGGTAGAAGGTGAAAGCCGGATTGATCTTTAGAGCTACGACAGAAAATATGAAGGAAAGTACGACAAGCGTTGCGATTGCCGGAAGGATGACCCGCTTGACGTAGCGGTTCAGGAACAAAATGATCCACGGAAAAACCATGTAAAACTGTTCTTCCACGCCGAGGCTCCAGGTCATCAGCATCGGCAGCTGATCGGATGCCGGCGAGAAGTAATTGCTGGAAAGCCAATAATAGATGTTGGAGGCGCCCAACATGGCCGCAATGGCACTGTGCGAAAATTTCCTGAATTCGCCAGGAGACAGAAGCAAAAAACCGATCAAAAAAGAGACGCCCAATACGAAGAACAAGGCCGGCAATATCCGCCGGGCTCGTCGGGCGTAGAATCTTGTGAATTTGAATTCCGATTTTAGAATGTCGCCATAAATATGCCCTGTAATGAGATATCCCGAAATGACGAAGAAAATATCGACGCCAACGAATCCGCCCGTAAATGAGCTCAGACCGGCATGGAATAGCACAACGGAAACGACGGCGACCGAGCGAAGACCATCTATATCGGGACGGTAAGCACGTACGGGATTGTTGTGCATCTGTTTGTCCTTTCGAGGCGATACACTGTCACTCGCGGGGACGTGTTGGTCGAGCCACATTGCATTGCATTCAAAAATGATGCATTGCAATAGCAAATTTTCTCTAGTGCATGGTTCACAAAATGTGAACGATTCGCAACGGCGTGACATCTAACTATGCTGAGATCCCCATAGCAGCGCGTACCGTAAAATATTGCGAGGATGGACTGATATGACTGACGGAAAACGACGGAAAATTCTTGCCGCTTCGTCCGGAGGTGGGCACTGGGAACAGATGATGGCGATGCGAGCCGCCTTCGAAGGCAGCGAGGTTTTTTTTGCCACCACCATTCCCGGTCTCTTGAAAAAATACGAGATCAGCAATGGCTTGGTTTTGCCTGACTGCAGCCGCGACTCGATCATTATGTCGATCAAGTGCTTTTTCAGCGCATTCTACATTGTATTCAAGCTGAAACCCGACGTCGTCCTGTCCACGGGAGCAGCCCCGGGCTTGTTCTGCCTATTGGCCGGCAGGCTCATGGGCAAGCGCACGATCTGGATCGATAGCGTCGCCAATGTCGAGAAGCTGTCCCTTTCGGGAAAACTGGCCGGCCATATCGCGACGCTCTGGCTGACGCAATGGCAACATCTGTCGCGGCCGGACGGCCCGCATTACGCAGGAGCTGTCCTTTGATCCTGGTCACCGTCGGAACGCAGCTGCCGTTCGATCGCCTCGTCAAGGCGGTCGACGCCTTCGCCAAAGAATTGACCCGGCCGGTTCTGGCGCAGATCGGCAAGGGCACCTACACGCCTGAAAACATGAAATGGATCAAGAATATCGAACCTGCCGACTTCGACAGGGTCTTTCGCGAAGCGAGCGTGATCGTTTCTCACGCGGGCATCGGCACCGTGCTCACGGCGAAACGTTTCGGCAAACCGATCATTCTCGTTCCCCGCAAGGCAGCCCTTGGCGAGCACCGAAACGATCATCAGCTTGCGACCGTCAGCCAGCTCATCGACCGGCCGGGCATCTATGTCGCGCATGACGATGACGAGCTCAAGGATTATCTCCTTCAGGACCTCAGCAGTCCCTCTCATGACGATCCGTCCGATGCGGGCCGGGCGTCGCTGGTCAACTATTTGAAGGGCTATCTCGCGGCCGGCTGAGCCCGCGACCGGCCGCAACCCTCTCGAGAAGGCGGAGATTCAGTCTCCGCAATCGCGGCCGGCGATGTGTCCGACGAGTTCGGGCACGATAATCCTGGCGGCAATTTCGGGCCGCGGATGCGCGCCGTCGGGAATTGCGGCCGCCAGTTCATCCGGGTTCAGGCGCTCCCAGCCGGGCCGGTGATCGACGAACTCCACACCGCGCTTCCGTGCCTCCGCCTGATGGGCCGAGATATAACTGCCGACGAAGGGACGGATCAGCCCCCGCAGTCCCGAAAACGGATTCATTGCCATGAGGATGATCCGTGCCCGCGGCAGGCGCCGATGCAACTGTTCGAGGATCTCGCCGATATTCCTTCGGCTTTGCGCCAGCGACACGAACCGGTGCACGGTTGCGTCATTGGCGTAGAGCTCGATCAGGATGATATCCGGCTTCTCGGCAACGACGCGGTCCAGCTGGGTCAAGGCCCAGGCCGACGTCTCGCCGCTCTTGGCGACGCTCTCGACCCTGACGGGTCTCTGCAGGCAGGCGGCAAGCTTTGCCTCAAGTCCGGCCTGCCATCCCCCGCGCGCTGTCAGCGATGTTCCGAAAGCCACGATTTTCACAGGCGGAAGGTTGTCGGCATTACTCTTCCCCGTCGTTGAAACCATGACGAGGCCGGCCAAAAACAGAACCAGCGCCCATGCCAGTCGTCTCTCCACCGGCACCCCTTGCCAAAGCCGCAAACATATCATGAAGGGACCATATCGCGGCGGGCGCTATCCGTCACCCGCCAGCATGGCGCAAGGCAAGCTTTGCCCCCAGCCGGATGGGCAAAGCTGACCTCAGAGGCTGCGATATGCAGCAGCGGCGCGCAGAAGCCGCCGATCATTCCTCACGAAAGACGTGCTGCATCTGATCGGTCAGCGGCTTGGTGAGATAGGAGATGACGGTACGGTCGGCAATCTTGATAAAGACCTCGGCCGGCATGCCGGGATAGAGCTTGATCGACTTCAGCTTCGCGATGCTTTGCGCCTCCGGCTTGACGCGCAGCGGATAGTAGCTGATCCCCGTGCGCTCATCCTTGACGATATCAGGTGCAATCGAGGTGATCACCGCCCGCACGTCGGGCGTCGTGCGCTGATCAAAGGCGCTGAAACGCACATCGACGGATTGCCCGACATGGAGCTGGTCGATATCGCGGGTGGCGACCTTCGCCTGGACGGTCAGATCGTCGTTTTCGGGAACGACGAGCATCAGCGTCTGGCCCGGCTCAATGACGCCGTTGACCGTATGAACGGCAAGTTCGTGGACCCTGCCGCTCAATGGCGCGGTGATATCGAGGCGGCGGAGCTGATCGAGCGCGGTTTCACGGCGCTCTTCATTTTCGGCTATCTTCGCCTCGACATCGGTCAGTTCCTTGGCAATCTCCGAACGACGATCCTCGTCCAGCTGGATCGACTGGCGATCGATTTCGATCGCCTTGCCCTCGGCCTCCGCCTTTGCGGCGATTTCCTGGCCGCTATTGCCCTGAAGGTCGGCGCGTGCACGCTTGAGCGCGTTCAAGCGCTGAAGTGTGACCAGTCCCTTCTTGTAGAGCGCATCCACGCCTTCCAGTTCCTGTTCGATCAGGCTGAGGGAATCATTGGTGGCGTTGATCTGAACGACCAGACCCTTGATCTGTTCGGCCAGCTGGTCCTTGCGCGACGCCAACTGGCTCTTCATGCCGACGAGCGCCGACTTGCGGCTGTCAAACAATTTCTGTTCGCCGTCGAGAAGATCCCGTGCGGCATTTCTGGAGGCCGCCTTGTTGGATGCGGCAGCGCTGGATGTCATCAAATCGCTGATGTTTTCCTCGACCTCGAACGAATCGGCGCCGATCCGCTCTGCCTTCAGACGGGCACGACGCGCATAAAGCTGCGCCAGCGTGCTTTCGACGATCGAGAGCTGCGCTCTGGTCGCCGTCCCATCGAGCCGTATCAACACCTGTCCAGCCGCCACATGGTCATTTTCGGCGACCAGGAGTTTCGACACGACGCCACCGGTCGGGTGCTGGACCTTCTTGACATCGCCGTCGACGACGACAACGCCTTCGCCGATAACGGCGCTGGAAAGCTCGGTCGTCGCCGCCCAGCCGCCGATGCCGCACACCAGCGCGATGGACAGCGCGCCGACAACGGCGACGTGACGGTTGAGGGATCGTTTTGATTCAATAGTGACTTTGCTCATCATCGTCCTTCCGGCCTATTCGGCCGCATTGCCGTCGACTACGACTTTGAGCTGAGCCACGCGCTCGGCAATCGGAGTGCGCGTCGCTTCCGGTCGGCTCACCCGCGCCAGAACTTCTTCCTTGGGACCGAATGCGATCATTCTGCCCTCCTGCATCATTAGCACGAAGTCGCACACAGCCAGAACGCCGGAGCGATGCGCGATGACGACGACAATGCCGCCGCGTGCCCGCACGCTCATGATCGCAGCGCTCAGCGCCCGCTCGCCTTCTTCATCGAGATTGGAATTCGGCTCGTCGAGCACGACCAGGAACGGTTCGCCATAAAGCGCTCTCGCAAGCGCGATACGCTGTCTTTGACCGGCCGAAAGCGCCGCACCGCCCTCGCCGATGTCGGTCTCGTAACCGTTCGGCAGACGCAGGATGAGATCGTGAACGCGGGCAGCCCTCGCCGCCGCAACCACCGCCTCCGGCGACATCTCCTTGGCGAAGCGGCAGATATTTTGCGCGACGGTGCCCGAGAAAAGCTCCACGTCCTGCGGGAGGTAACCGATATGGCGGCCAAGTGCGTCGCCGTCCCACTGGTCGAGTGCCGCGCCATCCAGGCGAATGGATCCCCTGACCGTCGGCCAGATGCCCATCATCGCCCGCGCCAGCGACGACTTGCCCGAGGCGCTGAAACCGATGACGCCGAGCGCGCTGCCTGCACGCAGACCGAAGCTGACATCGGAAATGACCAGCCGCTGGCCGGCCGGCGGTCCGCTGGCTACACCCTCGACCGTGACCTGCTTGGAAGGCGCCGCAAGCGCGAGCGGAGCCGGCATCTCCGGAATTGTCTTCAGCAGGTTCGCAAGCCGGCCCCAGCTCTGCTGGGCGGACACGAAACCGCGCCAATTTCCGATCGCTGCTTCCACGGGCGCCAGAGCGCGGGATGTCAGGATGGAGCCGGCGATGATGATACCCGAAGAGGCCTGTCCCTGAATGACCAGGATCGCCCCGGTCGCCAGCGTTGCCGATTGCAGGGCGATACGGAAAATCTTCGAAAGCGTCGCATATCCATTGCCGACATCCGATGCCTGCCGGGTGATATGCCGGTATTCGCCGTTCTTGCGGTCCCAGATCTCGGCCATGGTGCCCGCCATGCCCATGGCGTGGATGACCTCGGAGTTGCGGATCGAGCTCTGCGCAAAAGCGTTGCGCATATTGGCGGCTTCCGACTGCTGTTTAGAGAGTGTGCGCGTACCCTGGTTGGTCAGGAACGTCAGGATGGCGAGCACCAGCGATCCGCCGATGGCGATATATCCGATCGCCGGATGGAACAGGAAACAGATCACGATATAGAAGGGAAGCCAAGGCAGATCGAACATCGCCGTCGGACCCATGCCGGACAGAAAGGTTCTGATCTGATCGAAATCCCGCAAGGGCTGCAGCCCGTCGCCGCCGATCTTGACCTTCAGCGGCGCCTTGATCAGCGCCCGAAACACCCGCCCGTTCATCATCTCGTCAAGGGCACCGGCAACGCGGACGAGCATTCTGCTTCTCAGAACTTCGAACGCTCCCTGAAAGGCGTAAAGAACTAATGCCAGTATTGCCAGGGCAGCCAGCGTCGGTATGCTTTTGCTGGGGATGACCCGGTCATACACCTCAAGCATAAAAAATGAACTTGTAAGGTAGAGGATATTAACAAGCGCGCTGGCTATGCCAATGAAGATCAGCCCACTTTTGCATTTCCGCAAGGCTTTGGACGGTTCATTGACGTCAGCTGTTGAACTCTGAAACACGAAGCAATCCTCTCCTGCCGCATCGCGCACGCAGCGAATACGCCGCGAAACACACTGCAGTTGCAGGCCCCTCAGGCCCGATTATGACATGGCTGCCCTCGGACCCGGCATCGGCGCCGAACCCGTTGGCACGCTCCTACACTAGTACATGAATCCCACCGAAACGTGACCAAAAATACAAATTTATCACGAACAATTTCAGAGGCCCTAACTTTAACGGTACGATAAGCATACCGTCACAAGCAAGTGAAAAGCGCAAGTCGCCCAATAATGGTCCAAAGCGGCGAAACCGTGGCGCGTTAGCTTCGGTAGCTACTACCGTGTTAACTATAAATGCAATCTATAGTTCGATTTATTCACGCCGGCGGAACATTTTGCCGCCGCTCATCCCGCACACTCCAGTCCGGCAGACGGAACTCGGACGGAAATCGAGCGGCCTCGGCGGGGGACATGCCGGGGCCTTAGGAAAGCATATGCGAGACGTGGCTGCTGTGGAATGTGTCGACATTGATGGAGACGGTCAAACTGTCGGCGTCGATATGGGAGGCGCCATCGGAGATCTTGTATTGGAAGGATTCGCTGACTTTGCCGCTGAGGCCGGCGAGTTTGGTGGCATCGACCGTGTAACTGTAATCGCCATCGCGCTCCACGTGAATGACGCCGTATTTCCCGGTCAGCGTCAGCCCGTGCTTGTCGACCGCGCTGTCGCCGAAGCGGCGAAGCAGTATCGTGCCGTTGCTCGCATTGTCGTTCTCGAGCAGGTTGCCGTGATAGCCGCTACCGGCATCTTCCGTGATCTTCAGGTGGTCATGTACGGCGACAATCTTTGCGGTGGCGGCGGGCACGGGGGAGACCAGGGGTTCCGCGACAGGCGCAGGAGAGCTGACCTGCGGATCACCGGTCGTGCCGCCGGCGGCGTTGTTGAGCTCCGCCTGCGCTTGCTCAAGTGTCTTGTTTTCGCCGATCGTGAATGTCTTTTGGGCTGCAATTGCAGCGGGCATCGTCAGCGTCGACACAGAACTATCTATGATATTGTCATAGAAGGAGCCCGACGCGGATCTGTCGACCTTGAGTGCCGAGGAGGACAGTCCGTCGAAGACATTGTCGTGGACGACGATATTCTCGCGGACATAACCGGGATTGCCGACGGCGCTGACCAAGACGCCATACACGCCGTCATGCAGGTAGTTGCCGCTGATATCGTAGTTTTTCGCATCGCCCGAATCGCCGAGGCCAATGCCGTAAGACCAGCTGTAGCCGCCATATCCTGAGATGTCATTGTCATGGATGGCGATGTTCGTGCCCGCCTGAGCACTGAGCCCGAAGCCCCCACCGATAAGGGTGTTGCCTTCGACCACGGCATCCTGAGCCCTGATCAGCACTAGAACGCCCTTGGCGCTATTGGTTTGCGTCTGCTCGAGATGATTGTCCTTGATCAGAATATTGCTGCTGTCGTTAAGCTGGATAGCGTCAGCCACGCTCCCCTGACTGTTGGTCACGGTATTGTTGAAAAGGGTAATACCCTTAACCTTGTCCATCCAAATGCCGTCAGAATGCACACCGGTCAGGGTGCTGTTCTCAATCGTAATATTCTGGCTGCTCTGGAAGCTCAACGAGCCGGGCTTTCCCGCCAGACCGGTATTCGACACTTCGACGTTCCGCACGATCCAATTGGATACACTGCCAGCATAGATCGCATTAGCGCCGGTATCGGCGATCTTGATATTCTCGATAACGATATTTGAAGCCTTGGACCCGTGGATGCCGTTGTTACTGCTGTGAATGACCGGCGCATCACCGATGCCATAGCTGCCGATGGTAATCGGAGCGCTGACGCTGCCCGAATACTTCAAGTCGAATTGTTCGTTGAACACGCTTCCGGCAGCAAGCAGAACTTTGTCGCCCGGGTTTAGTCTTAAAGATTCAACAGCAGACAATGTCGCAAAGGCAGAATTTTCGCTGGTTCCGTTGTTGTTGTTGGATCCTGTCAACGAATTCACGTAATAGACGGTCATGCTGCGATCTCCCAGGGTAATGGAAAATCTTCTAACCGCGGACCTCTCTCCGGCTGCTAAAATGAAACACTAAAATGCGCGATATCTCGCAATAATTCTTGCTCCTTTAATATAAATTACTTGGTGTATTCAGTATACTCCATCGCGACAAGGTTGCAGCGCCGCGATGGAGACCCGGTTTACTCGGCCGGACGCAGGCACCACCCGGTGATCCGGAGCAAGCGGGATTTTGGGCTGAGTAACGCCGCCGCAGGTCAATTTCCCTGATAAACCTAGATTATAGCAATATGATAGACGTTGTCTTGCAGATGCTCTGCCGGGGGCTTTCAGAAACGACCTATAATCCAAAGTGATTAGACGCGCGCTCCGCAGCAGAATAAACAATCCGTCATATTAATTACATTTGCTTCTGCAGAAAGATTCTTTCAGTGAGAAGAAACATCCACCACGGCATGAAAAATTGAGACAATCACTTATTATTAAAGCAATTATATCTAAGTCTTTCATCAGCTTATGCACATTGTACGTGTGTTATTATTGATAAAATACACTCAAAGATGTCAATCTCTTGTTAACCATGCACTTGACTCCACGTATTAAGATATCATTAATCGGGCGGCTTGCTGAAGTCAAAAATGACCGGCGAGGATCAATTTCAAGGAGAGAGACTAATGGCTATTCACGCAACCGACGATACTGCAACATTTCTGGAAACCGACGTTATTTCCGGAAATCTCCTCAGCAACGACACGTCCGACGGCAACCTTTTCCTACGCTTCTTCGACCAGCAGGGCGTCGGCGCCAAACAGCCCGGCCAGGTCACGGCGATCCAAGGCGACTACGGCACCTTCTACGTCAAGGCCGACGGCAGCTACACCTATGTTCTGAGTGATGCTGCCAAGGTCGGCTTCACCAACGGCGAATTGCTTCAGGAGAAGGTTTCCTACAAGATTTCCGACGGTGCCGGTCACACCGATGTGGGCCTGTTCACTCTGAATATTCAGGGTGTAGCCCAGGTCAAGCCGGTCGCAGTCGACGATCATTACAGCTTCAACGAAGGCGACCTCATCGGCGGCAATGCTCTGGACAACGACCTTGCCAGCGACACCGGTCAGCTCTACCTTCGTCAATTCGACGGCACCAATGTAAACGGGAATCCGAGCGCGACCACCGATATCGCCGGCACGTATGGTACCTTCCATGTTAAGGCGGACGGCGCGTTCACCTATGAACTGACACAGGATATCGCTCCGGGCGATCAGGTCACGGAAACCGTCCAGTATTATAAGATCTCCGATGGCTCGGGTCACACCGACGTCGGCATTCTGACGCTGAACATTACCGGCACCGAGGTTGTTTCCGGCGGCGCCGAGGTCTGAGTCGCCCCTCAAGACGCAGCGCCCGGGGCACAGCAGCGGGCGTTGCAGCCGGGTGAGCCCGTCATCCGCAGGCGTGTGCCTAACCCGATGCCGCGTCGGCTCGGTCGCCCACAGTTCAAGATTGCCCTGGTATTGCTGGTTTTAAACGCTGAGCTTACTTCTCTGACACTATTCCGGCAGAAGCGCGAGAGCGATTTGCCTCCCGAATTCCGCAAATCAGTAGGTCGCGAATGTCGCGGCTGGCGAAAAAATGGAAACGCTTTGGCGCTTTGTTGTCATCCCCGGCTACAGCGCTGTCGAAACCGCGCCGTCGCTCTTTCCCCGAGGCTCGTCCAGGTTCGATCGAAGACCGGGCGGAGTTGCGGACTGATCTCTTTAATCACGGCATTGACCATGCAGCGATCGCCAAGTTTCAGCATTGTTGTGAGATCGCTTTCAAGTGCATTCTTCGCCGTAAGCAGCGTTACGCTGGTAAAATCGTTCCAGAAATAAAACCGCGTCAGAATCATTCCTTGGTCGTGGGGCGCGAGCGCAACTGAACGCTTCATCATTTCCGCGATCGAGACCGGTTCCTCCGCGATTTCCGACTGCACGGCCGCAAGTCGAAGCCAAAAATTGCTATTCGTCGGCATGCACGAGAGAGCATATTGTAGATATTGGCGAGCATTCGACGCCGCGGTGGCCCAAGCATCGTAGTTGACACCGACCTTCTGACGGTCGAGCTGTGTCAGAACGAGGGTGACGCCGGCGGCGACAATGTCAGATCGGCAATAATGTCCGTCGACCACCTCCATGGTGCGCGCCGCATATCTGGCCGCTACCTCATTCGTAATGGTCTCGCCTCGCTCGATCCTTTCGGCGACGATTGAGATGCTAGCCGTTTTTATCGAAGCGTACAGTTCTCGGCCAGCCAGCACCGAGCAGATGGCGGCGAAAATAACGAAAACGATGCGTATAGGCGAAACGAAACGGCGGCCGAGCATCAGCTTTCAGTATAATATCGCGAATAACGCTTATAATAATATTCGCTGGAGCCGAATGTCCGGTAGAGCTTCATCTGCGACGGATCGACCTTGGTCAATATGGCGCCAACGCATTTCGTATAGAGATCCGGCTCGGACAATAAGGTTGACTGAACCACCTTGCGCGATGTCTTGCCCCACTCGATCACGAAAACGACGGCATCAAGCTTAGGGTTGATGGCGCGCGCATCCACCACGGGAGCCAGAGGAGGCAAGTCAATGATAATGTAGTCGAAGCTTTGGCGCGCCATTTCAAGAAGTTGATCCATGCCGCGCGAAGCGAGCAGCTCCGAAGAATGCGGAACGCGATATCGCGCCACCGTCGGCAGGAATGCGAGCTTTGTTTTCGGATCGAGAAGGATGAGATCCTTCAGCGGGCGATTGTCGACGATCGCTTCAAGCAAGCCGGCTTCCGCATGGCGGCCGATGGCCCGCGTCGCTCCCGGATTTCGCATATCGCCGTCGATCAGCAGGCAACGCGCGCCCTGCATTGCCAGAAGCTTGGCAAAGTTGATGGCTGTCGTCGACTTGCCTTCGCCCGGCAGGCTCGACACCACGCCGATGACCTTGCAGCGCTGATCCGCCGCACTGATATCGATGGCGATCTTCGCGCTGCGAAGCGTCTCGGCGAATGCCGATAGCGGATGCTCCTCGACATAGGTCGTCGTCTTGCCGCCCCTGGCGATGCTTCGCGGGTTCCCCGGATCGACGAGCGTCGGATCCTCGACGTTGTTCTCGATCAGCGGCATGACACCAAGGGATTCGACGTCGAGCATATCCTTGACATCGTCACCAGTCCGGAAGAAGCGATCACGGAACTCCCGGAAAGCTCCAATGCCGCTACCGAACGCGCATCCCAGGAACATGGCGAAAGCGATGACGAGGCTTCTTTTCGGCGCGCTCGGCTTCGTCGGCGTCTCCGCGGTCGTGATGATACGGGCGGCGGTAATCGGGAAGCTTTGCTGCTGGATCGCCTCTTGGTAGCGCGCGAGGAAACTCTGATAGAGATTCTTATAAGTATCCCGCGTCCGCTCGAGCTCACGAAGTTGTACCTGCGTCTCACCTGCGGTTGCGGCCACACCCGTTGCCTTGTCAACGCTATCGCGCAGCGATTTCTCGCGGGATTGCGCAACCGTTAGCTCGCTCTGATAGCTCTCGGCAATGCGATTCAGCTCGTCGAACATGAGCCGTTCATACTCGGCCATTTCCGCTCGAAGCCGAACTGCCTGGACGTGGTCCGGACCAAGCCGGGCTTCGATTTCTGCCTCGAGCTTCGACGCTTCCAGATATTTCTTGCGAAGATCATTTGAGATCGAGCTGTCAAGCACATCGGTCACGATCGCATCGGTCTGCTTGGCCTCGATAATCGACCTGATGCGGGTATATTTCGCTTCGGCCTGCGCCGTTTCGGCCTGAGCCTTGATCAACTGGCTGTTCAACTCGGAAAGCTGCTGCTCGCTGAGCAAGTTGCCAGACCCGGACTCGACAAGGCCGTGCTCGCTGCGGAATTTCTGCACGGCAAGGTCTGTGTCCAACGCTTGTTGCCGGAGTTCTTCGATGCGCTCCTGCAGCCACTCGCCGGCCCGGCGCGTCGCTTCATATTTCGAATTGAGTTTATCGACCAGATAAACATCGGCGATGGCGGCAGCGATATCACGCGCTAGATCCGGCGACTGCGAGGTGTAGCTGACGTCGAGCACGTAGGATTTGCCGACACGCTCAACATCGATATTTCCGGCGACAGTTTCCGCAGCATATCGCCGCTTCAATTCCGCATCGGGAGCAGCCGCCACGTCATCGGCAAACCAGGAGCGAAAATTCAGCAGGGATTTCACAGTTGCGACAGAAAAGAGTGAATTCTTCTGTGCCGTGAACACCGGATCGTCGACAAGTTTCAGCTTGTCGACGACCGCATAGGCGATCGCATCGGACTTCAACAGCTCGACTTGACTGAGAACCGTCCCCTCGTCATCGTCCAGTTGGCCGAATGCCGCCAATTGGTTAATCATCTGATTGTCGCTGCGGTCGATCAGCACTTTGGTCTCGGCTGTGTAGACCGGTACTGCAGTCAGTACATAGACGACACCGAGGATGGCAAAGGCGAAAGCGCACGCCGCCACGATCCGCCACTGCCGGCGGACAATTGCGATAAGCTTGTCGAAATCGATGAAATCAGCTTCGTTTCCTGTATCGCGGGAAGGGTCGATACGCGGCGTAAGTTTATCTGGCGACAGCAATTTCGATCTCCAACTAAGGCGTCAAGCGCTAAGATCTACAGGCAATTCCAGCTATTGTGTGACGGGGACGCTCTCACTCGTCGATTGCGTCGGGTCGGTTGACGACTGTCCCGCTCCACCAGAGCTGATAATGATCGTGGTTGAGCTCGTCGATGAACTGTCCCCGTCACCCGCATTCGAAACCTGCAGCGTACCGGCGGTCGTGGCGCTGCCGTCAAAAGGTGTACCGCCATCCGATCCGGGGCCAGTCTGGCCTATCGAGCCGTCGTTGCCGATTCCGGATGCTGCGGCAGGCGCGCCGGTACCCGGACCGAGCGCCGCAGTCGCCCCTTCAGCCAGAACTTTTGCAAAGGCTGTCAGCAGCGGCGCAAGATTCGGATCGGCGCTGGCCGCTTCGGCAACCGCTTTTTCGATCGCGAGCTTGAATTGCGGGTCCGACACTTGGCAGCTGTTGGCAGCCCGCCCAAGGCCGGAGCCGATAGCTGCCATCTGTGCAGCATTGGCCTTCTTGGCCTGCTCGATCACCGGCGCCAGGGCGTCGTTGCTGCTGCCGACCAATGCGCGTACGCGCGATGACAAAACCAACGGATCGGACATGTCGAGCAGAACGGCGGGATTGGCCGTAAATCCGCTGATGTCGACCGGGGCTAAATTTGCTGGTCCCAGACAAGCAGCAGCAAAAGCGCTCGAAGTCATGCCAGTAAGGATTGCGACCACAATGCCGCCATATGCAAGCCTACGATAAACAGCCGACCTTGCCATAACCATAATTTCCTTCATCAAATCCGCTAACTGAGACAGGCCGCCGACAGAGATCTTTCACGATCGACGCCGGCCCGCCCATTTTAATCAATTTCCAAGATCGCGGACTGCGTTACGGGTATCGTTCGCGTCGTCCGACACACCGGCAACAGTCGACGATACCGAGTTTACGATGTCAAGGAACTTGACCAATTCAACAGAGTCCGAATTGGAGATATAGATAACGTCCTTGTCTTCCATTTTGAATTGCTGAACAGCAAACAAGGTTGCCGGATCGCGAAGATTGGCGCGAATGATCACCGGAACCGTATCACCCGCAAACCTCGTCGCATCCACATGCATCGCGGCAACCGTTTTCTTTGGGACAAGGCGATAGAGTAGAACCTGCGCGGGATCCGCACGATCGTCGCGCAGTCCGCCTGCCTTGGCGATAGCTTCTCCCAGGGTCAGGTCGGACTCTTCGAAATCGAAGCGGCCGCTAACGCCGGTGGCGCCGAGCGCAAGATAGGTGCGGCGCTCATGATCGACCGAGATCGTATCATCCGGCGCGACATAGATATTTTCCGCCGGGTTCTTCAGCAGTGTATTGTATGCGACGGTAGCGGTTTTGCCGCGCCGTTGCAGCGTCACATTCGTTTCAATGTTGTTGGTCGTCAAACCGCCCGCGGCGGAAATGACATCGAGAACGCGCTCACCGGCAGGGCTGATCGTGACGCGCTGCGGATTGTTGACGTCACCGAGCACAGCCACCTGACTGGAACGGTTGGTCGTCGTGGTAATAACCACCTGCGGCTCGATCGCACGGCTGGCCAACCGATCTTCCACGTCCTGCTCCACGGTCTCCTTCAGGCGACCGGCGGCCGGAACGCGACCAGCATAGGGAATCGTGATCGTTCCGTTTCTATCGATAGTCTGCTCCGGCAGAGAAATGTAATTGCCGGGTCGGCTGCCGGCATCCGACGGAATGAACAACCCACCGGACTGAGCTTCAAAGATAGCAACCTGGACGACGTCGCCATAACCAAGCGGAATTTCAGGCGCCCTGCCGCGACCCCCACCGAAACCCTTGAAGGAGGTCGGCTGCGCCATGGTGAAATAGGGCAGGACGTTCTTACTGAGATCAACCAGGGCGTAGTCGATACCGACGCGACGCTCCTTCGTTGTCACTTTCACTGCCGCGCCTCGATCAACATCTTTGTGATCGGGACCGGATCTTGGCAACGACGTGCAGCTTGCCAATATACTCGTTAGCGCTACAACAATGGCGACGCGTGTACTACCGATAGGAAAACAACCCATAGAATAACCTGTGTTGACGCCCCTGAAGCTACTGCCTTGCAATCTCACATAATACAAGACAATCGCCGACCAATAATCACTGTAGGCGGATTAACATTCCTCTAACTGTGGCAAGCTGGCAACGCCAAGCCCCTTCATCCAGCGAAAACGATCCAATCCGGCTTTTCTCCCGCCGGCAACGATCTAAAGGCTGCACCCGCTATAAGTTCTCTTGCGTTTCAGAGTCAACAGCGCGTTACTGCACAATGGGCATTTTCGAAAAACCTTCACGAAACCGCCTTCAGATCATTCGCTGTTGAGCGACCACTCATATTTGCCGTTGCGCTTCCCCATTGTTGCGTCCAAGGCTGATCGCAACGACAGCACTCAGGAAAGCGGCGAAAAATACCGCAAAGCCCGGTATTTGCAGCGAAAAATCAACCGCGCCATGAAGGGTGACCAAAACCGTCGCCGCCACACCAAGAAGAACATAATGTCTCCCGCGGCGCCTTTGAGCGAGCCCCCGCCAAAACACTCTGGCAAGCATTGAGAAGACAATCGCCGCCGCGATCGGAAATAATATGCCAAGGCCCAGAAAACCTTCGAGGTAGAAATTATGTGCGCGATCGAAGATCCCGAAAATGCCGCAGGCCGGATCGCGATAGGCAGAAAACACGGTGCGGAAGCTGCCAAGACCCGTCCCCGTCAGCCAATGATCCGAAATGGCACGCCATATACCCGGCAGGATGCAGAAACGATCGTCGTCCTCGAGCCGCCGTTCCTGCGCACGCAAAATCGCCTGGCCGGCAAATATGATCAGCGACCACCCGACGAAAGCAATCGCCGAGACAAATTTTAATATCGACCGCCATGTTGGCGTCGTTCTTCTATAACGCTTCGAGCTGTTCCAATTGATGACAAGCCATGGAAAGTAGATAAGAGCGGCAACAAAGGTCGCGAATATCCCGGCGCGTGAGCGGCTCAGCATCAGGGCGGTGAAACATGCGCACAAAAGCAGAATGTAGATCCACGTCCTCAAGAGAAGGACGTTTCGGCCCGGCTCGCCGGGCGGATGGCTTGAATAGGAACGGGCAATATCCCTGACCAGGGTCAGCATCAACAGCGTTCCCAGCCCGAGGAAAGTCGCAGCGGTATTGCGGTTGACGAAGACGGCCGTCAGGCTGTCGAGGTAGGCACGTTTTTCGATAACGATCAGAATGCGGGGAAACATCGAAAACTGGATCAGGGCGAAAACGGCGATAATGCCCGCCGCAAGCCCGAGGCTGGCTAGAACTTTCCGCGCTCGTTGATCGGTATCGCATAAGACGAGCCCGGTCAGGAAGGTCACGAAAGGCAGAGCCACCCACAGAATCGAGGCGAGTGTATCGGCCGGCACGACGGAGATCGCCGCGTATTGCACGCCTGCCAGGTCACGCGCAGCGTTCCAGGCAGGGTTTGCCAGCCAATGGGCTGGCAGTTCGATCGTCTGGACGAACATCCAGCCCGTCAGCACAATCAGCAGAAACAGAGTGATGCTGAACACCGATCTGGTCTGCCTCGGCTCCCCGAACAGCAGCCCCGAAATAATCGCCAGAACAAACATTCCGATTGCGGCAAAGGCGAAGGGAAAGGGCGTGACGCTTCCGAACGGAATGAGTGTCAGTATCACCAGGCCGATGAAGGCAACGAGGATCGCCTCTCGCAAGATCTGCCTGTTGATGAGATTGGACAACATTTGAATTCGCTCACCAGCAGCAGCGGGAATGAAGGGCCTACAACCAGCACGGTTAATATACTCGGACTAACATAAGTTGCATATCAAACGCTTGCGTGCTAAAGTGCAACAGAATTCCACATCGTTTAAAATTGTTGCGAACGGCTTAAGCCAATCGAGACCGGCCCCGATTATGCTCCTTCAAGCGGCAGAAACGGGACAGACGTTCTGTGCCCAATACTTGGCAGATCACCAATCCGCCATGCCATTGACTGAGAAAAAAGGCAAGCCTGATCTCAATCGGTTGCCCTGAACGGGGATTAAGAGATGAAGAAGACGTTCATTACACTTCTGGCACTGGCTTTTACAGCAGCGAATGCCTGCTCTGCACTTGCCGCCGGTCCCGCAGGTTTCGCCCGCGGCCTGACCAGCGGTTCGGCGGTGAGCTATATCTCTGAAAAAGGAACGATCATTCCGCCCTTCGCTCAGGTGCTGTTCTGCGCCCAGAACCCGGCCGAATGCCGCGACAACAATGGTTTGTCGGTCCTGGCGCTGACTGACAAGGAAATGCTGCAGCTGAAGGATGTGAACAACTCCGTCAATCGTACGATGATCGGCAGGAACGACCCGCGCAACGAACTGAACGGCGATGTCTGGAAGGTGAACGTCCGCAGCGGCGACTGTGAGGATTTTGCGCTGACCAAGCGCAGCCGGCTGATGGCAATGGGCTGGTCATCGCGCGCTTTGCGAATTGCGACGGCCTATACGCCCTCCGGCGAAGGACACGCCGTCCTTGTGGTCAGAACCGACAAGGGCGACCTGGTGCTCGACAACAGGAAAAGCAGCATCAAGAACTGGCGCGATACCGATCTGCGCTGGGACAAAATTCAATCGGATACCGACCCCTACGTCTGGTATCGCCTGTAAAAACGGGCGCGGCTGGGGCAATTCCGGCAAAGCCGTGAAGTGCCTTGGCCTCCGCAATGCCCACATCCAAATAATTAAATCCACCCGTTCCGGGTTGAAGTCGAACCGGCTCCGATGCGCGGCCCGACTTGTCATATCTCCCACACAAACCTATGTTTTTGCTGTCGACAGGGCAGCTGGCGCGCCCCGCAGCGCCCTGGGTTGGAATTCCGATTTGGGCGACCAGGCGATCTTCGATGTTGTCTTTTCGCCCAGATTAAGTATGACGGGGCCATGCTGCGACGCAGCATGACGTTCTACTCTAATGATTTGAGGGAAATATGCGCATCACGATGATTGGATCAGGCTATGTCGGCCTCGTTTCAGGCGTTTGCTTTGCGGATTTCGGCCACGACGTCATCTGCGTCGACAAGGATCTGAGTAAGATCGAGGCCCTTCGCGAAGGCCGCATTCCGATTTACGAGCCAGGTCTCGATCAACTGGTCGCCGAAAACACCAGCACCGGCCGCCTGTCCTTTTCGACGGATGTCGGCGAAAGCGTTCGTGGCGCCGACGTCGTGTTCATCGCGGTCGGCACGCCCTCCCGGCGCGGCGACGGCCATGCCGATCTCTCCTACGTCTATGCGGCGGCGCGCGAGATCGCGACCTACGTAGAAGGCTTCACCGTCGTCGTCACCAAGTCGACCGTACCGGTTGGGACCGGGGATGAGGTTGAGCGCATCATCCGCGAAACCAATCCGACAGCCGATGTCGCCGTCGTTTCCAATCCCGAGTTCCTCCGCGAGGGCGCGGCGATCGAAGATTTCAAGCGCCCCGACCGCATCGTCGTCGGTCTGAACGACGACCGGGCCCGCGAAGCCATGACCGAAGTCTATCGTCCGCTTTATCTCAACCAGGCGCCGCTGGTCTTCACTTCCCGCCGCACCTCCGAGCTGATCAAATATGCTGCCAACGCCTTCCTCGCGATGAAGATCACCTTCATCAACGAGATCGCCGATCTCTGCGAACGGGTCGATGCAAATGTCCAGGACGTTTCGCGCGGCATCGGTCTCGACGGCCGTATCGGCGCCAAGTTCCTGCACGCCGGCCCGGGTTACGGCGGCTCGTGCTTCCCCAAGGATACGCTGGCCCTGGCCAAGACCGCGCAGGATTTCGACGCGCCGGTCCGTCTCATCGAGACGACGATCTCGATCAACGACAACCGCAAGCGGGCGATGGGACGCAAGGTGATTTCGGCGGTCGGCGGCGACATTCGCGGCAAGAAGATCGCGATCCTCGGCCTGACCTTCAAGCCGAATACCGACGACATGCGCGACAGCCCGGCAATCGCCATCATCCAGACCCTGCAGGACAATGGAGCCCAGGTGGTCGGCTACGATCCCGAGGGCATGGAGAACGCCCGCAAGGTCATCGAGAATATCGAGTATGCGAGCGGCCCCTATGAAGCAGCCGCTGGCGCGGACGCGCTGGTCATCGTCACCGAATGGAACCAGTTCCGCGCGCTCGATTTCAACCGCCTGAAGCAGTCGATGCGGGCTCCGGTCCTGGTCGATCTGCGCAATATCTACCGCAGCGACGAGGTCCGCAAACACGGCTTCACCTACACCGGCATCGGCACCAATCTCTTCCAGGAAACGACCAACTCCTGATAAGGTCTGCTGAGATCTGACATCCTGACGCCGCGGAACATAAATTCCGCGGCGTTTTTTAATGCATGACGTGCGGAAGCCTGCAGTGGCTCCGGGACAACGACATGGGTGAAAACCCAGCAAAAGCGCGCCGGCGAACACCGCAGGCGATTATCGCACGACACCACGCCCTCCTGTTCTACAGCAGTCCGACCCGCGTCCCTTTGATCGTCAGTACGGTCAGGCGGCCCGTCGCCGAAACCGCGGTGTCGATACCGATGCGTTGCGGACCGAATGTCGGGATTCGCGCCGGGGTATGTCCATGGATCACGAGGAAAGGAAGCTGCGGCCCTTCGTCCAGAAAGGGCTGGCGGATCCACATAAGGTCGCTGTCCTTTTGTCTCTTGAGATCGATGCCAGGTCTGATGCCCGCATGGACAAAGACGACCCTTCCCATCTGCAGCATGATCGGCAGCGATTCCAGGAATTGGATATGCCGCTCCGGTATCATGTTGTGAATGACGCGGGCGATCATTTCGTTTCCGGCCGCCGATTGCAGCAGATGCTCGATGTCGATGCCGTATGAATTCAGCGTCTCCGTCCCGGCAAAACCAAGCCATTCAAGAAGGCGCGTCGGCTTGCGATAGAGCTTCACCAGCTCCGCATCGTGATTGCCGCATAGTGCGAGACGCTGAAATCCCGGCGGCGGCGGCTTGCTCAGGAATTCCAGCACCGCGCTCGAATCCGGCCCGCGGTCGACATAATCGCCGAGCAGGAGAATGAGTTTCGGTCCCGGGATGCGCTCGGCATCCGCTTCGATGCGGCGATGCGCCTCGACGAGTTCGCTATAACATCCGTGGACATCGCTCATCGCATAGACCGCGGCGAAATCGCCTTCGGCAAATGTCAGCCGATCGCGCTTTTTATGGCTGCCAGTCAGTATCGGTATCTGTTGTCGCCACGGGACGAGATAGTTAAACATGTAACCCATTTGTGAAACCCGGCCGCGTGGCGGGCTGTCGGAACTGATCCATTTCTCACCCATCGCCGCAACGGCACGAAGTTTAGTGATCATAAGAAGTTGGCCTGATCGCGGCCGCGTCGACATTGTAGCCGGAACCTATTGCCACATTCAAAACGACGGACCCATCGCCCTTTTGCTGAACCGCCTGCACCAGGCTCGCCTGGCTGGTCGCGGCCGAATGCTGCGCGTCCAGCACATCGGGCAATGACGATCGTCCATCCTCCTCGCGCCCGATGGAAAGCGCAAGAGGCTCCTGCGCGGTCATCATCTGGGCGCTAAGCGCTTGAACGATTTTCGCGTCGCGATGGACCGACGAGAATGCGAGGAATCTCGCCTGCCCGTCGGTTGTCGGCGGCACGTGGTCAGGGTTCCTCACACCGCTCGGCGGGCATAGCAAAACGGCTGCCACGAACAACGGCACGTCGTATTGACCCATAATTGAGAAGATGTTTCGATTAATATTTTCAAGTCTCTTAATATAGGATGGTTAACGATTGGTTAATCTTGTGTTTATTTAGCAGATTCTTCAAAATTTAGCTGCATCACCCAATATTTCTGCGCCTGGAAGAACCGGAGACTGTCAATTTTCCACAGGCCGGGTCTTCGAAAAAGCTGTATTAATCAACTAAAACGAGAGGCGTCAGGAAAAAATGAACGTTAAAGCAGATCACGCTTGACGACCCTGCGACACCGCATAAAGATGGCGCGTTGCGAGCGCGAATGACATTCTTGATCAAGAATCTCAGATCCAAAACTGCGGGGTGCAAAGTGGAAACTGCGGTTGATTCGAAACTTATCGAGGCGATTACCTACGACGAAGACAGCCGGCATCTGCGGGTCTATCTGACCAACGGTCAGAGGCGAGAATATGAAGGGGTTCCCAAAGGCGTCGTCGTCGGCTTGACGATGGCGGAGTCGCCGGGGAATTTTTATATGAAGGCAATCAGGGGCAAATATCCTCCTCGTCCCTAGAATAGGATGATGTTAGGCCCGGCTGGCCTAACATCTGAATCCTGTTCTCAATTAATGAGTTAGAGCACTTGGTGGAACCTCTATTGGCGATGATGCGGGACTGGTTTTCACCGGCCCCGCAATTCGGCCGTCGCCGATTGGCGGCAAAATCGATCAATAGCCGCTGAAGAAATCGCGAACTGCATCGATTTCGAGCGGCGCGATCTCATGGCCACCAGGATGCCAGACCGTGCCGACCTCGGCGCCGCGGCCTTTCAGGTGTTGCGACAATGCTTCGGTCACGGCCATCGGGGCGATCGGATCCCGCCGCCCGGCCGTCACCAGCACCTTTCTTCCCGCAAGCGTCGACTGGGCTTCCGGTTGAAACGGAATGAGCGGGTGCATCAGCACCGCCAGGTCGAAGATACCCTTCTCGATCAGCACATTGGCAAGAATATTGGCGCCGTTCGAAAAGCCCAGGCCGAAAATGCGGGAAGCCTGGTACTCGTCAGCGAATGCTTTGACATAGGCGGCCATCTTCTCCGTCGCCCGTGAAAGGTCGACCATGTCGTAGACCCCTTCACCGCTGCGCCGGAAGAACCGCGCAGCACCATGTTCGGAAACATCGCCGCGCGGAGCAAGAACCGTCGCTTCCGGCAGCAGCTGTCGGCCGAAATCAAACAGCTGGTTTTCGTCGCCGCCGGTGCCATGCAACACGATCAGAATTGGTTTGCCAGGTGCGCCGGCATGCAGCCGGTGCACATATCCGATTTCCATCATGCCGCCCTCCTTACGCTTCCAGCGGCTGCAGATGCTGTTCAAGCAACGCTCGAAGATGGGCGTGCTGCTGCGGCAGCTTCAGAGCTTCGCCGAGATGAGCCGTATCCTCGTCGCGGTCGAAGCCGGGCTCATTGGTCGCAACCTCGAACAGAACGCCACCCGGCGTACGGAAATAGATCGCCCAGAAATAATCGCGGTCGATCACCGGGGTCACCTGATAGCCGGTGTCCATCAGCGCCTTGCGCACTTCGAGCTGCTTTTCACGGTTTTCGACCGAGAAGGCGACATGGTGGACGGAGCCGGCGCCGGGAAGCGCGCGGGCAATATTCGGCATCGTCTCGAGATCGATGAGATGCGCACCATTGCCGTCAGGCTTGATCAGCCGTTTGACCCCGTCCCTTTCCTCGGCGACGTCATAGCCCATGAACTTCAGCAGTTCGGCGGTGGCGCCGTCATCCCGCAGCCGCATGGCGACGGAGTGAAAGCCGCGAATGGCATAATCCTCGCTGATGCCGCCATGCGTCCACGGCTGGCGGCCATCGTCCCTGACCTCGACGAGCGCAAAGCCATCGCCATCGGGACCGGAGAAGTTCAACCGCTTTTCGCCGAAGCTTTCATCGCTCTTCAGGCCGCCGACGCCGAGTGCGGCAAAGCGATCGTTCCAGAAGCCGAGCGAACCTTGCGGAACCGAAAACACGGTCGTACCCACTTCACCGGTACCGGGCCGGCCCTGTGCCATCTTCGGGAAGGGAAAATAGGTCATGATCGTGCCTGGCGCACCGGTCTCGTCACCATAATAGAGATGATAGACATCGGGAGCGTCGAAATTCACCGTCTTCTTGACGCGGCGAAGGCCGAGCGCATTGGTGAAGAACTGATTGTTGGTGCGGGCGTCCTCCGCCATCGACGTGACGTGGTGCAGACCCTTGATTTGATCGAGCATGTGAGACCCCTTTCTCGCCCGCCGCTTGCGGGCTTTCGATGGATCATAAATGCGCTCGGTCAGGCCTCCGGAATAGACGTGCAGACCAAAACGCATTGTCTCCTTTTTGTGAACACAGATCCATGTGTGTTCACTTCAGGACTTATGGGGATCGACCGGCAGCTGCCAGTCGATCGGCGCCCGCCCGCGGGACTGCAGGAAGGCATTCGCCTTGGAAAAATGCTTGCAGCCAAAAAAGCCATTATGGGCCGAAAGCGGCGACGGATGCGGCGCTTTGAGCACCATATGCCGCGCCGTATCGACGAAGGCGGCCTTGCGCTGGGCATAAGAACCCCAGAGCATGAAGACGACGGATTCGCATTCGTCGTTGACCTTGCGGATGACGGCATCGGTGAAGCGTTCCCAACCCTTGCCCTGATGGGCCGCCGCCTGCCCTTCCTCGACTGTCAGCACGCTGTTCAGCAGGAGCACGCCCTGCCGTGCCCAATGCTCGAGAAAACCGTGACGTGCCGGCACTATTCCAAGATCCGCCTCCATCTCCTTGTAGATATTGACGAGCGACGGCGGTATGCGCACGCCGGGCCGGACGCTGAAACATAATCCATGCGCCTGCCCTAGCCCGTGATAGGGATCCTGACCGAGGATGACGGCCTTGACGTTGGCGATCGGTGTCAGGTCAAGAGCACGGAAATATTCGCTGCCTTTGGGAAATATCCGTTTTCCGACCTGCTTCTGCGCGACCAGGAAGGATTTAAGCTGCTGCATGTAGGGGCTTGAGAACTCCCCCTCGAGGGCGGACTTCCAGCTCTCCTCGAGACTGACGGATGTATCGCTCATCGGCAAACCTTCGATATGGGACAAACAATGGATACACGGTTCTAACAAAATAGGCCGAGGCCGCAATGGCTGTCGGTCTCGCGGCGACCATCGAAACCTGGCGAGCGGGCGCAAACCTTGTTGGTGACTTCACCGTCCGTGTTTAACTATAAGCCTGCTTCGGTATTTACGCCGGCTGGTGGGCTGAGTAGAACTTTGATCGTGACAATCGGAGCTTGTCTTCACATGAAATTCGGCACGAGCGGCCTTCGCGGACTTTCAGTCGATCTCAAAGGACGCGCCTCCGCCCTCTACGCCACCGCATTCGGCAAATATCTGCTGGAGACCGGCAAGGCACGGGCCGGCGACATCATTCTGATCGGACGCGACTTTCGCGATTCGAGCCCTGAAATCTCGGCGAACTGTGCCGGTGCGCTGACGGCACTCGGGTTCCGTGTCTTCGACTGCGGCAATGTGCCGACGCCGGCCCTCGCCCTTTATGGCCTCGAAAGCAAGGCCGCCTGCCTGATGGTCACGGGCTCGCATATCCCGGCAGACCGCAACGGCATCAAATTCTATCGCCCGGACGGCGAGATCGACAAATCGGACGAGGCGGCGATCACCGCACAGGCAGCCGAAATCGAACGAAGCGGCAAAGCGCTGGTCGAGGCGCCGGCCAAGATGGAAGATCATGAGGCGATCTGCCGGCAGCTGTTTTTCGAACGCAACACGGCCCTGCTTCCGCAAGGTGCGCTCTCCGGGCTGAAGATCGGCGTCTACCAGCACAGCACGGTCGCTCGCGATCTCCTGATCGACGTCCTCGCCCACTACGGTGCCGAGATCATCGCCCTCGGCCGCTCGGAAAGTTTCATACCGGTCGACACCGAAGCCGTTTCCGACGAGACGATCGCGCTGATGAGGCGCTGGGTCTCCGAGCATAAATTCGATGCAATCGTTTCGACCGACGGCGACGGCGACCGCCCCCTGGTTGCCGATGAAACCGGCACGCCCTTGCGCGGCGACCTTCTCGGCCTGGTGGCAGCCAACTTCTTGCGAGCCCGCACGGTGGTGACGCCCGTGACCTCCAATTCCGGCATCGAGGCCGCCGGCACTTTTGCCGTCAGGCGCACGCGTGTCGGTTCGCCCTTCGTCATATCAAGCATGGAAGAGGCAGTGGCCGCCGGCGACGATCACGTCATGGGCTTTGAAGCCAATGGCGGTCTGCTGACGGCAACCACGTTCGAGATCAATGGCCGAAAACTGCGCGCATTGCCGACGCGTGATTGTTTCATTCCCATGCTCGCAATCCTGTCGCTGGCGGCCGCCCGCAGGCAGCCGCTTTCTGTCATTGCCGCCTCCTATAAGCTGCCCTTTGCCGCCGCCGATCGTTTGGAGAATTTCCCCGTCGAGACGAGCGCGGCATTGATGGAATACCTGCGCGCCTCGGATGAAAACCTGGCCTCTTTCCTGCAGCCGATCGGCGCGGTAGCGACAAAATCCGATATCGATGGGCTTCGGGTGACACTGAGAGATGGCGGCATCATCCACTTCCGCCCGTCCGGCAATGCTCCGGAAATGCGCTGCTACGTCGAAGCAGCGAGCGAATCCGCCGCCCTCGACCTGCTGCACAGCGGGCTCGACAGAATAAGAGGCTGGGCAGCCGCCCGCTGACATGCAACGAATAAGCCGTTTATTTCAAGGAACACGCCTATGACGCAGAAAATCGTTCCCGTGATCATGGCCGGCGGCAAAGGCACGCGGCTCTGGCCGCTTTCCCGCGCCACCGCGCCGAAACAATTCATTCAGTTCGTCGGCGACAAGACGCTGTTTCAGGAGACGCTCGAACGCGTTTCCGATCCCGAGCTCTACGAAGCCCCGATCGTCGTCACCAATGAAGAGTTCCGCTTTCTGGTCGCCGAGCAGGCGCGCGAGCTCGCCCGTCCGCTCGCCGCCGTCCTGCTCGAACCGGTCGCCCGCAACACTGCGGCGGCGGTCGCTGCCGCGGCGACGCTGGCCGCCGACCTGTTCGGCAAGAATGCCATCATCCAGATGCTCGCCTCGGATCACGAAATCCTCGCCGACAAGAGCTATTTCGACTGTATTCGCATCGCCCGCGAGGCGGCGGCCGACGGCAGGCTTGTCACCTTCGGCATCAATCCGACCGAACCGGCCACAGGTTACGGCTATATCGAGATCGGCGACGCGCTGGAGAACGGCGCTCACAAGGTGAGCCGCTTCGTCGAGAAGCCGGCATTGCAGGAGGCCCAGCGGATGCTCGCCGATGGTGGCTTCTACTGGAATTCGGGCATCTTCATGTTCCCGGTGACGGAACTTCTTGCCGAACTGCAGGAACATGCGCCCGAGGTGCTCAAAGCCGCAAGCAAGGCTGTTTCCAAGGCAAGCCGCGACCTCGACTTCACCCGCCTCGATGCCGATCATTTCGCCAAGAGCCCGGATATCTCGATCGATTATGCGATCATGGAAAAGACCTCGAAGGCCGCTGTCGTCCCCTCGCCGTTCCGGTGGTCGGATATGGGAAGCTGGGATGCCGTGTGGAAATCGGGAAAACGCGACGATAACGGCAATGTCGCTGCCGCAAACACGACCGTGGTCAACACCCGCAATTCGCTGGTCATGACCCATGGCGTGCATCTTGCCGTCCAGGGCATGGAGGATGTCGCCGTCATCGCCAGCGAGGACGCCGTCTACGTCGGGCCGCTCAAGGACAGCCAGAATGTCGGACAATTGGTCAAGATGCTGGCCTCCACATCGGCGACAGCGAAGTTCACCGAAACGCACCCGACGTCCTACCGTCCCTGGGGCGGCTATACCTCCATCTTCAACGGCGATCGCTTTCAGGTGAAGCGCATCTTCGTCACGCCGGGCAAGAAGCTTTCGCTGCAAAAACACCACCACCGCTCCGAACATTGGGTCGTCGTCAAGGGAACGGCCGAAGTGACGGTTGGTGAGAATGTACGGATGCTGCGCGAGAACGAAAGCGTCTACATTCCGCTCGGCGAAGTCCATCGTCTCGCCAACCCCGGCAAGATCGTCCTCGAACTCATCGAGGTACAGACGGGATCCTATCTTGGCGAGGATGACATCATCCGCATCGTCGACGAGTTCGGTAGAACGTAAGGCGGGCTTTCGGAACGGCTGGCGGGCTCGAGGCAACGCGCCGCCGTTCCGCCGCGATCAGCATTGCTGTTGAATTTCCTCTCGGGGTTCTCGTAGAATGAAGGCGCCGACAGACATGACCGGAGATATCCCCTGATGCGTACCCTGCCCGCCCTCGCCGGATTTCTTTCACTGATGCTGCCGGCAATGGCGTTCGCCCAGACAGCGAATATGCGCGTTGCAAGCGAGGCGGAAATTCGCCAGCACCTGCCCGGCACCTCGGAGCTGAAAGAAGCCAGCAACGGCTACGAATATCGCGAGGGCAACAAGAATGGCTACAAGATAGACAACGGCCAGATCTGCGTTCTGTTTCCCAACAAGTCGAAGGACTGCGTCAGCGTGAAGACCGACGGCAAGACCTTTCAGATGATCGACCGGAAAGGCGGCCGATCGAGATTCTGACTTGCCGCACGCGTCACCTCACCGGTGAAGTTTCCTGGTCGAGAGCGAATTCGGCAATCAGACCGGAATGGTTCGAGCCGAGATTGTCGTCGAGACGTTTGAGTGAGATCAGGCGAAGCGGCGCGCGCACGAATATGTGGTCGATGGCGATTCCGAAGGCGCCAGCAGCGATTGGCCATGTCGCTGGTTCAGGTGCAAGCGTCTTCAGTTTCTGTTCGCGCAGAAGACCCTGGATGCTGGGCGCGATCGCCGACGAATTGAAGTCGCCGGACAGCACCAGAGGGCCGGAAATCGAACCGAGCGCCTTGCCGAGATCATCCAGTTCGCCCATCTGGTAGTCGTCGTAATAGGGTTTGGACAGATGCGCCGACACGAGATTGATGGCTTGGCCGCCGAAGTCGACGCTTGAGACGACCAGCCTGTCTTTCCTGAGACTGCCGATGCTTGCGACCTGCCGCATCACGAACGGCCGTTTGGAGAGGACCAGCGTATCGCAGCTATCTTTGCCGTTGTCGCAGCCGATATGATAGGGATAGGCCTTGAACAATCGCTGCAGATGAAATGTCAGCGGCTTGGCTTCGAGCAAATTGACGACATCGGCGTTCGAAGCGATCACCATGTCGGCAAGGGCCGTCGAGTTTTTCCAATTGTCGATCGCGATGTTGAACGACATCAGACGGAAAAGCGGCGCGGCACCCGTCTGCTGATCATCCTGCGCGAATTCGCGCAACATGACGAAACCGTGAGCGGTGAGAAAAAGCGAGGCGAGCAGTAGAACCAAGCCGTAGATCTGCCTTTTGACCGCCAGAATTGCCAGACTGGCGGCAATGAAGATGACCCCGAGATGGATCTGAAAGCTGTAGACAAAGGACAACAGCCAGAAGTTCGTGACATAGCGCAGCGACACGATGGCAATGGCAAGGGTCAGAAATGCGCAGAGAATCCAATAGATTATGTCTCGCATCGATCCTGATTCCGCTTGCCGACGACTGGGCGGGCATAACATGCAGGCCGGCATGTTGCAACGCAACATAACGATCGGGCCTCATCCCGGCAGATGAGCAATATCGATGGCATGCGCCAAGCAGACCGCGCCGACGCCCGTGAAACCGGCATAGGTGTCGCAGCCTTCCCCCTCAAAGACCTATCGACTCGGCCTCTTCTTATCTTGTAAGGGGGGGCACGTGATACGGAATCGGCTCTTTGCCGTCGGCAGGGGGCCAAGAAAAGGTGGGAATGCGCTACTTCATCACAGGGACGGCCGGTTTCATCGGTTTTCATCTGGCCAGGCGCCTGCTGCAGGAGGGGCATGAGGTAACGGGCTTCGACGGCCTCACGCCCTATTACAACGTCAAGCTCAAGGAGATGCGCCATGCGGCCCTCTCCCAGTTTCCGGCCTTCAAACCGGTCGTCGCGATGCTCGAGGACCGGCCGGCGCTGGAGGCGGCTGTCCTCGCGGCCAAACCCGACATCCTGATCCACCTCGCCGCACAGGCCGGCGTACGCTACAGCCTGGAAAATCCCGAAGCCTATATACATTCGAACGTCGAAGGCTCGTGGAATATCATGGAAATCGCCCGGCGGGTCGAAGTCCGCCATCTGATGCTGGCCTCGACATCATCGATCTATGGCGCCAACGCGACCGTCCCCTTCCGCGAGACCGATCGCGCCGACGAGCCGCTGACCATTTACGCCGCGACGAAGAAATCGATGGAGCTGATGGCGCACAGCTATGCCCATCTTCACAAGATTCCGACCACGGCCTTCCGCTTCTTCACCGTCTATGGCCCGTGGGGCCGGCCCGATATGGCGCTGTTCAAATTCACCAAGAACATGCTCGAGGGCCAGCCGATCGAGATCTACGGCGAAGGCAATATGAGCCGCGATTTCACCTATATCGATGATCTCGTCGAAGCGATCGTCAGGCTGTCGGCCATTGCGCCCGGCGAGGAAAATCGCCTCGACGACGCGGCGGTCGAAACGCTTTCACGCCAGGCGCCCTTCCGCGTCGTCAATATCGGCGGCGGCCAGCCGGTCAGCCTGATGGTTTTCGTCGAGACGGTGGAAAAGGCGCTCGGCCGGCCGGCCATTCGCCAGATGCTGGCGATGCAGAAGGGCGATGTGCCGCGCACCTTCGCCGCCCCCGATCTGCTTGTCGCGCTCACGGACTACAAACCGGGAACGACCTTGGACGTCGGCGTCAAGGCTTTCGTCGAATGGTATCTCGATGTGCGCGGCCAGCTCGACGGCTAGATCCGGATGATTTTCAGCCGCGTTCGTAACCGGCTTCCGTGGCGTGGTTTGGGCAGTCTTTGGGAAGCCCGGTCCATGACCAATATCGCTCCCCAGTCACGACACGGGGTCCATCCCAAATATGAGCAAGCCCGCAAACAGGAGTGTGGGCAGGCTCTGTGCCAGCGTAACCATTCTAAGCCAACGAGGGGCTCTACCGAAGCACCAATAGATACCATTGCAGATGCTCGAGACCAGATTTCCGGTACCGAGGACCAGTAGCCCCAGAACAGCGCCAAGGTTGGGAAAGAAGCCGCCGCCTGAAGGACTCATAATCAGGAAAGCGCCGAGGAAAATGCCGCCGCTCAGAGCCAGGACTGAAAAGACAGCGCAAACTGTAAGTGCAAGACTTCTCATCGCTCGACGATCCACGAGTTGAGGGGTTATGGGCGCGTCGACCTCTGTAATCGCAAGCCCTCGATAGTCATGAGATGCGTGTTCGCTCGCCGTCCGGCTCCGCATCAACGAGGGAACGATCCGATTTCCAGTTTTGCAATCAACTGGGCAGGAAGATCGCCGCTTATTATGGACGCATCCGCTTTAGCAAAGACCATTTCACCCTCCTGCCATGCATCATATTCCATATCGATCCGCATCCCGTCGCGTTCGACTGCAGCCCAGGAGAAGTCCAGGCCGCCGCCCTTCCGCACGGACCATCCTGCCGCTGCCAGCGCTTCGATGACCGCCCGCCAGCTTTCCTCCGACAGCCCGGAAAGAGAAATCTGATCAACCATAGCGATGCCTTCCGCCCCGGTGACCAGATGTTTTTGAGCGCGCGCGGGGGCCTTGGCAACCCATCAAGGACCTTCCCGGGGCATCACCGCTACCCACAGCACGCGCATCAGGTCGGGCCGCGATCTCAGCGCAGAAACGTCACCGCCTGCACCGCGTCAACCGTCTTCCACAACACATAGTCGACAACGGCGGCCAGGCTCTGCGAATAGGTGTTGAGTTCGTAACCCTGATCCTCGACCGCAGCAGGGCTGCGCAGAACGAAAGGAACGACCGGGCGCACGAAACCGGCGCGTGTCGTCAGCGGAACCTCTGGCGAATGGCCGATGGCGGACGTGTACATCAGATCGCGTGCGAGGCTGGCGGGGCCGACGGCGAAGGCCGGCCCGGCAGCGGCAGTCACGGTCAAAGTCAAAGCGATGGCGGCAAGTGCTCTCTGCATGTCAGGTCCCCATTTGTGGATCGGCCGGCGTTCGCTCCGTCCGGCTCCAAACGATCGACGCGTCTGTCCACGCCTCGGCCGCTTTCATGAAACCACTCTACACGCCAGGATTTGCAGGGCTTTTAAGCGGATCGGTCAAATTTTACGAAATTTGACTTTCTCCGGCTTTCTCGGATTGAGGACCGAGAGGCGCCCGGGCACATGGCGAACGCATCCGCCGGCCGATACGCCGCCTCGACCAAACGCGCAATGCCAATGGTGTGAACGCCGGCCCGCAGTCTACAGAATGCGATCCAGCTTCTTGTTGATGTGCAAATTGGGCATCAATCCCGCACTCTGGGCAGCGTGATAGGACTCTCGCGCCGCGTCGAACGAGATCGACCACATAATGGCGCTCAGCAGGAGCGCGATAATATAGATCTGAATACGCATCGAACCGGCGGTACGGAAAGAGCAAGGCGGTTTTGTGTCAAAACATGGCCGGGAAGCAACGAAAAAGCGTCGGCCGCTTGTTTTGCAACCGGCCGACGCCAGACATATCAGTGTCGTGAAAATTAGCGATAGTCGCATCGCTACCCTGTTGGCAGCCAAATCGAGGCTTGGTTCCTCTTCTCACCCCGAGAGCCCTGAGAGGTCCGTTCCCACGGGCCTCTTTGCCTTTGCTTATCCGCGCTGCCGTCGGTCACCGAATGCGGGCTCAACACGAGCGGCGCTGCGCTGCCAAAAATAATCAATCGATTGACTTATTTTTCATGCCATGTTACAAAATCTTCATGATCAAGGAAAAGGCCAATCCACCACCAGCCTCGGCACGCGCCGATGTCGCGCGGCAGAAGATGCTTTCCGCCGCCCTCGACGTCTTTGGCCGCTACGGCTTCGACGGCGCATCGACCCGCCAGCTGACCGAAGCGGCCGGTGTTAATCTGCAGGCCATCCCCTATTATTTCGGCAGCAAGGAAGGCCTTTATATCGCCACCGCCGAATATCTGATGGCCCGCATCGACACGCATATCGGCGATATGAGAGCGCGCATCGGCACGCATCTGCTGAGCCTGGAGGCCGCAGGCAAACCGCTCGGCGAGGCCGAAGCCCGGCGCTTCCTGACCGACATTCTCCAGACCATGGTGACGCTTTTCGTCGGCAAGGAATCCGAATCCTGGGCGCGCTTTCTGATCCGTGAGCAGATGGAGCCGACGGAAGCCTTCGCCAGGGTCTATCAGGGCATCATGCGGCCGATGATCGAGATCGGCCGGCGGCTGATCGGCGCCATCCTGCGTGAGGATCCGGCTTCGGAACATGTACGCCTGCGCACCTTCAGCCTTCTCGGCAGCATCCTCGTCTTTCGTGTCACTCACGCTGCCGTGCTCGCCCAGATGGAGTGGGACGTCATTGGACCGGAGCAGGTGCAGATCCTGCGCGGGCTGGCCGCCGAACTGGTCGATGTGCTCGGCCAGCCGAAGGAAGGTGCCGCATGAGGCGTAGCCTTCCCATCGCTCTCCTTCTCTTCGTTGCTGCGGGGGCCGCGGCCTGGTGGTACGGCCTGCCCGA
This sequence comes from Rhizobium sp. M1, assembly GCF_002531805.1. Lineage (NCBI taxonomy): Bacteria > Pseudomonadati > Pseudomonadota > Alphaproteobacteria > Hyphomicrobiales > Rhizobiaceae > Rhizobium > Rhizobium sp. M1. Next base: position 8,637 of record NZ_NWSW01000013.1, on the reverse strand, counting down.
AAAGCTCGGCTGGTTGCCTGAGGCGCGCCGCGAATTCGTCCTTTACGGCAATGTCGATATCCGTCAGGTCTCGCTCGGTTTCCGCGTCAACGGCCGCCTCTCCGAACTCCGCGTCGATGAGGGCGATGTCGTCAAGAGGGGGGCACCGCTGGCGAAACTTGACGCCGCGCCCTATGAATTCGCCGTCCGTTCGGCGGAGGCCAATGCGGCTGCTCTTCGGGCGACGCTCGACAAGCTGAAGGCAGGCCCGCGGCCGACCGAGATTGCCCAGGCACGCGCCGCCTATGACGAGAGCCTCGCGGATCTGCAGAACGCCAACCTCGCCTATGAACGCGCCCGCCAGCTTCGTCCGCAGGGCACCATTTCCGAGGCGAACCTCGACCAGGCGACCGCCGCGAAGGCGATGGCCGCCGCCCGCTCCCAGTCCGCCAACGAAGCGCTGAAGCTCTTGCAGGAAGGCTCGCGCGTCGAGGATATTGCCGCCGCCGATGCGCAGCTGAAGGCAGCCGAGGCAACACTGGCCTCGGCCCGTACCTCGCTTGAAGATACCGAGCTTCGCGCCCCGAATGACGGCGTCGTCCTCTCGCGGGTGCGGGAAAACGGTGCGATCGTCTCGCCGGCCGACACCGTCTTTGTGCTGTCCCTGACCGAACCGGTCTGGGTGCGCAGCTATCTCGCCGAGCCCGATCTCGGCCGCATCCACCCCGGTATGAAGGTTTCCGTCACCTCCGATACGGCGCCCGACAAACCCTATGAAGGCACCATCAGTTTCATCTCGCCGGTCGCCGAATTCACCCCGAAATCGGTGGAGACGCCGGAGCTCAGGACCGATCTCGTCTATCGCCTGAGGATCGTCATCGACAAGCCAGGTCCGGACCTGCGCCAAGGCATGCCGGTCACCGTGCGGCCTCCGGCGTCTGCGGCAGGCGGACGATGACCGCCGTCGAGACCACCTCCCAGACAGGTTGGGACGACAAGCCGCTCGTCCGGATCGACGGCGTCACCAAACGTTTCGGCAACGCGCCCCCTGCCCTTGACAGCGTCTCCGGCACGATCGCCGGCGGTGCGATCACCGGCCTCGTCGGCCCCGATGGGGCCGGCAAGACGACGCTGATCCGCCTGATGACCGGGCTGATGCTGCCCGACAGCGGAACGGTTGAGGTTCTCGGCTTCGACACCAGGAAGAATGCCGCCGGCATCCAGGCGGCGATCGGCTACATGCCGCAGCGCTTCGGCCTCTATGAAGACCTCTCGGTGCAGGAAAATCTCGATCTCTACGCCGATCTGCGCGGTCTGCCGAAGAGCGAACGCGCGAGCACCTTCGACGAACTGCTCACCTTCACCGACCTCAAACGCTTCACCGGCCGGCTTGCCGGCAAACTTTCCGGCGGCATGAAGCAGAAGCTCGGCCTTGCCTGCGCGCTTCTGAAAAAGCCGCGCCTGCTGTTGCTCGACGAGCCGGGCGTCGGCGTCGATCCGATCTCGCGGCGCGACCTGTGGAAGATGGTCGAGAACCTGACGAGGGAAGGCATCGGCGTGCTCTGGTCGACCGCCTATCTCGACGAGGCGGAAGCCTGCGATCATGTGCTGCTTCTGAACCAGGGAAAGCTGCTCTTTTCTGGAAAACCGATGGAGATGACCGAGCGCATGAGCGACCGGGTCTTCAGAGTATCCGGCGTCAAAGGTCGCCGCCGGCAGGTGCTCGCCGAACTCCTTGAAGCCAATGGCGTCATCGACGGCGTGATCCAGGGCGAGGCGATCCGTCTCGTTGCGGCAAAGGACATGAAACCCGATATCGACACGGCCGGCGGCAGCGCAACGCTCACTGCCGCCCCGCCGCGCTTCGAAGATGCCTTTGTCGATATGCTGGGCGGCGGCCCCGGCGGCCGCTCCAGGCTGGCCGAAGCACAGGAACCGCTGAAGGCCGAGGGCGATCGGCCGGTGATCGAGGCCAGGGGCCTGACCAAGCGCTTCGGCGATTTCACCGCGGCCGAGGACATCAGCTTCGATATCCGCCGCGGCGAGATCTTCGGGCTGCTCGGCCCGAATGGCGCCGGCAAGTCCACCACCTTCAAGATGCTCTGCGGCCTGTTGAAGCCGACCGGCGGTGAAGGCCGCGTCGCCGGTTTCGATCTTCGCCGCGATGCCGCCGAGGCCCGCAACCAGCTCGGCTACATGGCGCAGAAATTCTCGCTCTACGGCGATCTCACCGTCATGCAGAACCTCGAATTCTTCGCCGGCGTCTACGGCCTTCGCGGCCAGCACAGACGCGAGCGCATCGCGCTGATCGCCGATATCTTCGATTTCGGCCGCCATAGCCGCGAGGCCGCCAAGGATCTGCCGCTCGGCCTCAAGCAGCGCCTGGCGCTCGCCTGCGCCGTCATGCACGAGCCGCGCGCCCTCTTCCTGGACGAGCCGACCTCCGGCGTCGATCCGATCACCCGCCGCGAGTTCTGGACGCATATCAACGGATTGGTCGAAAAAGGCGTCACCGTGCTCGTCACCACCCATTTCATGGACGAAGCGGAATATTGCGACCGCATCTCGCTGATCTATCGCGGCCGCTCGATCGCGCTCGGCTCGCCCGATGAATTGAAGGCCAGGGTGGCGACCGAAGAGCAGCCGGACCCGACGATGGAGGATGCCTTCATCGCGCTGGTGCAGCAGTCGGAAGCGGAGGATGCGGCATGAACGCTTCCGGCGGCCGGCTTCGGCGTCTTTTTGCCCTTGTGCGCAAGGAAAGCTTTCAGGCGATCCGCGATCCGAGCAGCATCCTCATCGCCTTCGTGCTCCCGCTGATCCTGCTCTTTCTCTTCGGCTATGGCGTCTCGCTCGATACCACCCGCACCCGCATCGGGTTGATCGTGGAAGAGATGACGCCGCTGACGCAGGATCTCGCGGCCAGCTTCCGGGCCTCGCGTTATTTCGATGTGGCGATCGGCCGCGACCGGCGCCTGTTCGAGGAGGATCTCGTGCTCGGCAAGGTGCGCGGCATCGTCGTCATTCCGGCCGATTTCACCACGCGCTACACCGCCGGCAACCGGCCCGACATCCAGGCGATCGTCGATGGCTCCGATCCGAACACCGCAAACTTCGTGCAGAATTATGCGCAGGGCGCCATTGCCAATTGGGAACGGCAGAGGCAGGCGGATGTCGCCACCTCCAAGCCCGCCATCACGGTCGAGCAGCGCTTCTGGTTCAACCCGGAGCTGACCAGCCGCAATTTCCTCGTGCCGGGCTCGATCGCCATCGTCATGACGCTGGTCGGCACACTTCTGACCTCGCTGGTCGTCGCCCGCGAATGGGAGCGCGGCACGATGGAAGCGATGATGGCGACGCCGGTGACGGCGGTCGAGCTGCTCGCCGGCAAGATCCTGCCCTATTTCCTGCTCGGCCTCACCTCGATGACGCTCTGCGTGCTGCTTGCCGTCTTTCTCTTCGGCGTGCCGTTCCGCGGCTCCGTCGCCGCCCTCTACGCCCTGTCGGCCGCCTTTCTGATCCCGGCGCTCGGCCAGGGCTTGCTGATCTCGACGGCAACCAAGAACCAGTTCCTCGCCTCACAGTTGGCGCTGATCTCCGCCTTCCTGCCGGCCTTCCTGCTCTCGGGTTTCCTGTTCGAGATCAACTCCATGCCTGAGATCATCCAGTGGATCACCTTCATCGTGCCGGCGCGTTACCTGATCCCCAGCCTGCAGACCGTGTTTCTTGCCGGCGACATCTGGCCGATGTTCGCCAAGGCAATCTCCGTCATGCTGACGATCGGCGCCATCATGTTCATGCTCGCGGCGCGCAGCACCCGAAAGAGGATCGGCTGAGATGGGATGGACAAGGCTCTACGCCCTCATCGTCAAGGAACTGCTCGCCGTGCTGCGCGACCCCAAGGGCCGCGCCATCCTGATCGGACCGCCGATCGTCCAGCTACTGGTCTTTTCCTACGCGGCGACCCTCGAAGTGCGTAATGTCGACGTCATGATCTTGAACCGCGACAGCGGCCACTGGGGCCAGGAACTGATCGAGCGCATCGATGGCTCGCCGACCTTTCGCAGTATCGAGATTGCCGCCGATCAGGCCGAAGTTCAGGTGGCAATCGATAACCAGACAGTGATCGCAGCGATCGAAATCGGCCCGGATTTCTCCCGCAACATCGAGGCGGAAGCGCCGGCCGATCTGCAGGTGATCCTCGACGGCCGCCGTTCCAATGCCTCGCAGATCGTCGCCGGCTACCTCTCGCAGATCAGCGCGGCCCTTGCCGCCGAGACGCCGGCAGGCAGGCGCACCGGCCCCGAGATGGTTTCGACCATGCCCCGCAACTGGTTCAACCCCAACCTCACCTATCAGTGGTTCATGGTGCCGAACCTGATCGCCAGCATCGCGCTCTTGATCGGCCTGATCGTCACCGCCTTGTCGATCGCCCGCGAGCGCGAACTCGGCACCTTCGATCAGCTGATGGTCTCGCCGCTACGCCTGCACGAGATCCTGATCGGCAAGCTGATCCCGCCGATGATGATCGGCCTGTTCCACATCACCGTCTATATCCTGGCAGCCGTCTTCCTCTTCGAGGTGCCGTTGCGCGGTTCGCTCTTCCTGCTTTACGGCAGCGCCATCTTCTATCTCGGCTCGGTCGCCGGCCTCGGCCTCTTCATCTCGGCGCTGTCGATGACACAGCAGCAGGCGATCCTCGGTGCCTTCCTGTTCATGGTCCCGGCCATGCTGCTATCGGGCTTCGCAACGCCGATCGAGAACATGCCAGGCTGGCTGCAGCCGATAACCTTCATCAATCCGCTGCGCTATTTCCTGGTGATCGTCAAAGGCGTTTTCCTCAAGGATATCCCCTTGAGCGAGGTGATAAACCAGACGATCCCGCTGGCGCTGATCGCCTCCGTCACGCTCAGCGCCGCCGCCTGGCTCTTCCGCCGGCGGCTGGAATAATCGACGTCCGGCAATGCTTCAGCCGCCTCACAGAATGTGAATCAGCCTTCCAAAGCGTGACTCTTTGCAGCGGGAACATCGAATAGATGGCGTCGTTAACGAGACGCAACCCCAGCAAAGGAGAAGCAAAATGTACAAGATTCTACTTGTCTCCAGCGCCCTTGCGCTGTCGTCTTTTGCCACCAATGCTCTGGCTGACGGAGCCGTCACCGGTGCTGCCGGTGGCGCCATCACCGGCGCGATTGTCGGCGGTCCCGTAGGCGCTGCCGTTGGTGGCGTGGCCGGCGGTGTTGCCGGCGCCGTTATCGATCCGCCGCCGCGCGAGGTCGTCACCTATGTCGAACAGCAGCCGGCCCCGACCTCTCGCGTGGTCGTCGAACAACCGATCGTCGTCGGTAAGCCGCTTCCGGCTGATGTCGTCGTCACTCCGGTGCCCGACAACCCGAAATATGCCTATACCGTCGTCAACGATCGCCGTGTGATCGTCGAGCCCCGCACCCACCGCGTGGTGCAGGTGATTGAATAATAAGATCGCCGAAGCCGCCTACTGCGGCTCGGCTACCTCCGGCCCCGCTTCGGCGGGGCCTTTTTCGTTTGCTTGCGCCATGCCGATCAGCGTGAACAGGCCGGCAAGGCGTCGCGGTATCGTGAACCCTTGCGGCAACGCATCGAGTGGAATGCGATCGCCATAGAGCTTGCCCTGTTTGAGCGATAGAATCTGGATGGTTGAAAGCATCGCCGATCCTCCATCTCGTCGACGGGATGAGCCTCGCTCAAACGGCGGATTGGGTCCTTAAGGCCGCGCTAAAAGCTGCAAAACTTCCAAAAACCTATGCACGCGCCCTCATCCCGGCGCGCGCCAGCCCTTCCAGAACCGGCGCAAAGCGCCTGGGATCCTTGGCCGGCTGGCCGGCCGCGATGCCTTCCAGCGTCACATCGGGTGCGATCGCTTCCAGCGCATGCAGGAACTGCTGCGCCTGCCCCATATTGCCGAGATGCGCATGGGCCGCGATCAGCATCCAGTAGGTCGGGTCGAAATGCGCGTTGAGCGCCAGCGAGCGCGACGCGAATGAAATCGCCGCCTCGTAATTGCCGCGGAAGATCTCCGCCATCGCAATCCCCGTCAGCGAGAAACGCGCATCCGGATCTCGCGGCCCAAGCCTTACGGCGCGATGCAGGCGTTCGAGCGCATGATCGATATCGCCGCAGTGCAGAGCCGCGATGCCGGAGCAGGCAGCGACGAGCAGATCGTTGGGATTGGCGGCCGCTGCCGCCTCCAACACGGCGACCCCACCTTCATAATCCTTGCCCGTCTGCAGCAAGGCCATGCCGCAATGGGCCATCACGCGGGGATTTCCGGCTGAATGCTGGAGGCCGCGGCGCGCAAGACCGATGCATTCCGCCACGTCGTCCTCTCCGAGCCTCGGCCAACCCATGGTGATGCGATGTTCGAGCGCCCATGCGGCGTGCGCCAGAAGCATTGCGTTTTCCGGTTCGATGGCGAGCGCCTCGCGCAATAGGCCATAGGCGGCGGCGTTGCCAGCGATCGACTCGTCGATGATCCCGGCAAGCGCCCGCAGATAGAGGTCGTAGATAGCGGGACTGTTCGGCCGGTCGCGCCGCGATCTCTGGATCTCGGCGATCTCGATTGCCGGCTCGACGATCGAAGCGACCTGCTCGGTGATGTGGTCCTGGAAGGCGAACATGCTGCCTATGCCGCCTTCGAAATGATCGGCCCAGAGATTTGCCGCCGTTGCCCCATCGACCAGTTGCACGTTGATGCGCACCATCGCGTTCTCCCGCCGGATGCTGCCCTCAAGGAGGTAGCGTACCCCAAGCTCGGCTGCGACCTCCCGCATATCAACTGTGCGACCCTTGTAGACGAAGGCGGAGTTGCGCGAGACGACCGAAAAGGAACGGAACCGTGCCAGCGCCGTGATGATCTCCGTCACCACGCCATCCGCAAAATAATCCTGATCGGCGTCGCCGCCGAAATTGACGAAGGGAAGAACCGCCACGCTCGGCGGCTGCGGCGCCACCGTTGCCGCCCCGGCATCCTCCTGGCGCGGCAGGCGATACCCCACTCTCGGAACGGTGACGATCCAGTCGGTGCCATTGGGCCTTGCACCAAGAAGCTTCCTGAGCGCGGCAATTTGAACGGTGAGGTTGCCTTCCTCCACGGCAAGCCCCGGCCAGACGCGATCCATCAGATCCGCCTTGGTGACGACGCGCCCCTCGGCCTCCAGCAGCAGGCCAAGCAAGGCCGCCGGCCGGGGCCCTGTCGCAACGGCCCTACCCTCCCGCCACAGGCTTGCTGTCACGGGATCGTAAAGGAACGGACCAAAGGAAAGCGTCGAGCTGCCCATATGGAAGCATAACGCGAAAATATCACGGACTGAAAGCGGCACGACGCTTGGGAAAGCCGCCGCAGGGGCGACGGCTTTCCATCAAGATGGCATCAGACCTTCAGCTCGCGCCGCTCACGCTCGGTGACCATGGCGAGGTCGAGAACTTTCTGCAGGTTGGCGGCGTGGCGGAAATTGGGATCCGGCTGGATGCGGCTTGCTACCGCCTCGGCGAAGCGCTGGTAGTTGGTCGGCACCGGCGTCACCTCGATCTCCCTCCAGGTGGCGGTCTCGGCATCCTCGCCGAGGCAGCCGCGCAATTCGGAACCACCGGGGCGATGAATGACCTCGAGGCTGCCCTTCTCGCCGTAGATGCGCAACTTCAGTTCATTCAGATGGCCCGTCGCCCAGCGGCTGGCATGGATGACGCCGAGCGCGCCGTTGGCGAAATCGACCGACATGGTGAAGCTGTCATTGGCGTCGAGCATATATTCGCCGATCTGGCCGCCCGGCGCCTTGTTGAAGGTCTTCAGCCGCGCGAAGACATGATCGATGTCGGTCGCGGCGCCATAGGCGGCGAAATCGAGGATGTGGATGCCGACATCGCCGAGCACGCCGTTCGAGCCATGGCCGGTGGACAGCCGCCACAGCCAGGTCGATTCCGTGCGCCAGTCGCCCCAGGCGCGCGAGACGAGCCAGCTCTGCAGATAGGATGCCTCGACATGTTTGATCGTGCCGAGCTCGCCGGCCAGCACCATCGCGCGGGCGCGCTGCAGCGGCGCGACATTGCGATAGGTGAGGTTGACCATGTTGATGATGCCGGCCTTTTCGGCCGCTTCCGTCATCTCCAGCGCCTTCGGATAGTTCTCCGCCAGCGGCTTCTCGCAGAGCACATGTTTGCCGGCGGCGATCAGCGCCAGAGTCGTCGGGTGATGGATGCGGTCGGGCGTAATGTTCGTCGCCGCATCGAATTCACCCCAGGCGATCGCCTCATCCAGCGACAGAAACCGCTTTTCGATGCCGAACTTGTCGGCGAAGGCGGAAAGCCGGTCGGGATCGGTGTCGACGGCGCCGACCACCGTTACGCCGTCGATTTTGCTGAAGTGGGTGAGTTGGCTTTTCGCCATCACGCCCGTGCCAAGAACGAGTAGTCGCATGAATGCTCCTCAGCGGTAACCGGCTTCGCCGGCCTGATGCAGTTTCGGACCGCGTTCGACGATCGGCTCCAGTGCCTTTTCTACCGGCACATTTGGAGCGTCGGTAATAGCAGTCAACGCCGCTTGCGGGTTGTAGGCCCATTTGACGCCGTTGATCAGCACCTTCTGGACATTGGCGTCGTGATAGGTCGGATAGGTCTCGTGGC